>JACKAM010000002.1:0-335284 GCA_020635075.1 Pseudobdellovibrionaceae bacterium | reverse complement strand
CCGCTTTTGCTGAACTGATGGCTGCCGCCTATGGGTTAGTTTTTCACCGGGCGAATAAAGAAAATAAACCATGGTATGAAGTGGCCCACCTGATTAACGATGCAGGTCACTGTGAGAATGGCATCTATGCCTTGAAAGCCAACTATGGATTTGCAGACCTGACCTTGGAAAGCCTTAAGGGCTTTCGCTCCATCCAAAGTAAACTGACGGGTCATGGTGAATCCCACCTGTTTGCTGATGGCGTTTATCTGAGTAATGGACCCTTGGGCTCAAGTTTGCCCCAGGCTCAGGGCCTGGCCTTTGCTGATCACCTTGCGGGTCGCAATCGCTTGACCATCACGGCCATTTCCGACGGTGCCTGTATGGAAGGTGAAGCCCGTGAGGCCTTGGCAGCCATTCCCGGGTTGGCGCAAAAAGGAAAAATGGCGCCATTTGTTTTGATTGTGAGTGACAACAATACCAAGTTGACTGGACGAATTGATAAGGATTCCTTTTCCATGCAGCCCAGCTTTGAGTCTTTAGCGACGCAGGGGTGGAAGGTTCTTCACATGGCTCATCCCCATGACCTTCAAGCTTGTGTCACGGTTTTGGAAGAGGCGATGGCCCAAGCCGAAGCCAATCCGAAGCAGCCAGTTGCCATCCACGCCAAGACTATCAAGGGCTACGGAGTGAAAGCCACTGAAGAATCCGCCAGCGGGGGACATGGATTTCCATTGAAGGAGCCAGGGCAACTTCCGACTTTTCTGTCTGAGATCTACGGTGGTGAAACCGTGCCGGCTGATTTTCAGGCCTGGGTTGAAGAAATGGTCACTCAGCACAATGGAAAGAAATCCAGTCCCGGTGGCTCTTCCTCTATTCCCAGTGAAAAAATCCAAAAAGGCGTCAGTGCGGCTCTCATTCGCAAGCGCAAAGAGGGTTTGCCCATTCTTTCCATCTCTTCGGATTTGCCGGGTTCAACGGGTACGGCTGATTTTCAAAAAGCCTTTCCCGAGTGCACTCAGGACGTGGGTGTGGCGGAGGCCAATATGGTCAGTGTGGCCGCGGGTCTTTCCAAAGAAGGTTTTATTCCCGTGGTGGATACCTTTGCTCAGTTTGGTGTGACCAAAGGGGCTTTGCCACTGATGATGGCTTCCTTGTCTCAGGCCCCCATGTTGGCCTTTTTCTCTCACACCGGTTTTCAGGATGCGGCTGATGGAGCCTCCCACCAGGCATTGAGTTGGTTGGGCATGACGGCGTCGATCCCCCATTGTGAAACCTACGCTCTGACTTGCAGTGATGAGGCCGACGCCCTCGTGGGCCAGGCGGTAGATCGTTTTCATAAGATGCGCAAAGAGGGCAAAGTTCCCCCAACGACCATTTTCTTTTTGGGTCGCGAGAACTTCCCCCGCAGTTACAGCTCTGAAGGTGCCAAGTATGAATTGGGTAAAGCTCAGATTCTTGCCGACACCTCGGCTGGGAAAAACAAGTCGGTCACTCTACTTGTCGGCGGATCATTAGCTCCCCATGCATTAGCCGCGGCCGAGACCTTGGCAACAGAGGGCATTGGAGCTCTTGTCGTCAATGCATCTTGCCTCGGTTCTCCAGATGTGGCGACACTGAAACAGTGTTTAGCCAAGACAGAAGGGCGCTTGGTGACTGCCGAAGACCATCAGCTTGTTGGTGGCATGGGGGCCATTGCCGTCCATGCCTTGGCTCAAGAAGGCGCGGCACTAAGAGTAAAATCTCTCGGTGTGAACGGTGAGTTCGGGCAAAGTGCCTATCTGGCTGATGAGCTTTATGCCAAGCATGGCATTGACAGCCGGGCCATGGCTGAAGCGGCACGCAGTTTATAGGAGAATCAAACAAGATTTCGAGAATAAAAAAGCCACTTCATGGTGGTCTTTTTTATCGTTCACGCCGATTGGGACGGGACAAAGGAACTCAGGATTTGTTGGTTTCTTTAGTCTTGGCTTTTTGGCCGGCGCCGGCCTTTTCGTTGTCGGCAATTTGTTCGCGCTTGGCAGAATCTGTGACGTCAATCTCCGGATCTTCCGAGATGCCCTTTTTGAATCCGCGAATGGCTTCGCCTAAGGATTTACCCAGTCCGGGGATTTTAGAGGGGCCAAACAACAGAAGGACAATAACCAGGATAATCAGAATTTGCCAAATTGACGGACTCATAGTTGCTCCTCAGAAGAAGGCCAAAATGTGCTCTTCTCACCATTCACATCACTAATCTACCTTTTTTGCCATGACTAAGCCAGGGGATCAACGTCTAAAGGCCAGATGGTCATGAACGCTTTGGTCTTTTGCCGCGTTCTACCATTGTCTGATATGGGTCACAGGTTCGGTCTAGGATTGGTTGTTGGCTGAGGACTGTTCGCTTTTGCCGCCCTTTTTAGCGGGGCGCTTTCGTCGCGTGCGTCGCCTGGTGCGACGGCTCTTCGCCTGGGCGGCAGCGATTTTTTCTTGAGATTGCTCATAGTGTTGAGCCCAGAACAGCCAGTCCTCGCCCGACAAACTATAATCACGACTGGCAAATTGCAGGGCTAAGGGGAAAGCTTCTGTCTGCAAGACAGCCAGCTGTCGTTTTTCCCCTCGATTTTCAAACTCCGAGCGCTTGCGCAAAGTACTTTGCATATGAAGAGCCTTGGCGACCATGGCCTGTTCCATCTTAAACATGCCCAACTCATCACGCATCAGAGCCAGCATGTCGGGGTTGTCCAGAATTTGGTTGGTCGAAACCGCCTGTTCCGGGTCGGCATTAAACATCGTCCGGTAGTAGGCAAGGATCAGTGCGCCAAACAGTTGCAGAGGGTCCTTATGATCAAGAGGCTTTTCGTGAAAGCGAGAGACCAGATGAGTGAACATTTCGGCCTTGTTCTTGTCGGCCAAAACCTCATGTAGATGTGGGGCAATATACTTAAGGAGTCCCAGATCAAAGGACTCAATGAAGGCCTGTGAGGGATCATCGAGCCGCAAAAACTTAAGAAACTCCTCGCGTCGACGGGGAAGTGCCGTTTCCAAAAGTGTGGAGGCATTGGCTTCCATGGCTGAGCGTAGATTGGGCTCTAAGGTAAATCTCACCAGATGAGCCAGGCGAATACCGCGCAAAATTCGGATGGGATCTTCGCGCAGCCGGCGGTCTGGATCGCCGATCATCCTCACCATTTTTTCGTCCAAGTCAGGAAGACCCTCGCAGTAATCGATGAGCTTGTTCTCCATCGGATCATAGAGCAGGCCGTTGATGGTAAAGTCCCGACGGTTGGCGTCCTGCTCTGGAGTGCCAAAAAGATTGTCTCCAGAAGAAATATGCTCGGGAAGCTCTTCGTCCTCGACCAAATCACGGCGGAAGGTGGCCACCTCAAACTGCTGGTCACCGCGTTTGACCAGCACCAGGCGAAAGCGCTTACCAATCACATAGGCATTGCGTACGTGTCTTTTAACGTCCCCGGGGCGGGCATCGGTGGCGATATCATAGTCCTTGGGGTGTTTGCTCAAAAGGAGGTCACGCACGCAACCGCCGACCAAATAGGTAATGAATCCTTGGGATTGGAGGGTACGGACAATATCCAGGGCCTCACGGTCAATCCACTCTTGATGTAAACAGGGCTTTTTTGTAACTTCCATCCCGAGATCATAATGACGCGTCTTGCATTAAGGGTCAAACGGGAAGGGGTTTAGGTGGCTTATTTGGAGAACTTCCACACTCAAGTACTGGGAAATCCAGGTGGACCGAAGCTTATTTTCCTACATGGCCTGATGGGGTCGGGAGCCAATTGGCGAAAGATCACGCCAGCCTTCGAAAAGGACTATCACATTCTGCTCTTGGATCAGAGGGGGCATGGTCGGTCTTTTCATCCCGAGTTTGGCTTTTCGCCTGAGGACTACGCTCGGGATCTGCACAAAATCTTGGAAGAACTGGGTTGGGGGGAGGAGGCTATCCTCCTGGTGGGTCACTCGATGGGTGGGCGAAATGCCCTAGCCTTTGCTCATCTGTATCCGCAACGCGTGGCAAAACTGGTGATTGAAGACATCGGCCCGGACTCCCATCCGGACGCCGTCAAGCAGATCGAGTTTTATCTCGATCAGGTCCCCACCCCTTTTGCGGACAAAAGAGCGGCCAAGCAGTTTTTTGATGAGGAGTTTCCCCGTCGCATTGGCAGTGGACCCAAGTCCCAGGTTCTGGCTCAGTATTTTTACACTAATATTGCCACTCGCGAGGATGGAAGGGCCGATTGGCGGTTCTCTCCCAAGGCGATCCTCAGTAGCGTCAGGGAGGGGAGGGCCTATGAACGGTGGGACCAAATCCGGGCTCTTAAGGGTCCGACCCTGGTCATCCGGGGGAGTCGGAGTGAGGAGTTAAGCGAAGAGGTTTTTCACAGAATGGTGGCGGCCAACCCCCTGATTACAGGGGTGCAAATCCCGGAATCGGGCCACTGGGTTCACTTTGACCAACCTCAGGCCTTTATTGAGGCCCTGACTCAGTTTTTTGCCAACAGATGAATAAATGTCTGAGAATTCTTGCTCTTTGACAAACCCCCTTCTGTTCGTATACTAAGCCATTGTAACTAATGACAATGTGAGTCAGCTCCTAGGGATCTTCTCGGGTGAAATTTACTGAACTGGATCTACATCCCTCGCTGTTTGCGGGAATCAAGAAAAGCAACTTTACTGATTGCACACCAATTCAAGAATTGGCCATTCCACCTATTTTAGAGGGAAAAGACGTGGCCGGTCTGGCGCAAACCGGAACCGGAAAAACGGCGGCATTTGTGTTGCCTCTCATAGAGCGCATATTGCGTGCTCAAGAAGCGGAGACAGCCGGCAAAGCTTTACATGGCGATGAAATTGTCGAAGCTAAAACCAAAGAGATCGAAGGCATTGTTAATGAAAATGCCAAGGCCGATGGCAGTGAGGATTCTCCCGTTGTGCCACCCTCGAAACGTGCCTTTGTGGAGTGGGAAAAATCCAATTATATTTTGGTTTTAGTTCCCACGCGGGAATTGGCGGAGCAGGTTTATCAGAATGTGGCTTCCCTTGGTGGAGATGCGGGCATTCGCTGCACGGCCATCTATGGTGGCACGGCTTACGATAAGCAGAAAAAGGCCATCGGTCATGGCTTGGAATTTGTCGTGGCCACTCCGGGTCGATTGATTGATCTATACAAAGAACACGTGGTGGATCTTCGTCAGGTCCGGGCGGTGGTTTTTGATGAGGCCGACCGTATGTTTGATATGGGCTTTAAGGATGACATGAAGTACATTCTGAAGCGCATCCCGGGCGACCGGCAAATGTTGGTTTTTAGTGCTACTTTGAACTTTGATGTTCTCAATGTTTGTTACGAATTTGGTTCTGAACCAGTTGAGATCAACGTCAGTAAGGATCAACCCAAGGCTGAAAATGTTGATGATGCCATTTTTCACGTCGGCCACGATGACAAGCCCATGTACCTCCTATCTCTACTCAAAAAGGAGGGACCTCGTCAGGCCATTGTCTTTAGCAATTTCAAGCGTAATGTAGAGCGCATCACTCAGTTTTTGAATAAGAACGGAGTTCCCGCAGTGGGGATTTCGAGCCTCATGACCCAGGCCCAGCGCAATCGGGTGATGGGGCAGTTCAAAAGCGACAACGAAAGAAACATTCTTGTCGCCACGGATTTGGCCGCCCGTGGTTTGGATATTCAAGGCGTGGACATGGTTTTCAACTTTGAGTTGCCGGATGATCCGGAAAACTATGTTCACCGCATCGGTCGCACTGGGCGGGCTGGCGCCAATGGGCACGCCTATAGTTTTGTCGGTGACCGGGATATCGATGCCCTTCGCCGAATTGAAGACTACCTAGGGCATAAGCTGGAAATCGGTTGGATTGAGGATGAACATCTTCTCCAGCAATATGAGGAGTTTCCCAGGGACAGAGAGTTAGGTCCCTACCCGAGGCGTCCCCGTATGGCGGACAAAAAAACTGGCGGAGACCGCGGGGCCGGTCGCCGTGGGGATCGTCGTCAGGATGGTCGCCGTCGTCGCCCTCCTCGGGATGGACAAAGAGACGATTCCAATCAGCAACAGGCAAGTGGTGGCGAGCGCTCTCAGAAAAAGAGTTCGCGCAATCGCAACCGTAACCGCAATCGGGATAGGGATTTTAAAGGTCGCCGTGAGGAAGGTGGGGAGAATCAACCTTCTCAGCAGCAAGGCTCGCCAAGTGGTCATCGTGATCGAACTACTGGTCGCCACGGTTCTTCCGGCGGTGGTGGAGGCCAAGGACAGCAGCAGGGTGGCCAAGGGCGCGACGGAAATCAGCGTCGCAACAACAAACGTCGTCGCCGGCGTGGAGGTCGCCCGCAGGGTGAGCAAAGAGACCGTCAGCAGCAGGGACAGGGTCAGCAGACCAAAGGTGGTCAGCAACAATCCCGTCGACACTCAGGAAAGTCCTCCAAGCCAGTGGCGTCCAGTGCTCCTGCACAAAAATCCATCGGCAAGAAAGTGTCCGGGTTCTTTAAGAAGATCTTTGGGAATTAGGTAAGTAAGGTACCTATTGGCTCCAGCGGAAGTTGGCAATGATATTGTTACAGTTGCCGACTGTATCGTTGAAGGACTTATGGTGTCCGCGGCAGGTGAGGATGACGGCCTTTTTTTGTTTGAGAAAGACCACCTGGCGCAGTTGTTTGGACGTCTGGCGGTTAACCATATCGAGCAGAAACGCTCTCTGGTCATTTATCTTGATTGGCTTGGCCTTGAGGATTTCAAAGCCAAAGCGAGGGTAATCCTTGAGCCACTTTTTCACATACCGTTTAAGAGTTTGTTTGGTGTCCAGTTCATCCACTCGTACGGTGAGAGCCGGTTGCACGCCTAGTTCTGTTGAAGGCGAGCGGTAAAGGGTTGCGATGTAAGGGTTGTCCTCAGGGGGCGGACTGTGAATCCAGTCAGTTTGATCGGCGTGGATGGAAAATCCATGATTGGAAATAAACTTGCCGATGTGGCTGGAAATCACAAAAGAGCTGGATGTGGCCGGAATGGGTGCCGCCTCAGTATCAAGTGACAGTCCAAGAGTTACGAAAATCGAAAGTAAAGTTAAGGCCTTCATCTTTATTAGAATAAAACAGGATTAAGATTTGGGGCAAGTGGTGGGAGGCTTAAAGTCCATTAAATACAATTGACGGCTTCCACCGCGATCGCTGGTAAAAAGAACGCTCTTGCCATCAGGACTAATGGCGGGTTGAACGTCATTACCCAGGGAGTAGGTGAGTCTTTGGAGGCAGCTCCCGTCCTTTTTGATCGCATAAATCTCAAAGTTCTCCGGATCGTCCAGATTGGAGGCAAACAGGATGTGCTCCCCGTCAGGTAGCCAAACGGGCGACCAACTCACGGCGGTAGGTAAGGTCAGGTTTTTTTCTTCTTTGGTTTTAGTGTCTTTAAATACGATTTGAGCTTGTTTCATGTCCGAGGAATAGCGGACAAAAACAAGCTCCTTGCCACCGGGGTGGAACTGTCCCTCGGCTTCGATAAAACGCGAATCACTTAACAGTTTTTGTGAGGAACCGTCCACATTCATCATGTAAAGCATGGGACGACCATGGCGAACGGAAGTAAACAAGATTGTCGGCAAGGATGGATGATAAGAGGCCTCGGCATCGTAGCTTGGAGTGTGAGTCAGGCGCTCTATATCGTTGCCATTTGTGCTGCTGCGGTAGATTTCGTAAGGAAGCTCCAACCACGGTGCTGCCGATGAGGTTGAGGTGACCGTCTTTTCTTCAGTTTTGGCACTACTCAGTTCTTTTAGAGCTTTCTGAATATAGGCCGGGTTTTCCTTAATTTCGTCTGTGGTGCTGGCATAGAGGATCCACTTCCCACTGGAGTCATATCGCGGACCAGAGTTCTCACCGTCGTGAAAGGTGATCCGTCGATGGCGAAGAGTCACCCGGTCAAACTCATAGACTTGACTGTGCTTATGCTTGGGGCGATTTTTGCTCAAGTAAAGAACCTTACGGCCGTCCGGAGAAAAATGGCCGTCCCAGTTTTCACCCTCTCCAGTGACCAGCTTTGCTTCTGCCGGCTCGTAGCCCTTGGGCGGTTTGGGTTGAGGTTTGGTTACGCCAGCCGTCTCGCCCGCATCCTTGGATTTCTGTTCCGACTGACAGGAAAAAAGAAAACCAAATCCCAACAGCAAGATCCAAGTTCCGGGGTGGCGGTAAAGTCGCAAAGCGGTCTCCAAAGTCAATTGTCCTTACACATGAATATCGGAATGATGGAGAGTCTTTTTAACCAAAGAAGCAGGAATCCACTCGGCGATGTCTCGCACCGGGACCCATTGCCAGTCTTTGTCTGGACGCCGTCCCTTCTTCCGTACTGGAGTCACGTAAATGTCGTGATGGGTGATGCTGTGCCGAAACACAAATGCCGTGGGTTTCTGTTTGAGTTGCCGAGCTATTCCGGGCAAAAGCCAACGCTTTTTGAGAAAGGGAACTTGGCTTTCATTCCAGTGGAGTGCCACTTTATTGTTGCGCAGCCACACCTCAGGTTCCCAGACCCAGACCTCCTTCGCCTTTCGTGGCTTTTTGCGTGGAAGCTGAGCTACAAGGTCCTGTTTTAATCCCAGGCAACTGCGGTGCAAGGGACACAGGGCGCAGAGGGGTCTTGTCTTGGAGCAGATGGTAGAACCCAAATCCATCATCGCTTGATTCATATCACCCGGCGGAAAGTCCAGGACCACTTTGTCTGCCAGATCTTGAAGAACCTGTCGTCCAGCGGGCTTCCACCATTCCACATCTTTTCCGTGATAGCGGCTCAAGAGTCGGATGACATTGCCATCTAAAACCCCCACCCTTTCACCAAAGGCGATGCTACTCACAGCCCTTGAGGTGTAGGGTCCAAAGCCGGGAAGCTTGAGAAGCTCACCGTAGGTTTGTGGAAAATATCCCAACTGGTGCAGGGCCTTGGCCGCTCGATGAAGGTTGCGCGCACGACTGTAGTAGCCAAGTCCGGCCCAGGCCTTTAAGACTTTCGATTCCTGTGCGCAGGCAAGGGTCTCAATCCGTGGAAACAAGGCGAGAAATTTTTCGTAGTAGGGGATGACCACTTGGATAGTGGTCTGCTGGAGCATGGTCTCACTGAGCCAAATGGAGTAGGGATTGGGGTTTTCTCTCCAGGGGAGTGGCCGCCGGTTATCCTGATACCAATTTAAAAGACTTTGGCGCGCTGGTTTCTTCATTGGACAAAAGTCATAACTGGAGTTGGATCGGATTTCAAGCGGGGAGCCAATTGGCATTCCCATTGAACTATGAAATCATGGTTTCTATGCGATCGGTCGTCTATGTATTTGTTTTGTTTCTCCTCCTTTGGACGGGTCCTCAGGTAATCGCTGGTGCCGAGGTCCCGGCGAAAAAGGCCACTGCCAAAGGTCAATTGAGTCAACGGTGTACAAAAAAGGAAATGGATCTTAAGAGTTGTCACCTCAAACTCCATTCCTACCAAGTTCGATTTTCCAAAGACAAGATCACCATCGATGACGGGACTTGGAAAGCAGTTCATGAACTACCCTTGGCTGAAGAGAGTGTTATTTGGGAGAGGGTGGGTCTGAGACAACTGGGAGCCCGTTGGATTGTGGAGTTGGAGATGTGGACTTCGCCAGTTGGAGATGCGGGTATTCAAGACCTCAAATGGTATCTCTACGAGTTGACGGGGACCAAGTGGGATAAAAAGGTCGAGGAGGTGGTGCAGAAGCGCCGACGCCGTCTGAATGAGGAGGCTGGCAGTTCGAAAAAGAATCTTTTTCAGGTGGATCGCAAGGAACCCTACAGTCTCAGGCTGGGTAAGTCAGGGCAACTGGAGTGGGCTGCAGGTCGCACCAAGGGTTCCTTTTAAATGTAGGCAGGCTAGGCGCTGCGGCAAGCCAATCTCTGTTTGCCAGTGGAAACTCCCCCCGATAGATTGGATGCATGGAATTTAAACCACTCAGCGGTCGCGAACAGCCACGCTTTGCCGGCATCAAAACTTTTTTCCGCTTGCCTCACGTACCGATTACCGAGGCCTTTGACGTGGCCATTGCTGGAGTTCCTTATGACGGGGGTGTATCCTACCGCCCGGGAGCTCGATTTGCACCTTCGCGCATTCGCGAGGCATCGTCTCTTGGCAGGGGCTTTCACTGGTCTCGGGCCACGAATGTCTTTGAACGCTTGAAGATTGCTGATGTGGGGGACTGCCCTGTGGTTCCCATTGATCAAAAGCAAGCCTACACAGGAATTGAGGATTACTTCGCCAATGTGCTGAAACACGGCAAGCGCTTTTTGGCTGTCGGTGGAGATCACTCCGTCACCCTGCCCCTTCTTCGCACGGTGAGGCGCCATGCGGGTGAAAAGCTTTCCCTCGTTCACTTTGACGCTCATTTGGATACTTATCCGGCCGCATGGGATTGTGAATATCATCATGGATCTTTTGTTCGTCACGCCATTGACGAGGGGTTGCTTGACCCGAGCTCGTCTCTGCAAATTGGCATTCGCGGGCCCTTAGCTGGCGGCGATGATTTGGACTTTGTCAAAAGACATGGGCTTAAGGCGCTGACAGTTGATGACATTCGCAGTCAGCATCTGTCTGAGGTTCTTAAGACACTTCCAGATTTCAGTGACAAACCCGTTTACCTGAGCTTTGACATTGATTGCTTGGACCCGGCCTATGCACCGGGAACGGGGACTCCTGTCGTGGGTGGTTTGACCACCTATGAAACTCAACAGATTCTGCGGGCGCTTAAAATCAATAAACTAGTATCCGCTGACATCGTGGAGGTCTCTCCACCTTTCGATCATGCCGACATCACATCGCTTGCAGCCGTGGATACGATGTTCGAGATTCTCTGTTTGATGGCTCCGAGCTAGATTGAAAGCGGCATCAAGGCACCAACTAATGTACCATCAAGCTAGTGCCGACTTTTGGTAAGAAGGTTTTGGCCTCTTTGGTCAGTGGGCCAGCTGTCTTAGGATCAATTTTCGGACTGCTGTTTTGGATCAGCGACTTCAACTGCATGGTGTAGTTGTGTTTGAGTTCCTTACCTGAGGAAACAATTTTCACAATGCCAATGGGCTTGGCGCTCTCGTGGATCCAAAAATCAATGGTTTGCCCCCGTTCCTTCACTCGATAGTGAGTGGCCTCCACCGTGCCAGCAGGGACGGTGACTTTTTCCACTCCGACTTTATGGGCATTGAGCTCCTCTTCTGAGCCCATCATAAAACTGGACACCTGGACGCCGTCAAAGCCCTCAAGATAGTCGGGAGTGAGCTTCATGGCGGTTTGGCCAAACTGAGGCATGAGAACATAACCGTCACTGAGTTTTATTTTTTTACCTTGAGGCTGAACATGATAGCGCTGCCACATTTCAATACCAATGAAGGACAAGTCTTTGAAGTAGTACTCAAGTGCGACTTGATTGCTGGTGCTGTCGGCAACGGTGATGGCCACCTCCGCGGAGCCGGATGAGAGTTTTAACTCAAATCGCGCTCCGGATCCCTTGGTAAATTTGGGCAGATCAAAAGCCCAAGACTTGGCGAAAAAGAACAGGGACGCAAGAGTGATGAGTAGGCCGATGAGCCAGTTTTGTCGTTCCATGGAGAAGAGGCCTTTCCAAGTTGGTGGGGATGAGCCTATTCGTTCATCATTTCTTCGAGTAGTTTATTGCGCTCTTCCATTTGGGCCTTAACTTGTTGAAGCTCCTCCAGCATCTTCTGCAATTGCTTTGGATCAAGCTGGGCTCCACCCGGTCCAAGTCCCATTTGGCTCAAATCCCCAGAAGCCCCGACTGGCTGGTTCCCCAAGTCTTCAGTTTTGAGTCCATCGGCTCCCGTGGAAAGGCCCTCACCGAGGGCGCCAAAGGCCAACAGGAAAACACAAAAGACCCCAGTTATTTTCATCACTTGTTTTGTTCTCATGAAACTCTTATCGGCCTCGTCTGGACGGGTCTAGAGGGGTAATGTGACCGGGGGCCTCTTTCTTCTTTGTCTCAAAATGAGACAGGGCCAATATTCTCAAAATTGTACAGCTTGAAAACAGCTGCATAGGCTACGACAAACCAGGCCGGGTTTTCTGAAATCTAGAGGTCATTGAGAGTCTTAACATCGGCATCGAGCTTGCTCCATCTTTGGGCGTTGGGTGAATGGATGATATTTTTTGTTTGGGTCCGATTTCCAAAAATCTTGGCTGTCTTGTTATTTGGTGGCGTCCTCGCTTCCTGTTCTGACCCCTACTTTCAAAGTCGGGTAACCAAGGACAAGAATCAGGGTATTCCCATCGTCGTGCCGGTGCATCCGGTGGACGGGGGCGGAGGCCCCATGATCAACCCTCCCACTCAGGTGACAGGGATTGATCCCTCCAATGGCAGCGGCGGCAAACTCCAGCCTGGCCAGGCGGAAAAGACGGCTGGAGGGGGTACGATCTACAGCCCCCAAAGCTACAGTGCGGATTTTGCCAGCCCGGTTGTGGTGTTATTTAACATGGACATCAGTCAGTGGAAGAGTATCGCCGATCGCGATGGCTTTTTTGTGGTGGACACCAACTCCTATAATGATCAGCGTTTGATCTTTGATCGTCTTAATGAAGCTGTGGGAATTCTTGAGGCCGGATACAATGTGGATCGGGCGCGCATCTATTTTGCGGGATGGTCAGCTGGCGGCAATATCGCCCTGCTCAATGGCACCAATCCCGTTAATGCCAGTGAGTTGGCAGGGATTATGGTATTTCCCGGCTCTGGCGGCAGCTACGCCCGCAGTTATCTCAACCAGGCCTCTCAGCAGGGTAAACGAGCGGTGCCTATTTACTATGCGGTAGGCGATCGTGATACCTCCACGGGATACTATCCCGGAGTCGTCAATGAGGCTCAGATCTTAAGCCAAATACCAGGATACGCAGAGCGCATCACCTATAAGGTGTGGCCTGAAGTCGGACACAGTCTCCACCAGGGGGCTTTTGATGAAGCCTGGAAGTGGATATCACAATACAATTCAAAAACTAATTAGACGATCGCCGAAGCGGTTTTGCTCGCTGGATAGTGGCGCTCCAGATCCAGGATGATTTCAGTAAATCCGGTGGAGCTGTCAATTTGCTCTTCAGAGCGAATGGAAACTTGCCCGCTGTAGGACTCCACGATCTTTTTGACAATGGGAAGCCCATAGCCTGTACCAGATTCACCGCCTGTGCCAATGCGGGTCTTGGGTTGGTCAAAGTCAAAGATAGTGGGTAGCATGGCCGCGGGAATTCCCATGCCATCATCCCGTACCGTCAGCCGACAAAGATGATCACTCGGTGTTTCGATGCGAATAGTAATGTGGCCCGTAGGGTAAGAGAACTTAATGGCGTTGTTCAAAAGGTTGGAGAGCACTGAGCCAATAAAGGAATTGCGTTCAACCAGAGCCATGGTTTCGGCATTAGGATCAAAATCCAAGCTAAGGCGAAGTGCCTTTGCCTTAAGACTATTTTCATAGAGGCCAGCCACCTCACGCACACAGCCCTCTAGAGCGACACCCGTAACTTCAATATTGGCAGAGCCCTTTTGGTTGGCTTCGTAAGTTTTCACCTGTTGGATAAGTTTGGCGATACGATCAGTGATGGTGGCTACCGAAGCTACCAGTTTGGTCGCGTCATTGGTGCGCCGGTAGAGTTCGATGTGGCCCTGGAGGATGGTCAAGGGACTGGAAATATCATGACTGAGAGTGCGAAACAAAAACTGCTTTTCGGCCACCGACTGGCGCAACTGTTTATTGGTTTGTACCAGATCCCGAGTTTTCTCATCGATGATGGATTTAAGCCGCGACTCTTCCTGGCGGCGATAATAGTCCAAAGTAACTGCAGGAAGAAGCGTGGCCAACGCCTGACCGAGGACGTAGGCAATGGGCCAGGCATACACTTCGGCCGAGGGGTCCATTCTTAAAAACGGGAAGTTGGACATGTGGAGTCCGCCAAACAACAGAACCAGGCTGTGAAGTTTGATTAGGCGAGAGGAGTGATTCCATTCCTTGATCATCAAAACATAAAACCCGTACCACATGATACTCGCGCTCACCCAGGCGATAGGTATGGCGCGGGCATAAAAGGGCAGTGGAAAAAAGTCGAGAACGACGGTCATGAGAATCGCGGCGGCGCCCACGGCCAAAAAGGTTTTCAGGGGAAACCGTTGGCCAGTGAATTCCACAGAGGCATGGGCCAAAAAGAGAGCGGGGATTATGACAAATACGAAACTACTGATAATCCAGAATTCACTGGCTTCGCGGACCAAATACTGAACACCGAAGTTTAAAACCAGGAATGCCCAGAAGAGACCCAAGCGCAAATAGATGGGTTTTCTCGTCGAAGAGTAAAGGACCACGTTAGCTACCAGGTTGATGGTAGAAAAGGCTAGAATCACCAGTAAAGTCACTTTGACTAAAATATCGATTGAGTACCCCGGACCCTTTGCTGGGTCCACATGTTCGTAGGATCAGGAAGCTAGGATAATAGGTATACGGGCGGGGAGTATAGAGATTAATGCGTGAAGCGGGGCTTCAGCCCCGTTCACGACATCTATACAGGCAAATCTGTGTTGTTTTAAGGCTAGTGCAGTCCCACCATATTTTTTGCCTTGTCAAAGGCCTTGTTCAAGCCTTGGCGGTTGGGGCCGGCTCCCTGGGCAAAGTCCGGTCGTCCACCGCCTTTACCGCCCATTTCCTGGGAGATCTCTTTAAGGATCTGCCCCGCATTCATGGGGCCGACGAGATCCTTGGTGACTGAGACAATGATGGGGTGGGATTTTTCGCCGGTGCCGACGATGATCACCACGCCTGATTGGATCTTGTCTCTCACTTTGTCGCCGATCTCACTGAGGACTTTGCGATCATCGACGGGGACGTCTGCGAGTACTAACTTCCCTGATTTGCCACCCACTTCAAAAGGAATGGCACCATTAATCAGGTCCTCAACGCTGATTTGATTCCCTTTTAGGTCCGCCAGTTGTTTTTGCAGCCCCTTGATTTCCTGACGCTGTTTTTCCATCCAGTCCGTCAGATTGGCCGATCCCTCGGCGCTGTCTTCCTGTTCCAAATACTGCATCCAGGGCTCGGCCATTCCGGCTGAATGGCGGGACTTAAGGTTCTCACGGGTGTTTTGCAGCAAAAAGCGACAGGCCATATCGCCCGTGATGGCTTCAATCCGGCGCACCCCGGAGCTGACGCTGCCTTCGGAGACGACTTTGAAAAGGCGAATCATGGCGGTGTTATCCACATGGGTTCCTCCACAGAGTTCCATAGAAAAATCGCCCATCTTCACGACACGCACTTTGTTCCCATACTTTTCCCCAAACAGTGCCAATGCTCCTTGTTCTTTAGCTTCATCTGGACTCATCACGCTGGTTGCAACCGTTCGCGCTGCCGAGATTTCTCGATTCACCAGGTCTTCTATTTTGCGAATTTCGTCTTCGCTGACAGGCTTGTTATGGGTGAAGTCAAAGCGCAGCCGCTGACTGTCCACCAGTGAACCGGCCTGGTTCACATGGGAACCGAGTACCGTTTTTAGGGCTGCGTGCATGAGGTGAGTGGCTGAGTGGTTGCAAGCGGTGTTGCGACGCTCGGCTGTTGTCACCTTCTGCAAAACATCTTCGCCCTTTTTGATCACGCCATCCACCATCTTAATGTGGTGAAGAAAGATGTCGTTCACTTTTGTGGTATCAAGGACTTCAGCCTGGCCTTCCGCACCTACCAAGAGTCCCTGGTCTCCAACCTGACCACCGCTTTCGGCATAAAAGCAGGTTTGATCACAGGCGATCACACCTTCGTCGCCAGACTTCAGTGAATCCCTAAGGTTCTTGCCATCGGACAAGAGAAGAGCTTTGCCTGAACTTTGTATCACCCCATCGTAGCCCTTAAATTCTGTGGGGCCTGATTGCTTGAGGAGTTCCTGGCTGACTTTGATGTAGTGGGCCTGGTCGCCACCAAGGGCCTTGCCCTTCCATGATGCCTTGGCCTTTTCACGGGCCTGCTCCATGCGACGTTCAAACTCAGCCTCATCCACATGACAGCCATGTTCATTAGCCATCACCCGAGTGAGGTCCGCGGGAAAGCCAAAGGTGTCATATAGTTTAAACACAATTTTACCATCGAGAGTTTTCTGTCCTGACTCGGACAATTTCTTCAGCTCGTTCTCCAGAATGTGAGTTCCCTGATCCAGGGTGGACAAAAAGCGAGCTTCTTCATCTCTCATGGTGGTGGAGATCAGCTGTTTTTGTTCCACCAGTTCCGGGTAGGCATCGCCCATGGAGGCAATGACGTTTTCCACCACTGGCACCATCAGGGAATTGCTCTGGCTCAACTTGCGGGCATAGCGAATACCCCGGCGCATGATGCGTCTGAGGACATAACCCCGTCCATCGTTCGAGGGTAGCACTCCATCAGCAATCAAAAAGGCCGCCGCGCGGCTGTGATCAGCCACCACACGAAAGGCCATGTTCAGGGCTTCGCGCTCCGCTTTTTCCTTGTCTTTGATTTTTGCCAGGGACTTCAGGTACTCGTGGCCTGATATTTTCATCGCCACGCCAATCAGCTCTTGAAACAAATCAGTGTGATAGTTGTTGATCTCCCCCTGCATAATGGCCGACACGCGCTCAAGTCCGGAGCCGGTATCAATACTGGGGTTGGGGAGTGGGGTTTTGGTACCGTCTTCAGATTCGTTAAATTGCATAAAGACCAGGTTCCAAAATTCCACGTAGCGGTCCCCTTCGCCGCCGACCACATTCTCTTTAGGGTCACCGCCCACTTCGGGGCCGAGATCGTAAAAGATCTCCGAGCAGGGGCCACAGGGGCCACTGTTGCCCATGCGCCAGAAGTTATCCTTTTCGCCAAAGCGATAAATGCGATCTTTGGCGACGCCTTCCTGCTTGTGCCAAATGTTTGCGGCCTCATCGTCGTCTTTAAAAACCGAGACGTAGAGTCGCTTCTTGTCCAGGCCCAAATCCTTGGTAACAAATTCCCAAGCGTAGTGGATGGCTTCCTTTTTAAAGTAATCACCAAAAGAGAAGTTGCCCAACATTTCAAAGAAGGTGTGGTGACGAGCCGTGTGCCCCACGTTTTCCAGATCGTTGTGTTTACCACCGGCGCGCACACATTTTTGGGACGAGACCGCTCGTTTGTAGTCGCGGGACTCCAGGCCCAGGAACACATTTTTGAACTGGTTCATTCCCGCGTTGGTGAACAGCAGAGTGGGATCATTTTCAGGAATCAGGCGGGAGCTGGCCACGGGGGCATGATCCTGTTTTTTGAAGTAATCAATAAACGCCTGGCGAACTTCATGACTTTTCATAGAGCACTTTCTTAATGATTTGGTCTTCAAAGCCCCGGTTGGCTAGGTACCGATAGGCCTTTTGTTTCATCTCATGGTCGAGCCAATTATCAAAGCAATCAAACCGACTTTTCAGCAAATCCCGTGCCTTTTCCAGCTCTTGCTCCTCCTGCCGGGGAACCGGCGGGAGGCCCTTTTTTCTTAGGTAATTTTGAATATAGAGCTGTCCCTTGCGTTTAGCCCCCAGGGCTGAGGCCACCCGCTCGGCCAATTCTTGGGGGTCCGGTAACCATTTTCGCTCACGGGCGGTCTCGATGGCCCGGTCGACCACCTCCTGGGTGAAGCTCTTCCCCAGCTTTTCCTGGAGCTCCAGTTCGCTGTGGTCCCTACGGGCGAGAAAGCGCACCAGTTTATCCATGGCCATGGCTAGGTTGTCGGAGAGCTGATTTTCTGCACGAGGGTCCATGTCACTCCTGTGATTTTTCAGGTTGCAGAAAGATCAGGCTTCGTCTTCGGGATCGCCGTTGTCCTTTTTCTTCTTGGATTCCAGGGCCTGGCGCTTTTTGATTTCGGTGAGGACTTCAATTTCCACTTCCGAAATCTCTTTCCAGTTCTGTGAAACCCGCTTGTCCACCGCGCCGCCGCCCTCGGACCACTTTTTTCCATCCATGGCGTCGACACCGCTATAGCGCACCCGAAAATCTTCCGGGTTGGTGGACAGCTGAAGAGCTTCCTCGAAGGAGATCAGCCGGCGATCAATCAAATCCATCAAGCTTTGATCGAAGGACTGCATTCCCCAAGAGACCTGACCTTCTTCAATTGCTTGAGAAATGTACTTGGTTTTGTCCCGGTCTTCAATCATCTCTCGCACACGGGTGTTATTTATGAGGATCTCCACAGCTGGAACGAAACCATTTTTGTCCTGTCGTCGGGCCAGACGCTGACTGATGACGGCCTTTAACACTGCGGCAATCTGCATACGAATTTGATGCTGATGATGGGGGTCGAACACCGCCACAATCCGGTTGATGGTCTCTTGGGCATCCAGAGTATGGAGAGTGGAGAGGACCAGATGTCCGGTTTCCGCCGCCGTCAGGGCGGTCTCGATGGTCTCTCGGTCGCGCATTTCACCGATGAGAATCACGTCCGGGTCTTGGCGGAGGGCGGCCTTGAGAGATGCGGCAAAACCCGTGGCATCCACGCCCAACTCCCTTTGGGTGATAATGCTTTTGCGGTCGCGAATAAGGAATTCAATGGGGTCTTCAATGGTCAGAATGTGCTTGTTCTTGTGCCGATTGATGTAGTCGATAATGGCCGCCAGAGTGGACGACTTTCCGGACCCGGTAACTCCGGTGACCAGGATCAGTCCTCTCTCGTTGGCGGCGATTTTTTCGATGACATCGGGAAGGTTCAGGTCTTTGAAGCTCGGAACAATGTGGGGAATATTGCGGATCACCATGCGGGTGGTGCCCCTTTGGCGGAACACGTTCACCCTGAACCGGCCGAGACCGGAAATGCCGTAGCCGAGGTCCACTTCGTGCTCGTTGAGGAATTTCTCCTGGGTTCTCTTGTCCATGATCTTCATGGCCATGGAGTTGATTTCGTCCCCACTCAGGCTGGGAAGATTGGTGGACAAGGGGCGGAGGATTCCATGACGGCGGATCACTGGCATAATGCCGGCCTTCAGGTGAACGTCGCTGGCCCCTTTTTTCATGGCAAGTTTGAGAATGTCATCGAGTTCGATGCTGGACATTAAAGGCTTTCACTCACAGGAGAAAAATCTGTTGTTGATGGCTTTATTATAGGGAAATTCAGAGGGAAAAGCACACTTATGCCTCGCACCACATCCTTAGTCGGGATGGGCTTCCTGTTTGACACTGGACCGAATCAAACCAATGATGGCCCCCTTGTGCTGAGAGGAGATAAGGCTTTGGACCAGAGTCGTTGGGTCAGTTTGTTGGCAACAGCAGGAGGATTGGGGAAAGCCCCAAAGGCTCCGGGTACGGTGGGAACCCTGGCGGCTTTGCCTCTCGTGCCGCTGTTTGCCTGGGGAGGCGAGTACTTTTACATGCTGGCCACTGCAATTCTGGTGGTGGTCGCCATTGTCGTGGCACAGATGTACGAGACTCAGCACGGGGATCATGACCCCAAAGAGGTGGTGATTGATGAAGTCGCGGGTTTTGTCGTCGCCATGCTGTGGCTGCCTTTGACCTGGCAGAGCTTTGTTGCAGCTTTTGCGATTTTTCGCCTCCTCGATGCGGTAAAGCCCTTTCCCATTTCGGTCGTCGACCGTAAGGTTCAAGGTGGCTTAGGTGTGGTGGCCGATGATTTAGTGGCCGGGATTTTAACCAACGTGCTTTTGCAGATCGCTTACACAAAAACGGACTGGCTGGGCCAGCAACTGGTGCTATGACAATGACCAATCAACAACAGACTTTAGTGGCAGAAAGAATCAACCTTCTCTCTCAGTGGTTTTGGGATCGGGGAAAAACCTTGGGTCTGGCCGAGAGCTGCACTGGTGGACTCCTCTCTTCTTGGATTGCCTCTCAACCCGGAGTGTCGTCCTTTTTCAGGGGCTCGGTGGTGAGCTATGCGGGTGGGGTAAAAGAGGCTCTTCTGGAGGTTCCGCGTTATGCCATTGAATCTTATGGGGAAGTCAGTCTACCTGTAGCCACTTTTATGGCCCGCGGGGCGCGCGAGATGTTGGGAGCCGATTGGACTCTCAGCATCACGGGTGTCGCCGGTCCGGATGGCGGAACAGAAGAGAAGCCAGTTGGAACAGTTTGCTTTGCGTTGTGTGGCCCAGGAGTTGAAAAACGGGTGCAAAAGTACTTTGATGGGGGAGCAAGGACAGAAGTCCAGTTCCAGTCGGCATTCTACGCCCTGGAGCTATTACTCGAAACCCTGAATGAGTGACCTTTTTGTATTAGAAAGATCAAACACAACATCAGCATGAGAGGAGCCTCTATATGGCAAATATGCAGACAGGTGGAGACAAATCCAAAGCCCTAGAACTGGCCATCGGCGCGATTGAAAAGCAGTTCGGTAAAGGCTCGATCATGAAGCTCGGCGGAGACACCAGTCTTTATGACAATGTTCCTGTCTTCAGCACAGGGGCTTTGAGCTTGGATATTGCTTTGGGTATTGGTGGTCTTCCCCGCGGCCGTATTGTGGAGATTTATGGACCTGAATCTTCCGGTAAAACCACTCTGGCTCTTTCCACTATTGCCCAAGCTCAAAAGGCGGGTGGCACCGTGGCTTTCGTGGACGCCGAACATGCCTTGGATGTGTCTTATGCCCGTAAGCTGGGTGTGAAGGTGGATGAAATGCTCATCTCTCAGCCTGACACTGGTGAACAGGCTTTGGAGATCACCGAAACTCTGGTGCGTTCCGGTGCCGTGGATGTTTTGGTGGTGGACTCAGTTGCCGCTCTCACACCTCGTGCGGAGATCGAGGGTGACATGGGCGATAGCCACATGGGTCTTCAGGCGCGCTTGATGTCTCAGGCTCTGCGTAAGTTGACGGCCGTCATTAACCGCAGTAACACCCTGGTGATTTTCATCAACCAAATCCGCATGAAGATCGGCGTGATGTTTGGTAACCCTGAAACCACCACTGGTGGAAATGCCCTGAAGTTTTACTCTTCTGTGCGTTTGGATGTCCGTCGTATTGGCGCCATCAAAAACGGCGAAGAAGTGACTGGCAACCGCACAGCGGTGAAGGTGGTCAAAAATAAAATGGCCCCTCCTTTTGCCAAGGTGGAATTTGATCTGATGTACGGTGAGGGTATTTCTGAAGAAGGTGACATTCTTGACCTGGCAGTTAAGAAAGACCTCTTTGAAAAGTCTGGCGCCTGGTACAGCTACAAAGGCGAACGTGTGGGTCAGGGCCGTGAAGCCGCACGGACTTTCCTCAAGGAAAATCCTGAGATTAAAAAGGAACTGCGCGAAGCTTTGTTGGAAGTCTACGGTGTGACCAAGAAAAAGCCCGAAGCGGCCAAAGATAAGCCCGCCGAGGAAGTGGTTGCCAAGGCCGCCATGGCTGAGGAAAAAGCCGCTAAGCCTAAGAAGGCCAAAGCCAAACACTAACCAAGTGTTAGACAAGTAGCCTATAAAAAAAGCCAGGTCTCGACCTGGCTTTTTTTTTCAATTATCGCTCTTTACTTGGCCCTTGGCGGCCATTCGACCAGGAGTTGCTTGGGTGGTTTGTCGGAAAACCCCGGAGTCAGCGAATTGGGGTCAGTGTAGCGAATCTGGATGCGATCTTTCTGAACGCGAAAATTAAGGCCTTCATCTGGAGTTTCCACCACAAATACCGGTTCAGTGGTTTCCGTCGGATAAAAGATCCGCAAGATCTTGCTACCCACACCTCTTTCCCAGACGGTGATCAACACGGGGTTCTTGTAAACCGCATGTTTAATGCGGGTGAGGCGTCCGCGATCAAAAAAACCGTCCAATTCGCGAAACTTCAGGGCCGCTTCGCCATTGATTTCAACAACCAAATGGGTCTCCGCCTGCCCCACCATTTCGCTATAGGCCTTCCACTCGTCTGGTCCATGCTTGAGTGTGCCGATCACTTCCTTAATTGTGGACTGGGGAGTTCGTTGAGCTCTCTTCTGGGCCGGCCTGAAATTAGGATCCTGATCGGCAACTGCAGAGGCAGTGCCCATCAGCAGACAAACGCTCAATGTTAAAAGCTGATACGAACATTTCACGGTCTTGGTCATCCAATCCATTATCGACCTCCACATACAGGAGTAAAGTCACTGCGCTTAATGCGCTGACATTCCTTCCTTGTTCCATCAAAAGACTTGTAAATCTGGTTGTTGGCATGACGATAGAAGCCATTGCCAGATCGGGCCGTGTAGCTAAGGCATTGAACCGGATCTTCCGAGGCAATGGATCGTCCATTTTGATCAATGCGGTTTTTCAAACAGCTCATGCATCGATTGGCCGCGTTGGCGTAGCCTTTAGAAACACCATGGTAGCGAAAAAACATGGTCCAGTCCTTTGAGCCCCTCTTCTTCTCCCTGAGGGTATAGGCCATGATTTCAAGCTGTAGTTCTACACTGGTGCCCATCGCATCGAAGAGTTTATCTGCGTCCTGATTGTAGGGCGGTTGATTGAACGGGGGGATCGAGCTTCTAAATGGCCCCAGTCCCGCGCCGCCACGTTTGAAATAAGCGCGGAATGTGGTGCGGGTCATCTGTCCCATTCCCTGAGCGGTGTAGTTATTGTGAATGCCTTTGTAACATGAATGAAAGACCTTAATCAAAGGTTCCAACGACAGGGTTTCGGCTCCCGCGATACAGGGCATGGCTCTCGCGTCGACGCCATACTTCTGTGCGTGTTTTTTACCCAAGGCCATAATTCGATTGAAGCGATCCTTGAGGCCTAGATCTTTCCACGGTGATTCTTCACAGGCGATGCGCTTGAGCTCATTCACACAGGCTTTGTTCCAGCCCCGAGAACGGGCGCGGGCGAGAATGGCCTTAAATCCTCCAGTCGCAACATCCGCAGTTCCATCGGAGCGAAAACAGCGGCGATCCAAATCTCCGTGTGTGAGTGCGGCCGAAATGTCCTTGGCGCCACTAAAATCGGGTGGGGCACCACAAGTGTTACATTCGGCTTCCGAGAGTCCGTCATCGGCAAACTGGCCCGCATCACTGGTGGCTTCGACCTGCGCGTCTTGCATGGCCGCCACGGCTTCACCAGTGACGCCATAGCTGGTGGCGGTTTCGCTGTTGTCCCGACGAACAAAATTCCCTGGTTCATAAACCCAAGCCATGGGTTGACCCAGAACTCCATCGGCGTCGCCGCAGGCCTTTTTCCAGTCTTCCGGATTAAAGGCAATGAGGATGCCGCCATCTTTGCGCGCAACCACAGTTCCGCGCATGTTCCTTTTGAGTCGTTTACAGGCCAGATTGTCACGCCCTCGAAAGTCAGTGGTCAAGCGAGCCCGCACCCCAGAAGAGCGCATTTTGATGTTAAATCTCTCGGATTCAGCCAACATATACTTGTCATCCACCGGTTCGCCCGAAGCATCCGGGTCGGGCCCCTTGGCGGCCTCGCCGCCCGAATAGCCAACGGGCACCATGGCTTGGTCTTTTTCGTCCGCCGCCAGGCCGGTGAACTTCTTTTGGTTTTCGATGGACTCAAGTGCTGCCGCCACATCGCCGTGGCTGTTGCCCTCGACTTTGTCCTCCTTGTCTTTGCGGACAAAATTGAGAGGCTCGTAGATCCACAACATGGGCTGACCGTTGACTCCCATCTTGTCGCCACAAAGTTTTTTGAACTCATCTTGATTAAACACAATCAGCAGTCCGCTGCGCTTTTTGGCAATAACAGTCCCTTTAAGGGGAGGCGTTAAGCCTGTACAGCGGACATTGGAGTAGCCACGGAAGGTGGGATCAAGTCGCCCGTTGACGCCTTTAGCGCGCAGGTGGATGGCGTATTGGTCTTCTTTGTCTAGCAGCTTCACTTGTTCACTGTTGGCCGAGTGAACGGCCAAGCTGTAGAGCCCTATCAATATAGTATTTATCCACAGGAAAACTAACTGTCCTGGGAATTGACGATTTGAGTGTTCGATAGTTCAACCCTCTTTCTTTCCAACCAAATAGTAGACAAAGAGATTTAAGAGCAATCTGCGGGCCGCGCATAACCTCTTGAAATTACGAGATTATTTTTTCGATCGGAGCGGGGAAACAAGGTGAGATTGGAGTGTCGACATGGAAGCCACGTAGGCGCGATAATTTGGATCTCAACTTAAACTGACGACAAGTTAATGTCTAAGACCTTGTCACTTGTCGTCCCAATCGCGGCCGCTAATTGGTCCCTCTTTGCCGGTCCCGAGGCGGAAGAGTTCTGTCCTCGTTGAGGCGACCGGTGGAGGTGTCGCCTCCGCGAATGATCCGATCAGGGCGTCCGGGATAGGTGTCGTCGTTAAAATAGGCCGCACGGCTTTCGCAGGTGATGGCTTTTGGACCGGCCGCAGGGATCTTCTCACCAAACAAATCAGCAAAAAAGCGAAAGGCCTTTTCGCAACCAGGGAACTGATGAAGGTGTTCAGGGTCAGTGAGGTAAAGGCTAAAGACTTCGGCAAACTCCTCATTCCGGTATTGGCCTTTTGAGTAGTTCTTGTCGCAGTACCAGGTGGGTTTGCAGGAACCATCAGGAACGGCCTTCTTATAGAGATCATAGACGCGACTACCATTTTTTTTCAAATGACCCAAACAGTGGCCCCATTCATGGGCAATATGTTGCGTATTATTGCGTCCGTTAAACAAATCGCGAGAATCATCCATCGCCACCCGCGCCTGGCATCCCGAATTGCGCATGATAAGTGTCTTATAGTTGCACGTCGAAAAATACTTCTTAACCTCGTTGCCGTCTTTGTCTTTTCGAGTCGTGTAGGACTCATATCTGAGAGAGGCCTCCTTGTGAAAGTCAAAGCGACCATCGCCTAGGGTGTCCATGGCATGGAAGACTTCAGCTGCCGCATGGTATTCACCAACATTGCTGTTACCGGTTGGGCTCATGCCCAGTCGTTGGAAAACCGCCGTCGTGAGACTTTGTTGGTTGGGCTGAATCTGGTAAAGGCAGCGGCCGTTGGCGCCATTATCGAGGTATTTACCAAACTTGATCCGACCATCACTAGTAATCATATCTTGAGGGCATCCCATGCGCTTGGCCTTGGCCATAGCCTGGGGATTGGCGCGGGCGATCTGGGCCAAAGACAGTGACAGGAAAACAACCAAACAACCGTAACCTAGAGTCATACTCAATCCTACCTTTCGGCCCCCAAGTTTTGCAAGGAGGTTGCCAGCAAACAGGCCTCTAGAGACGATTTGAGTGTCTAAACCTTTGCCGAGTGATCAATCGCTCGGAACCAGCTTTCTCTGGGAATTGTTGGCAAATTTTGAGATAATTAAAAGAAATGGACAAAGGCAAATACCTCCTTTTTGGAATTCTGCTTCTTAACCAGGTCCAGCCATGTTTTGGTCAGGTTCCCACACCCAGCGTGCCGCGGGTTTCCTGGTCCGCCAGTAGCATGGATTCCTTGGTCGAAAGATGTGTGGCGGATAAGACGAGGATCTCTCAGCTACCTGTCAAGGCCCTTAAGTTTGATGAAGGGAAATTACTTTCGAAAGCTCTGAGGCGAGGTCTTCCCGAGTTGGCGGTGCGTAGAGCCCTTCAGTTTTTGCAGCAAAATCAGGATCGAATACCAAACAAAGAATACCTGACCATTGTTGATTATGCGCAAAGCGCTTTGGATAAACGCTTTCATATTCTCCGCTTGCGTGATGGTGAGACTTGGTCCTTTCCTGTTCAACACGGTCGGGAATCGGACCCGGATCAGGATGGCTTCGTTAACAGTCTCCATCATTTTGGGAACGAAGTGGGTACCCATATGTCGATCGTTGGCTTTGCGGTCACGGGCGGATCCTATTATGGACATAGTGGCACAGGTCTGATCATTCATGGCATGGAAACCGCCAAGAACGACCAGGCCTGTCGTAGATCCATAGTCGTGAAAGGTGGGGACAAAGTCGGTACTGTGTGGCGCAGTCGTGGTTCAGTGGTTTTAGATTCCCGTCGTGCGGAAAAGGTGATCGGTCAAATTAAAGATGGTTCGGTGATCTATTTTTATCCGGGACAATAGGTGGGGATGAAACAGGTCTTCTTAGTGGGCATAGCAGGTTTGTTGGGGTGGTCATTAGCCGCCAGTGCAGAATCCTGCTTCGTGGGTGTTTATCGGGATACTCACACAAAAGAGATTGTCAATCTTGAGCTAAAACTGGAGGATTCCTTCTCTCGTAGCTCAGTCTTAAGCGTGAGCCTAGTTTGGGGAGATGTGGTCTCGGTCAATCTTGCCTGTCCATTGACCACCTCTCAGGGATTATGTGTTTTTGAGGACGATGGAGGATCCTTCTTTTTGACCAAAAAGGGCAAAGAGGGTGTGGTGATAAATTTAAAAGGGCCCCTTGTAGTTGCTCGCGAGAACGGCAATATTGCAGGTCTTGAAGTGGACAGCAAAAAAATTCGCAATGACACCCTCACTCTGAGTCGATCCAAAGAGTGTGGGACTCTAAGCAAGTCTCCTAAGAGTTCTGCTCAATAAAGTGGTGGAGAGCTCGGACCGTCCGCTCTTTCTCATCAGGTTTTACGAAAACCGAAAAACTTGTTCCCGTGCTGAGTGTTTTCACTGGGGCTAAGCCGTCCTGTTGTAATAGTCCAAGAATTTGCTCAGGCAGGTTTGAGGAATAAAGGCCACTGCAAGTGAGAGTTACGCCCGTCAAAGGCTCGCGAATGGACTTAAAGACAGAACTGGTCAGCGTCTGCAACAAAGCCTTCATTTGCTCAGCGCTCGTGGAGACCATCATTCTCAGGCGGCCCTCTTCATAGACAGTAGCTAAGATTTGTGGCCAGGCGAGCTGATGTTGCTTTAGTTCTTTTTCCAGCAACTGCATCCCCTCAGCTGGATTTTCACACTGAACTGACAAGTGATGAACTTCGTTAAGCGAGTTCACTGTAAGAGGGATAACTTTTTCATACATTTCTGGTACCTCTTCTTGGATGATGGTGCCCTTTTCCGGGTGCAGGGAGCTGCCCACGTAGAGTGGAACCTTAAGGGTGCGGGCCAATTCAACACTGCGGAAGTGGAGAACCTTGGCCCCCCAAAAGCAGGCGTCCTCAATTGCCGCAAAGGGAAAAACCCCGTAATGTTTTGCGTGGGGTATGAGTTTTGGATCTGCCGAGAAAATACCGTCCACGTCTTTTAGGATTTCACAGCGCTTTGCTTTAAAATGAGCGGCCATGGCCACAGCCGTCGTATCCGACCCACCTCGTCCTAAAGTGGTTACCTCTTTAGCAACCGGATCAACACCTTGAAAGCCGGCGAGCACCACCACCTTGCCTTGCTCAAGCGACTCTTCCACGCGAATGGGTTTGATCTCCTGAATCCGGGCATTGCTGTGAGAAGTGTCGGTGAGCACCCCCGCCTGACTTCCGGTGAAGCTAATCGACGGACAGTAGAGATCATGGAGAGCCATGCTCATAAGCGCCATACTTACCCGCTCGCCAGCAGTTAGCAGCATATCCAATTCCCGGCGGTTAGGCCTGGGACTAATCTGGTAGGCCAGTTGAACCAGTTCATCCGTGGCCGTACCCATGGCACTGACCACGACGATGACCCGAGTTCCGCCATGGTGAATCTCCGCCACCTGTTTGGCCACCCGACGAATGTCCTCAGGAGTTTTTAGGCTGCTGCCACCGTATTTTTGGACAACTAAATCCATGCGATGCTCTCACTTTGATAGTGGTCTTTTATCACCGGAATTGAATTGGCGCTAGAGGCGTTTTTTCATTTGCTGCCGCACGTATTGGGACACTTTGGTGGTGGTGCCGCGCGGAATACGAATGCGATGGCTATTGACGAAACTGGGAATAAAACTGTGGAGGAGCTCAGGGTTGAGCTTTTTCAGGGACCCAAGAGGGACTTTGAGGTGTTTGGAGAGACTGTAGAGGTCGGTTCCTCCTGGAACAGAAAAGTATTCATAGGAATAGGGCTCTTTGGGTTCCATCTTGTGGAAGCCATAGAGGGCAGGAGACTTGGAGATAAGCATGGCTGCCAAGAGTTTTGGAATGTACTCTCGTGTCTCCTCGGGGAAGTCCCTCTTTTTGGAGAGCACCCAAAAATTGTCGGTCTTGTACTTCTGAATGAGTTTTCTTAATCTGCCTTCGCCCATGTTGTAGGCCGCGGCCGTAAGATACCAAGAGTCAAACATTTTGTAGAGATCATTTAGATAAGAGGCGGCAGCCCGGGTACTCTTGGTAAAGTCGCGACGCTCGTCTAACCACCAATTGATTCGCAGTCCGTATCTACTGGCCGTGGATTTGATAAACTGCCAATAACCGACGGCCTCGGCGTCACTCTTGGCATGTGGAGAAAACCCACTTTCAATCATGGCCACAAAGGCCAGGTCTTGAGGTATCCCTCTCTCCTTCATATGAGCTTGCATTTGAGGGAGGTATCGATAAGAGCGTTCCATCCACCGCTTAAACCAGGACTGCCCGCCTTTTTGGTAGTAGTTGATCCAAAAACGCACCTTACTGTTGTAGGTGATGGGCAGATCGTAATTGGGCCGGCGGTCCACAGGAGAGTAAATGGAGCTGGCAATGCGGGTATTCTTCTGAATGGCCTTGGATTTGGTTTTGACCCGCAGTCTGGTGACCTTGCGGTTGTTTTCGACGGGAGTGGTGAGATGAATCACGGAAGTCGACTTTTTGCTGGTGACCTTCTGCTCATTGGCCTTTCCGGGAATAGCGGCTTGAGCTCCCGAGGCTACAACAACAATGAGAACTGTTAGCAGACGAAACAAATCCAACTTCCTGTTGAAAAAGAAAAAACCACAAACTCCGAGTTCTTATTCTATCCAGGCCTGGCGAGGATCACAACGTCGGACCTGGACCTATGTCGAGCGTCACAAAACGGTGAGTCAGTCAAATTCCTGACTTGGACCTGGGACCGGAGAGTGAGAGGTCTCCGCCATTCGTTTCGGCTCAATGGCAATTGTATTGAAGTCGAGAAAAAAAATCTTCACCAAAGTCGATGGGGCTACGCCGTGGCATAGGCTTTGCTCAGTTTATGATTGTGGGGGAGGTTTATGAGTAGCAAAGGCATATACACGGCACTCAGCGGGGCAATGGCCCAGTCATCCAAACTGGAGACTTTGGCCAATAACATCGCCAACAGTAACACCACATCGTTCAAGAAAGACCGTCAGGTCTTTAACGAGTATCTAAGTGCTTACGAAAAACTTCCTGAGGTGATCCAGGTGCCGAAAATCCCGGCATCGATCGAAAGCTTCTATGATATGCAGGGTGGGGATCGCGGATATGTCAACGCTGCCGGATCCTACACGGATTTTGCTCAAGGCGCTTTAAAGCCCAGTGGCAACGTTCTTGATTTTGGTCTGGAGGGAAAGGGCTTTTTCGAGGTGTTAACTCCCCAAGGGGTGCGACTCACTCGTAACGGTTCGTTCACGGTTGATACCAATGGACGGATGGTGACGAAGGAAGGTTATCCTGTTCTCGCCCAAGGGGCTCAGGACCCAGCACAGCGGACCATTCAAATTGGCAATAATAGAAACATCACGGTGTCTTATGAGGGTGAGGTCTTTGTCGGTGGAGAAAGTGTGGCCGACCTGTCTTTGGTAGAGCCCAGGCAGGCAGATGGGCTTATCAAAACAGGCAGTTCTCTTTATGGATTTAAGCCCACATTCAACACGGAATTGCGCCCCTCGGATGGGATGAAAGTTCATCAGGGATTTCTTGAAGGAAGTAACGTCAACATTGTTGAAGAAATGACGGACATGATTGCCACAACACGCGCTTTTGAAAGCACTCAGCAGGCAATCAAAGCCTTTGATCAAATGGATCAGAAGCTGATGACTGAGGTACCGCGAACGAGCTAATGGAGAATATGAGGGACTATGCTTAAGGCGTTAAATACAGCCGCAACCGGCATGCAAGCTCAGCAAACTAATATGGATACAATTGCCAACAATTTGGCCAACGTATCCACCACTGGGTTTAAAAAGGCTCGGGCTGAATTTGAGGATCTCATGTATCAGACGGTCAAAGAGCCCGGGGCACAAAGTGGGGCCAACTCCATTTCCCCCACCGGCGTTCAGGTAGGGTTAGGGGTCAAGACTGCGGCTGTGCAAAAGGACTTTGTCCAGGGCTCGACTAAAATAACCCGAGCCCCATTTGACATTGAAATCCAAGGTTCGGGGTTTTTCCCCGTGCAAATGCCCAGTGGCCAGATCGGCTACACTCGAAACGGAGCATTTAAAAAGGCTCCTGATGGACGTCTGGCTGATCAGAATGGTCATATTCTCCAGCCTGAGATTACGATTCCGCCAGATGCGACGGGAGTGGAGATTAATCCTGATGGGTCTGTACAGATCATTACCGGCGTGAACACGGTTCCTCAGAATATTGGACAGATTCAATTGGTGAATTTTGTGAATCCGGCAGGACTTAAGAGTGTAGGCCAAAACCTTTTTGTTCCCTCCAATGCCAGTGGTCTTCCTCAGCAGGGAACTCCTGGTCAAAACGGTCTCGGAGTGGTGGCCCAGGGTCAGTTGGAAACCAGTAATGTGAATGTTGTGGACGAAATGGTGAATATGATTACGGCCCAGCGTGCTTACGAAACCAATTCCAAAGTCGTGCAGGCAACTGATCAAATGCTCCAATATATGAATAATCTGAGGTAATGGTTTGAGAATAAGCCTTGGTGTTCTTTTATTCTTTCTGTTTGTGACCTGTGTTTCAGCGCGGGAAGAAATCACTATCCCGGCCTTGGTTAGGACCAATGGGCAGAGTTCACTCACCCTGGGCGACATCCTACCAGGTCAGGTTAAATCCGTTGAGTTAAAAGATGTCTTTGCATCCTATTCCCTAGCCGACGCCCCCCGGGTCGGTGAAAAACGGGTTCTCACCAGCCAGCTGATCTCCTCTCTTCTTCGCCGAGCCAAGGCCGCAAAACCAGAAGTGATTGATCAATATAACTTTAGAATTCCCAGTGAAGTCACCGTGGAAAACCCGGGTGTGCAGCTTCCGGGACAAGAAATTAAACAGGGACTTGTTAGTCAGTGGCAGGCGCAGTGCCCTGACTGTAGATTCGAAATTCAGGAGTTATCGCTTCCACGCCTACCCGAGGGAAGCCGAGTGAATGAGTGGTCATTTATTGGAGCGCCACCACTTCCCCGTGGCTCCTTCAGTATTGGTATTCGGGTATTGGATGGGAACTCACAGGATGGCAATGGCAAACGCTTTTGGATCAACGGCGTGGCAAAGATCAAAAGACAGGTGCCAGTGGTCACGCGCAACATGTCCTTCAACGAGAGATTGGGCGAAACTGATGTGCAGTTTGAATTTCGCGACGTCACCTATGCCCGAGACGCCATACCAACTAAAGAATCACTTGTGGGAAGAAAAACCAAAATGACCAAGGCCGTGGGACAGATTCTCTGGCAAAGCGATTTGGCAAAGGAAAAGGCGGTCAGTCGTGGCGAGTGGATTAAAGTGGTGTCAGCCGAGGGGCCCCTTGAGATCTCGATGATGGCCCAGGCGGAAAGCGATGGCTTTATCGGCGATGTGGTGAGATTGCGAAATGCATCATCCAAACAGATCATCACCGGTGTGGCCGTCGCTAAAGGTTCGGTGGAGTTGAAATGAAGCGGCGATCCCCTGTTCTCAGTCTGTTGAAATTGACCAGCATCGCTTTGCTGACCCTATCCCTTGTCGGCTGCGCCGGCTTTGGTAAAAAAATGAAAGCCTTTCTCGGTGGTGGTGGAGGGGCGGCGGAAGCCGCAGCTCCGCCCAAGCCTCAGTACACCAAGTTTTCAGACAACTCCAACCTCTATAATAACGTACGTCGCCAATACAAACGGGCGACCAAGCAATCCCTCCAGGAAGAGGCCCAGCTGGAGGGCCACGCTGGATCGCTGTGGATCATGGAGGGGCAGGGCTCTTATCTGTTTTCACAAAATATCATTCGCATGATTGGCGATCCCATGAGTGTGCGTATTGATGGCGAGCCTCGCGATCAGTTGCAGTCAAAGGTGACAGTCATTCGCAAATTGTTGGCAAAGCTGGAGCGAAGGGCCGAGCCACCGCCGGTGCGAGATCCCGCAGCGGCACCGGCTGCCCCGGGAGCAGCTAAGCCTCCAGGAGCACCTGCTCCGAAGGAAGCTGGCAAGGAAGAAGACAGTAAATCCGACGTGCTCAATGCTGGTTCCGACTTTCCCGTGAAGACAGTTCCTACACGCATCACTGAGCGCATGATTGACGGCAACTACCGAGTGCGGGGCAGTCAGCCATTTATGATTGGATCTCGCGAGTACAAAGTCATTGTTACGGGAATTGTGCGGTCAGAGGACTTCTCGGATGAGGGAATCAGCTCAAGCTCGTTGTTGGATCCTAAGTTTGACATCGTCAGTGTAAAGAGGAAGAGCGAATGAAGACTTTTATCACTCTCCAAGTACTAGTTATTCTTCTCGCTTGTGCTCTAAATGCTAATGCCGCCCGTCTCAAAGATATCGCAAACATTCGAGGCGTGCGTAGCAACCAGCTGGTCGGTTATGGTTTGGTGGTGGGCCTTAATGGTAGTGGCGACAGCAAGTCTGAATATACAGATAAAAGCTTGCAGAGATTGCTGGATCACATGGGAATGAAGCTTCAGGGTAAGGAAGGCGGAAGTAAAAACGTTGCCGCAGTCATTATCACGGCCACTTTGCCGGCCTTCTCCCGCGCCGGAAATCAGTTGGACATTACGGTCAATGCTATTGGCGACTCCACAAGCCTTAAAGGTGGGACCCTGGTGCAATCTCCTCTGCGAGCAGCCGATCAGCAGATCTATGCTGTCGCCCAAGGGCCCATTCTTGTCGGCCACGCCCAGGGGGGTGTGCACGAGACAGTGGGGCGCATTCCAAACGGTGCCATCATCGAAAGGGATGTGGGAGATCAGTTCTCCAATCGCAAAATGTTTCGCCTGACCTTGCATAATCCGGATTTCACCACGGCGGCGCGGGTTGCACAGAAAGTGAATATGGATTTGGCCGGGAAGTACGCCACTGCTCTTGATGCAGGAACCATCGATATCATCTCTCCCACGCAATACGAGGGAAAGGGAGTGGAGTTGTTGGCGATGATTGAGTCTCTGGATGTGTCTCCAGATATCCGAGCTAAAGTCGTGGTTAATGAGAAAACCGGGACTGTCGTCATAGGCCATGGGGTCCGGATTTCCAAGGTGGCCATTAGTCATGGAGACCTGTCGATTAAGGTCGGGAGTGGCTCGGCTAAAGGGAAGGAAGAAGAGAAGGTCATGATCATCGATGAAACAGCAAGTGTTGGAGACTTGGTCAAAATTTTAAATCGCATGGCCGTCTCTCCTAAAGACCTGATCACCATCTTACAGAGTATCAAGTCGGCGGGTGCCCTACAGGGTGACTTGGAAATTTTATGAAAAAGGATTTTAAGGATTTAAACATTAAAGCTAAAATTAAACTTAAGGTGCACAACACATGGATGTGTTTGCACTGGGGGGTTGGTGAGTTAGAGAGCGTTAACCAAGGATGGTTCAAGAGATTCCAGTTTCGCGCAGGAGACAGGATCAAGAATTCAGTACCAGCCAAGGATTGGCCTAGTACCGAGTTTGCCACATTAAGTGCAGGATGCACGACCTTGTCTGACTCATCTCCCCTCTTTTTCTTTTTAAACTTTACAGGTTCGCCACCATGAGTGGACCACTCCCGGTCAAAAACACCTTTAGCCTTGTTCAACAACAGCCAACACGTGAAGCGCAGGAAAAGCGACTTCGCGAGGCAGCGGAACTCTATGAGCGTCACTTTCTCAATGAGATGGTCAAGGCGATGAGGAAAACCGTCCCTGAAGGGCAGGGAGTGTTGCCAGGGAGTTTTGCCGAGAAACTCTATCGCGATCAATTGGATCAACAGTACGTGGAAGCCTGGGGAAAAAAGGGCGGCGTTGGATTGGGCGAGATGATCTACCAGCAGCTTCAGGAAAAAGTCTTGGGCGGTATGAGGCCCATTGGTCATCCCCAGGGTCCCTTGCCCCTAAATCCAAACAAATCAACACACGGACCTGTTCGTTTGGAAAAGGCCACGGAAGAAAACGGCTCCATGCATTTGCTGCTTGATGGGACTCAACAGCAGGGAGCCAGTAGGCTTCCCGTCACTAGCCCTTGGTCTGGGCGCGTGGCAGAAGCATTCCAGTCAAACGACGGCAGAGCGAAGATGAAAATTCGCCATGTTGACGGAGTGGAATCGATTTTGAATTATCAAGGAAGTATCCTTGGCCTAAAGGCGGGCGAGGATGTGGTTGCAGGACAGAGCCTCGGTTGGATTGATCCTGACGCAGGCAAGTTGACCTGGACGGTGACCAAAAACGGCGCATGAGGAGCGTAAATGGATAAGCTCAGAGAGGAAATCCAGAACTGGAGGCGAGTCCAGGGGCCTTTTCATTGCGGCGTTGTGTCTCAATATGATACAATTTTATGTGATGTATGTTGCTTGGAGGCAGTATGAAGGTCACCAATAATAGTGCGGGCACAAATGTGCAGAACATTAATTCAGCCAAGCAAAAGGCTGTTGATGGTACCGATGCCAAAGGTGGTTCTGGTGTAGACAAAGCAGAACCAGGATCAGTGAAGCTGAATCTTTCTGATCGCGCTCAAGCATTTCAGAAAGCCAAGGAGATTGCCAGCAAGGTGGACGTGGATGAGGCCAAGGTGGCCCGTTTGCAGAAGTTGATTGACGAGGGCAAGTACTCGGTTGATGCTTCAGCCATTGCTGACCGTTTGGTCGACGATCACTTGGGCATGCCGGAGTGATAAAACACAGGGTGGGGATATAAGTGAAGCCAACAACAAAAGATGCTTACGACAAATTGATTCTCAATCTGGAAGACCAGGTTAAGATCTACCGTTCCTTGTTGGAAGTAGTACGCAAGGAAAAGGACATTTTGATCTCGGCCAACCTGGACGATCTCACTGAAAACAATAAAGCCAAAGAAGCCATGCTTCTGAAGCTAAGGGGACTGGAGAGCTCTCGCATTCGTTATGTGGCAGAGCTTGCGGTGTCGGAAGGTATGCCGACCGAATCTCCTCGATTGGTTGATCTGGCCATTCACTTCGGTGGCGAAGTTGAAGATCGGCTGCGCAATCTCCATTCGGTTCTGGAACTGTTATTGAAGCGTGTACAGGAGTACAACCAACAAAACGAAGGGCTGGTGAATTCAGCACTGGAGAAGATCACGGGAGCAATGAATGCCATCCGTGACACTCTGACTGAAAAGCCCACTTACGAGAAGAAGGGACAAATGGCTGACCAGGGAGCTCAATCCGGTCAGCTCGTCAGTCGCGAAGCCTAATTAGAGGCGCGTGTGTGACTGCCCAGGATGGGCAGTACCAGAGAGGCAGGACAGGATGTCAAGAATCTGGGGCATGATGGACGTCGGAAAGCGTTCGCTGATGAATAGTCAGACGGCCTTGCAGACTGTCTCGCACAACGTCGCCAACAAATCCACAGAAGGTTATTCCCGTCAAAGAGTTGAAGTGCAAAGCAACGTGCCGGTCGGAAACGGCAAGCTGCGCATTGGCATGGGTGCGCGGGCCAGTGCCGTCACCCGGGTGAACAACCCCTACCTGGAAAAGCAGGTGGAAAAAGAAGGCAACGAACTGGGGTTTGCCCAAGCCCGCAGTGAGTCCTTGGCTCGCGTGGAGCAAGTCTATAACGAGCAGGTGAACAAGGGCCTCAATAAGTTTATGGCCGAGTTTTTTAATGGCTTTCGTGAGCTCTCCAACAACCCGGAAGGTCTGGCGGCACGAACTCTGGTCAAAGAGTCAGCGGACTTTCTGGCCAAAGATTTCAAGCGGGTTCACGACCAACTGACCGACATCCAAAAGGATATTGATTTTCAGATCGTGAATCATGTGGTGGAGATCAATGGACTGACCAAAGAAATCGCTGACCTCAATGAGAAAGTGCAGATCGTCGAGCTCAATGGGGCCCATGCCAACGACGAACGAGACCGACGGGATCTTTTGATCAAGAAATTGAGCGAAATGGTCAACATTCGCTACGCCGAAGGCGACGATGGCACAGTGGCGATCACGGCCGGAGACAACGCGGTTTTGGTCTCTGGACAAAGTTACAGGGAGATGTTCACCTCGTCGACCGAGGGAAAACCGGGAAAACGAGAGGGCAACATCGAGGTCTTTTATCGGCCAACGGAATCGGGCACCCCGGTCAATGTGACCAGGCAATTCCGCAGCGGTAAATTGGGTGGCCTTCTTGACGTTCGTGACAAGGTCGCCAATGGCTTGTTGGATCACATGGACAACATGGCTTATACCCTGGCCAGTGAGGTCAACAAGATCCATACCCAAGGATTCGACCGGTATAACAAAAAGGGAGAAGGTTTTTTTGTTATGCCCGAGAGTGTGAAGGATGCCTCACAGACTTTGCAGGTCAACCACAGTATTCTCAACGATGTGGGTCGTATCGTCGCTGGGGCGTCCCTGAATGCACCTGGTGATAATCGCATTGCAAACATTTTATCATCGCTTCAGTACAAGCCGGTGTTCGATGGCACCAACAGCTTCGATAACTACTACAACTCCATTGTTGGGGAAATTGGCGTGGAAGCCTCCAGAGCCAATTCCGAACATGAGTCGCAAAAGAACATTGTGAAGCAGTTAGAGAACATTCGCGAAAGCATCAGCGGGGTGAGTCTGGACGAAGAAACTGCCAAGATGATTGAGTTTCAAAAGAACTTTGATGCCTCGGCCCGGCTGATTCGCACGGCCGATGAAATGATGGATACCGTTCTTAATTTAAAGCGCCTATAGGCCTGGGTTGATAAATGCGTATTGCAGATAAGATGAACTATGAACAGGTGAAGCAGAATCTGGCCAAGAATCGGACAGAGATGGCTCATCTGCAAAACCAGGCTGCGACTCAAAAGCGGGTGACCAAGCCCAGTGATGACCCCGTGGCGGCCGCCCGAGTCTTAGCCTCCCGTGTGGAGCTGGCCGGTACCCGTCAGTATCTGAAGAACCTGGATTTCGCGCGCAGCTTTTTGGAGTATACCGATCAATCTCTGTCGGAATTGACCGAACAACTGGTGCGCGCCAAAGAGCTGGCCTTGAGTCAGGCCAATGATGCCAGTGCCAATGAACTGTCCCGGGATGTGGTGGCCACTGAAATTGAGCAGATCTACAATCAGATTGTGCAAATCGGTAATCGTCAGCACGGTGATCGATATGTTTTTGGCGGCTTCAAGACCACGACCACGCCATTTGCCCACTCCGGATCCTACGCCGGTGACATGGGTGAGATGATGGTCCATGTGGACAAGGGGTCCTTCCTGGCTATGAATCTTCCTGGTGCCAAAGTGTTTTTGGGTCAGGGATTGTCCAAAGACGGTGTCAGCCATGCCTCAGAACAACAAGCGCGCACCATTGAGGAGTTTCAGGATCAGCGCCGGGCCAACCGCACCGATCAGCCGCCGGGCACCTATGGGCCGGGCAAAGGCGCGCCTAATGGCAATGGTCCTCAGATGCGTGGGCCGGCCAGCGAAAACGCGAATACTGGAACCCACACCCGTGGAGTGAGAGAGAACCCCAATCAGGAGGCTGAAGCCGTTCAACCCCAGGATCGGGGAGTGGATGCCCCTCACGATGGAGTGAATCTGTTTGGTGTGATCACGCGCCTATCGACCGGGCTGCGGGCCAATGACAAAGGGGTGGTTCAGGACACTCTGGACCGACTGGACGCCGCCATCTCCCAGGTGGTGATGGCTCGCTCTCAGGTGGGGTCAAGGGTGATGACTCTTAACTCCGCCATGGAGACCCTGCAAAAGTCGAAGGTTGATTCTCAGTCGTCCATCTCTCAGCTAGAAGACGTGGACGCCTTTGAAGTCGTCAGCGACATGAATAAAACCGAGTCCACTCTGCAGGCAACTCTCGCCACCAGTGGAAAGCTCATCGAAAAATCTCTCCTGGATTTTGTCGGCTAGACCAGTTTTCAGTCGAGAAATGCTCCCTGCAATTGATAAGAATTCATTAACAACACAGAGAAAAGTGTGGCCTTTACCACACGTTTGTCCCCCGATGATGGTATAGACGGGCCTTTGCGGGCGCCGTTTTTTTACAGGTGCCAATGTAGCACCTTCAGTGAAAGCCGCACTCGGTGGGCCTTCCTTGACTTTCTTCCTGATAAATAATAGCTAAGGTTCCGTTCGAATTTAGCCGTAGAGGTCATTGATGGGTGAAGGATTACTGAAAGCCCTCGAAACTTTGACCAGGATGTTGAAGGAGACCGACCTATGTTGGTTCTAACTCGAAAATTGGGCGAATGCATTGCAATCGATGACCACATCAAAATCCGCGTGGTTCAGATTAAGGGCAAGCAAGTCCGTCTCGGTATTGAGGCTCCCAAAGATACCAAAATCCACCGCGAAGAGGTTTATCAGGCGATCCAGGACCAAAACCAGGAATCGGCGACCGCCACCTCTGATAAGACTCGCGCTGTGGCAAAACTCCTGAAGCCCTGAAATCCCGAAACCGAAGGGTTCTCCGGACTTAACGCACATCCCCCTAAAATATCCAAATTCCTAGATTAAAGTCCTAAATTTTGTGGACCATTGACCTTATTTTGTCTTGCCGTGTCTTATTTTTGTGGGCATCCTCAAAGTATCAGTGGGGGGGAAAGATGAGGATTCAGACGTCACGCTTTGGTGTGGTGGAGATTACCGAACAAGACGTGATCGACTTCCCGGAAGGGCTGCTTGGCTTTAACGATTGCCGGAAGTTCGTTCTGCTCGATGATCCCAATGATGAAATTTTTGCTTGGTTGCAGAGTTGCGAAGAGCCCGGGTTGGCTTTTCCGGTTTTGGAGCCTGAGCTGTTCACCACTAGCTATGTTATTTCCCTTTCCAAGTTTGATCTGGAATGCATTCGCAAGACCACTCTTGAGGGGACTCGCAGCTTCTCCATTATCACTATTCCTGAAGACCCAACTCAGATGACAGCTAATTTGAAAGCCCCCGTGGTGATCAATGTGGCTGAAAGAGTGGGGCGCCAGTGTGTGCTTCAGGACAATCGCTTGGCGATTCGTGAGCCGATTTTTAGCAAGCTTCAGCAGCGTGTGGTGCAAAACCCTGCGGTGTCGATCAAGAGTCAGGCCCTGGATTGGGGAGTGGCTGTGCGATTGCCGGAGATCAACGAAGGTCCTGTTGTCGAAAACTAAGGGATGGACCCTGGTCGGGTTTGTCCTATCTTGATTCAAGTTTTCCCTCTCAATTCCCGAGATAATTTATAGCCAGGAAGGCCTTATTTATATTCTGCCAGGATGGTGGGTGATCCCAGGGAGGGAGTCCTATATGTCCGTTAAGGCAAAGGAAGGCAAAGGCCGCCTCGTTCGCGCACTGGCAGTGACCAGTCTCCTCATGACCTCATCAGCCGCATATGCCGTATCCATCTTTGAAGTGCGAAAGCGCCTGCCGATGACCAATGATGAACAGACTCACCGTGATTTTTATCTCAATGGCGGAGTGGAATCCGGACTGAAATCAGGAATGATTGTTCGCGTGACCCGCCAGGTGACGCTCTATGATTCTTATCAAAACAAGTCTCCAGGGGATCTGGTTGTACCTGTCGGTGAACTCAAAGTGATATTTGCTCAAAAGGGAGTGAGTGTCGCCAGACTTTATCGAGTCTACGATCGATCTGATCTGCCCATTCTCGAAGAAGATTTTATTATGGTGGGTGATGAAGTGGACGTGGGATCAGCCCGCATGGATAAGGGCTCCTCAAAACAGAAATCATCTTCCCACAATATGGGACCACCAAGCCCCGAGCCGGCCAAAATTGAAAGCGCCACCTCGGCCTCGGTGGCTCCCAATCCCGAACAGCAAAATCCCAAGCCCACGCCCGAAGTGGGGACGGGGACTTATCTTCCGTAACCCGTAACCCGTAACCCGTAACCCGTAACCGGTGGTTCGTGATCCGTAACCTGTAACCCGTTTTCCGTAAACGTTTCCGTGACGGTTTTCGTATCAGTGACTGTTTCCGTGATCGGGGTCCTAACCCATTCTTAACTAACAATCTGCAAACTATGTCCCCGGTACAAAATGTAAACTATGTTTCGGGTTGCACACTGGTTACGCAGACGGGAATTCCTCCTTGCCGATCATTTGGGAGCCTCAATTTACAAACTGATTCTTGCCACCTAGACGGGTAAGGGTAGGGCTGATGTGCCAGAAAGATGCTGGGCTTGGTGATGTCCTGAACAAAGCAGGGTCAGATTTTCTAGGTGGTCACCTCCACCAAGAGCAATGGGTTTCAGATGATGAATCTCCAAAAACTTCGTTTCCCGACATCGCTCACCCTGGTGGTCTACATGGCTACATTGGCCCGCAAATTTCAGAATAACCCGGTGTTTAGTGGCAGCCGGAACGGGTCTTCGTTTAGAATTGGCCTTCTTTGTCATGGCCTTGGTCTGAATTTGCCTATTGCGGTTCAACTCACGCAACTCCTCTGAAAGTGCAGAGGTTCTTGTCTTGCCATTTTTCGAGCTGTTCATCGATTCTTCATTTGACGCAGCCATTTCGGGAACTCTCCTTAAGGAGAGTTCCGGACTTGTTTGGGTCCTTGAGGGTTCGGTGGATCTTTTGTCCTCGCGGACTTCCACAAAGGCAGCTTGAATCTCAGTCGCGATTTGGGTTTCACCATCCAGTCTTTCTTGTCTGAGCTTTCCGCGAATCATTTGCCGTTCAGCCCTCTTCAGCGGATCGTGCTTTTCCAAATACAAGTCGACCATGGATTCCATGGTTATTTCCAAATTGGCTGGTTTTTTGGTCTTCTGACTCATGAGGTCCTGAGCCCGGCGAATTTTGATCATCAGTTTTTCCGAGATCCCTACTTGGAGTTGCACCCGAACAGCCCTCGGCTGTTGATGGATGGCCACCTTCTCCTGAATCTCATTTTGCGGGTGGACATAGGTCATCTTCCCCTTGCGAGCCTCTTGAGGGTTCACCTTTGACACTTCCCGTTCCACTTTGGCCTGAGTGGAGGTCTTGGCAAGTTCAAGCCATTGATCTTTGTTTTCCTGATTAATGACCGAGGTGATCCGTTTTGCCTTTGATACAGTTAGATTGCCATTTTAATTTCTTCTTTGAGTTCCGGAACTTCGCGGGACTTGCGGGTCACGGTGATAAGGGAATAGGCGACGCTTTCGGATAGACCAAGACCCTTCACCCCATATTGAAACAGGGAGTTGTAGCCATAGCGGAGGTGGACCCGTTCTGTTCCACTTGATCTAGGATATTGATCAAGTCAATTTCCGCAGTCTTATATTTGGCCGAGGCCTGAAGAGCTTGGCGATGGATGTTGCGGATTTTAGCGGGCAGATGGTTTTCGAAATGAGCGTGGTCCTGCAATTCAAATCCCCCCTTGTAGCGAGTAAAGGGTTTATACCATAGGTTTTTCTAGGCCCAATTTGCCAGCCTGTCGAATGTAGATCAAATCGCCCGGAGCCGCACCAGGAAAGGCATTGATGATTCTTAGATGAGAATGAGAGGAAAAATCAAAACTAGGAATTGAAGTGAATGTTGGGCGTTTTGCGAAGGCGAAAAATGCGTCAATAGTAATGTTTAAAATATTTTTGAAGTGATCTAAAATTTGTCTCGTTAACTGACCCGACCCCCTCAAACTTGACCACCTAGAGTCGAGCGATTAGAGGAGGGTATATGGGAAAACGAGGCAAAAGATACACATCAGAACAGATCATCACCAAGCTTCGGGAGGCTGAAGTCCTGCAAAGTCAGGGTGCCTCTCAGGCACAGATCTGCAAGCAGCTAGGCGTTGCTGTGGACACATACATCCGTTGGCGAAAAGAGTATGGCGGGATGCGAGTCGATCAAGCTAAACGCCTGAAAGACCTGGAAAAAGAGAATCAGCGTCTTAAGAAGCTGGTTGCAGATCTCGCTCTCGACAAGGCAATGCTCGAAGAGGTCAACAAGGGAAACTTCTGAGCCCGGCGCGGAAGAGGCGGGCAGCGGCAATGCTTGTTGAGCGCTTCTCCACTTCTGAACGTCGGGCCTGTAAGGTTTTGGGACTTCATCGCAATACAAAGCGCTACCAGCCAAAAGAAGATAGGGTGAACCGTGAGGTCACCCCAGGATCATCCACTATGCCGGTGAGTATGGCCGCTATGGATACAAGCGAGTGACTGCCCTAGTTCGCGCCGAAGGCTTCAAGATCAATCACAAAAGAGTTTATCGCATTTGGCGACAGGAAGGCCTTAAGGTCCCGGAAAAACAGCCAAAACGAAGTCGTCTGTGGTTCAACGATGGCTCCTGCATTAGGAAACGGCCCGAGTACAAGAACCATGTCTGGTCCTACGACTTTGTTCACGACTACACCTATGACGGAAGGCCCATAAAGATGCTCACAATCCTCGACGAGTTTTCCCGTGAAAGCCTCGCCATTGTTGTAAACCGGAAACTTAACTCACTCGATGTGTTAGAAACACTTGCAGATCTTTTTGTTCAGCGAGGAGTGCCAAAGTACATTCGATCAGATAACGGACCAGAATTTATTGCCAAGAGGCTTCAGGACTGGTTCGAAAAACTTGAGGTCAGCCCTCTGTTCATCACTCCAGGAAGTCCTTGGGAAAACGGCTACATAGAATCATTCAATGGGAGATTACGCGACGAGCTTTTGAACGGAGAGCTATTTTATACCCTGAGGGAAGCTCAAGTTTTGATTGAAAGATGGCGAAGGAATTACAACACTGTTCGGCCTCATAGCAGCCTTGGTTACAGACCACCAGCTCCTGAGGCATTAACACTTGCTATGTGAACCGCTCGACTGTATGTGGTGCAAAGACTGGGGTCCGGTCAGAGGTAATGACAGGGTGTTGATTTCAATGGGAGATATCCTGTTGACGACTCATCCTTGGGATATTTGGTCAGGTCAGTACTTTCAAATGCAGGCCCTGTTGTTTGGAAAGTGGCCTGATGGTGAGCCGATTACTAAGGACGGGGTCCCTATTGGCCGGTGTAATTACCGACCATATCAAGATTTTCCAGAAACTACGGGGAACCAGGCCTGTTTTCTGGACCAGGTTAAGTGGAGACCAGATCGGGTTCACCTATCTCACTGGCATTTAACGATTCCTAGTGAGCAATAGTATGAATAGGTCGCATAAGTTCATTCCAGTTCTGTTGAGTAGAGCTTTTTGATATTCACTTGTCCTTTGCTGATGAGGGGAAAAGCAATGGGTTTGTTCAGAATGGGTCTCAAATTAGTATTCTTGAATAGGGTAAGCATATCAGGGTCATCATAGAAGTATGAGTTATACTGTTTATTGTAGGGGTCGTGAACGGAGCCAGTCACCCAGTAACGGCTCTCAAATGGGACGATTCGCACATCTTCAATTGCCAGCCTGAGGCTAACAAAGGCAAGTTTGGCATGTTTCTTACTCCATTGAGAAGGGGGGCCGCCCGGATGATCGGCTATTGAGCTTAGATCAATTGGCACCATGCTCTCCAGAAAATAGGGTTTGCTCAAATCGCTCTTGCTAAACTGACGGATATCCTCGGTGCGGCAAGATGTCCAGATCCATGTCGGAGGATCGCGAAGGGCATTCACTCGGCACCAGTTCTCTTTATGGTCCGAAACCAATAGTGGGATTGAATCTCCGTAGTTAACAAGGAGATGGCTATCCCAAGCGGTCAGAAGCCTGCGAAAGTAAAATAGGCCGAGGAGCTTTCCGTCAAAATTCAATTTAGTCATACCCATTAGAATGGAGAACTCTTTTTCAATCTCTTTAGACTTTAGTCGCCCAAATCGCAAATACTCTCCGACAGCATTTGTCGGTAGAGGTGGCCTTGCTGTCGAAAACTCCCTTTCAGAGAGAAACTGCCCATTTACTCCAGAACAAGTGCTGTCTGCGAGGGTGCATCGAGAGATATCGATTTTTCCATCTGAGGTTTTCACGATGTATTTCAACTTCTCTATGGGTGAAAAAAGCACCCACGTTTTTGAATCCTTGTCTGAAGATCCCTGGGAAAAAACTTCCCCGTTATCATACATCAAGAGTGATCGTCCTTGCGTTTCGGGGAGGTAGTGCACGCCATCCCAAGCACCGTACAACCGATTCGTGGCAAACTCATACCTGGGCCCCACCTCGGTCCCATTCTCAAACCAAACAACTGAGTACCTGTCCGAACTAATGGATCCTTGAACCGCTGGGCCATGTTTGAGGCACTTTTTGGGGGCCTGTTCCGAGGACTCGCCTGAGATTAACTGAATCCTGCAACACATCTTCTGATCAACCAATTCACTCTCTTTCGGGCACTTGAGAAGTTCCTTGTAGGATTTCACGACCTTCAGGGGTTCAGATGGAGTGGCATGGGCGGTTACAAGGGCAAATAGAAGAATACTCCACATAATGAATCCAATCGTTTGTGTAAGGGCTAACTGATGTCTATGAAGTAACTATACACAACTGGTTTAATCGAACAAGCCTAACAAGCTTGATAGGCATAGCCATGGAGTATGATGGATCAAATGGATGAGGCGCGCTGAGTCGAGGTCTGATGGGAGGGGCTCATCATGGAGTTGTGATTTCAACTTCAGTAATTGGCAAAAATGGTATCAGGCACCTAGGTGTCTCCCGTAAGGGAATGCTTGGCAGCACTGGTTTAATCAGATATCAGATATTTGATATCCGATATCGGAATGAGAAGGCCGGGCCGCGTGCAAAGTAGCTATTTTGTTCTCACATTAAAATCTGTGCCCACCAAGGTGGAAGACCTGCTCACGGAGTTTTGTTTTTCCTTTGGTGCTCAGGGCATTAGCGAAGTCCTTCAGTTTCGTCAGGAATCGCAAAAGTACGAGCCAGAAACGGTGGCGACTCCACATCATGATCTTGAGGTTTACTTTACGGAAAAGCCTGAGGAGTCCTTTTTCTCTGAGCTTCGATTGCGCTTTCCGGAGATTGAAGCGGAAATCCGCCAGGAGGAAGAAAAAGACTGGCTCGAAGAATGGAAAAAAGGCTATGAGCCTTTTTGTTTGGCCAAAGGCCTTTGGGTGGTGCCCAGCTGGCGCGAGAAGCCGAAGGAGGCTCAGGCCGAATTGCGCATTGATCCGGGTATGGCTTTTGGCACCGGAACTCATGCCACCACCAGATTGGCTGCGGGTTTGTTGAGTGATCTTCCTCTTAATAGAGCGCGGGTCTTAGATGTGGGAACCGGCACGGGAATTCTCGCCATGGCCGCTTGTCAGTGGGGAGCGGGTTCTTTAGTGGGAACCGAAATTGATCCTCAAGCCAGAGAAGTGGCGCGGGAAAATATCGAGCGCAATCAAATGTCGGCTCAGATTTCTATTCCTGAATTTCAAGTGGAGAGTGTCGACGGTGAGTTTGATGTGGTCATTGCCAACATCATCGATGGTGTGCTGGTGGAAATCCAGGACGCTCTAATGACTAAGACCAAAAAAGGTGGCCATCTGTTACTCACAGGAATTTTGCAAGAAAGGGAAGCGGACTTTCGCAGGGAGTTTAAGTGGGAGACGTCAGGCTTTGAACTCCTTGAGCGCCGGGTGGATGAAGAGTGGGTTGGGCTGTTACTTAAGAGGACGGGATTATGAGGCGCTACTGGTTTGACCCGACCGAGAAGCAAGGGGAGAGGATTCGTCTTGCGGGCGATCTTTATCACCATGTGATCGATGTGTGTCGCCAGGGTGAGGGCTCACGCTTTGAACTACTCAGCGAAGGGGGCAAAGCCTACTTCGTGGAGCTGGTGCAAGTGGCGAAAAAGGAGGCCTGGGCTGAGATTGTGGAAGAGCGCCAGATCCCGCCCTTGGAAAAGCCCCATATTCATTTGGCCGTATCCGTTCCTCGCTTTCAGCGGATGGACACCATTGTGGAAAAGTCGGTGGAGTTGGGGGTTTTCGAGCTTCACCCCTTTGTTTCGGATTTTAGTTTTGTCCGTTCTGTGGATAGCCGCCTCACCGGCAAATGGCCTCGCTGGAAAAAGATCATCCAGGGCGCCACTCAGCAGTCCGGCCGGGGCGATCTGATGGGCCTGGGCGAGCCCCAGAAGCTGGAAGATTTATTGGCCGAATTTAACCGCCGGACCAAGGCCGTGGGTCTATTCCCTTATGAGGGGGAAGCTCCGCAGCACCTCCGTCAGGCCCTAGAACCCCTCAAAGGCCAAGAGGCCCATGAAATCTGGGTCTTTGTGGGCAGCGAAGGGGGCTACTCCGATCGCGAAGTCCAGTTATTTCAGTCCTTTGGCCTTCAGCCGGTGACCCTCGGAAGCCAGGTGCTCCGCGTGGAAACGGCTTGCTTGGCTTTAGTCAGCATTTTAAAGTATGAGTGGAATTTGATGAAGTGAGTTATAGGGGGTAGCACGGAATGTCCGATGCTTACGATGATTTTCAGATCAAGCCTTTGACCGAAGGTCTGGGTTTTCACAAAAAAGCGATCAATCTGAGTGAACAGGTCTCTCGTAGCGGGCTTTCGCAGGAAAGTAGCCATAGGCCAATTCCTGAAGCGCCACCCGCCGCTTTCTTTGATGATCCCACTGAGGAGAAGCAACACTCCGGTCGGGCCAAAGAGGCTTTGGATCGTTTGGTGTCGGGTTTGAAATCCAAACCCAATGACGTGCAAAAAGCCGCTCTCACTTTGGACATGGGTCTTGAGGATGAGGTGGCCATTACCACTCCTCTTCCCCGTGCGCCTGAGTCTGATATTTTTTCTATCGGCATCGATCGCGACAGAACTCCAGTCTCCACTCCACGACCGACCATGATTGAAGAGCCCGAGGTGGAGCCAGTTAAAAAGGCACCGAGCCGTCCGGTTGTGACCGGCACCTTGCCCATTCCACCAAGTGCTAAGGTAAAGCAAAAGGTGGGAACACAAAGAAGTGCGCATGACTCTAAGCGAGGCCCCTTGGTGCCTTCATCCATTTCACTGCCGTCAATTGTGTTAGATTTTGTTGTTGTTGTGGCTTTGAGTTTGGTGTTCTTGGTGAGCTTGTTGTCCGTCACCAAAGTTGAAATCTTGTCTGTGGCCTTTAACGCCCAGTCGGATGTGGCCACTCAGCTGAGTCTGTTTATTTTGTTTGTCGCCATCATGCAGATGTATGTGGTGGTTTCGCGCAGCTTTTTTGGCCGCACACTCGGCGAGTGGACCTTTGATCACCAAATGGGAGATGATCAACAGCACAAGTCGGGGCTTTACCCCTTGTTGGTGGCCTGGCGCAGTCTGGTCATTGTATTGACTGGTGTGGTGACTCTGCCCATCTTGTCTTTGATTTTCCGCAAGGATTTGACGGCCAAGATTTCGGGTCTTCAACTGTATCAGCGTCGATAGAGAGTTTTAAGAGGGAGACATCTTGTGGGCCGCTTCTTTGCAAATGAGCAGGAATTCCTGACGGCCCTTGCCTCCTCCCGTTCCGGGAAGAAGGTGGTCTTTACCAACGGCTGCTTTGATATTCTTCACATCGGTCATGTTCGTTACCTTCAAGAGGCCCGCTCCTTAGGTGATCTTTTGGTCGTGGGACTTAATTCCGACAAAAGTGTGAAATCCATCAAGGGTCCTGATCGCCCTGTGCAGTGTGAAGAGGACAGAGGGGGGATTCTTGCCGCCCTTGCCTGTGTGGACTTTGTTATTCCGTTTTCTGAGGACACGCCACAAAGACTGATTGAAGCCGTTAGGCCTGATGTCTTGGTGAAGGGCGGGGATTGGCCAGTGGAGAAAATTGTCGGCGCTGAGTTTGTGCTTAAAAATGGCGGCGAAGTGAAGACCCTCCAGTTTGTCGAAGGTCGTTCGACCACATCTATCATTGAAAAGATGAAATAATACTAAAGACGCAGGCCGAGTTTGAGGCTATAGACCGGTTCGCGGTAGCGATCGATCTGGGCGGCCAAAAAGTAATCAGAGACGTGCAGGGTGATCCCCACCACACTGTGGGTTTCGCGCACCAGCTCGTCCACCACACCACGGCGGTTGGGAGGATCAGAGGCAATAACAATGCCTTCGCTTCCCTGAGCAACGAACTCGGCCGTACTGGTCAGAAAGCCCCCACCAAAATAAAGTGAAAAACTATTCACACTGATCCCTGCGACCAATTCAGAACCAAGGGTCTGCGTGCTGAGGGAGTCATTCATGTTCAACACACTTCCATGCATGAGGAGCGACAAATTAATCGGCAGAAATTTAGCCTGATAAAAAGACCAGCGGAACATCCCACCGTATTCACTGATCTGGCTATCCTCCGAAAAAGGAATAAAGTGAAAGAAAATATCCAGATTGTTGTAAAGCCCTTTGCCAAAGGAAATGCGCGGATAACGGAACTCCCGCTCGTCCCGCTGAGTTCCAGTCCCCAGCCGAGACAAATCAGCGGTATTCACCAACTCAAGACTAATACCCACTTCCAGGCCGGGATAACCGCCCAGGGGAAACGGATTGGTCAATAGCTTACTGCTGGTCCCCAATCCCACCAGACGCACCACTTCCACCCGAGCCTCATGATCCAAGCCCTTCGGCAACTCTAATCCCCAGGCTGGGAGTACGATGAGCATTATTAGGGGGAGGTAATAAGGTAGTTTCACGAGAGTCATTATAGGAGGTAGATGTTCCTGATTGCAAACGGTCCACCTTGATTTTTGACCTGGAAAGTTCTTTCTCCGTGTAACCAGTCCATTGCCGACCATTCTCCGTAAATCCTCACGCGCCTTTCGGCCGCAGGCGCGTCTTCGGAGCACATCAGCTTTGCCGCTGCGCCTCGGATACGCCCTGCGCGACGGCAGAGGATTCGGATTCACGGGAATGGCTCGGCAATCAGACTGTTTTCTCGAATAAAGGCGGCCAATGGTTTTCCAGGTCAAAAATCAAGGTGGCCAGTTTGCCCGGTACTACTGGGTGCCCAGAGCAATTCCTTTGGCGGTTGATCTGGTGGGGGTGGCGTCACTCGGGTCGACGCATTTTTTGGCGACGGAGAAATCAGAGCCGCTGATATGGGAAAGGCGCGGGCCGTAGACGTCCATTTTTTCAGTGAGATTGTGAAAGGGGTATTTGTCTTTCATCTTCTCATAATACATCAAGGCATGGGCGCGGGCGGCGTACACCAAATCGGCTCGGCACTCGCGGGCAGTATGTTCGTTAAAGCTCAGGCCGAGGGGTTTGCCTTTCATATTGTTCGATGCGACCAGATCACTCATGTAAGAGGGGCTGGCGTCGGGGCTGGTTTCAAGTGAGTCAGCAAAGGCCAGGTAGGACTCCACCAGGTCGGCGTAGATTTTAGGTTCTTCACCAAATGGCAGTCCACCCTCTTCGAGTTTCCGCCGGGAGTGAAGTATCGAGATCCAAGGTCGGTGCTTACGCTCTTTGGGACGAGTGGCACCGAGCTTACGGGTGTAGCTGGCTTCGATGTTGTAGCGATTGTCTCCAGAATCCAACCCGACGAGGTGTCTGGCTCCCAGGTGAAGTTTGTCTTCGCCGGTGATCACTTGTTCCACTTGAGCCATACCGACCACGACTTTTTGATCTAGCTGAGGAATGGTCTCATAAGTCACTCCGGTGGTGACTCGGGTTTGGTCATCAACATTGAGTTGATGAGAAGCCCCGGCGCCCCACTTGTCGGGCATCTCAACCCCGGTTTGGTGAAAGGCTTTGGCTTGGACATCGTGTTTGCGGGTGTGAGTAATCTTGTGACTGAGACCGACAGTGGTGGGCTTTTTTCCATCTAGACCCACATCATAGATAATATCTGTTCCGGGCTGAACCTTCCAGCGCCCCAGGCCTCGATCAGCCACTTGTTCGTGGCTCTCCAGTTTGGTCGAAGTGGGGCTGGGCTGGGTGGGAAAGGTGTTGTGCTTTTTGTGAATCTCGTAGATGACGTCTGCCACCGGCAAGAGAACCCGGTCCACCGTGAATTCGCCCAGTGCCGAGGGTGCAGCAATTATGAATAGCAATACAACAACTAGATTTATTCGCGATTTCATAATCCCCCCGGATTTATTAAGCGCTTAGGATGCCTTTTAAACCATCAACAGCGTTTTGCAGGGCCGTTGAGACTTGGGCTGGCTCCGTGCCGCTGCCAAGCATTTGCTCAAGAGTGTTGAGAATATCGCTGTAACGTTTAACCAATGGACTGCCGGTACTTTGCCCAGTTGGGCCTGGAGGCGGCGGATTGTTAGCCGCGGCTGCCAGGTTCTTGCGGGCCGAATCAACGAGAAGGCTCAAGGCCTTTTCGCGAATGCCGGGGCTTTCCTGTGAGCGCATGACCGACTCAAGCACGTTGAGATAGGCCAATTGGGTGTAACGATCCAAGGCCTGATTGGCCTTGGTTCTGAGCGAGGACCCAAAGGGTTCATCCTGGAGAAATTGAGCCAGTATGGTGAAGCTACGATAGCTGGGAGTGGCGTTGCCGGCCATGATCCCCAACTCGCGCATTCTCTCCTGAGAATCTGCAAACATTTGTTCGACCACATAGTAAAAGACTTCGGCGGTGATCAGATTACTTTGATAGTACTTGATCATCTCAGTGGTCTCTTCCAGGCTGGGGCGGGCCAACACTCGGCGTACCCACTCATCGGCATTGGGGACTTCCTCTTTGTTGGGGTCAGCACCGACGCCCACGGGAGGAATGACCGGATCAGGAGTGGAGTTTCCGCCGCCGGCAAAAAAGTCAGTGTCCTCTGTCGTCTCTTCAGGCTTTTCTTCGTCTTTCTTTTTGTCGTCTTTTTTAGCGACGGGTGGCTTTTCTTCGTCCGTTTTCTTCTTGTGCGGGTTTTTAGCCGTCTTTTTCTTTTTCTTGTTTTTTACAGTCGAAACCTTGCCTGGCTTTTTAGGAGCAGGAGGTGCCGGAGGGATTTGGTTAAAGCTGTGCTCCTGGGGGAACTGATGGTCCGTGTTTTGTTGGCGAGCCTGAAGAGCACGAGTGCGAATTTCCTCAAGACGTTTGATGGTTTTTTGTCCTTCGTTGACCTGGCTGTCGCCGCTCTTGCGCGCATAAGGCTGAAAATCCAGAGCCTTCAGTTCGGCCGGTGTGAGGTTGGCCTGGTTGTCGGCAAAGTCCGCTGACTTCATCAACTCAAACAGGCCGCCAAGGACCACAACACAAATAATTACGACATACTTCCAATTACCCTGCATAAATCTATCTCCTGCTTATTTATAAGGCGAAGAGTGTGCCGCTGAGGGCCCTTGTAAATATTTGAAATCACCGACCTTTTGGATCCCCCCAGAAAGGGCTCTATCCGCCCGTGTCCAAGAATAAGACGCCTTTACAGAGGGCCGTGAAAACCTTAAGATTTCCATAGACTTAGCTGTTAAAGAAAGAACCAGGATGAGTGACCAAATCGGGGCCTACATTGAAAAAGCATCTGCTGGCAAGTTTGCCGACCTGGCTCGCCTGTTAACCTTGTTGGAACAGAAGGGTGCCTCGGCTTTGGAAAATGACCTTCTCCTCCATCCTCCCCAGTCGGCCTTGCGGGTGGGAATCACCGGTCCACCAGGAGCAGGGAAGTCCACCTTGGTGGGACAACTCATTAGTTCGTGGAGAAAAGCCGGGGCACGGGTGGGCGTGTTGGCTGTTGATCCCTCAAGTCCCTTTTCTGGTGGCGCTATCCTGGGCGATCGGATTCGCTACTCTGAGCACTTTGCCGATCCGGGAGTGTTTATTCGCTCACTGGGTTCTCGGGGGAGTCTTGGCGGCTTAAGTGCTTCGGCTTACCTGATGCTCAGGGCTTTTGATCTGTGGAAGTTTGATGTGGTGCTAATTGAAACCGTCGGTGTGGGACAAACAGAGACCGACATTCTTCACGTCGCTGATCTCGTGACTTTGGTTTTAGTTCCAGAGTCTGGTGATTCGGTTCAGGCTATGAAGGCCGGCCTGATGGAAATTGCTGATTTGTTTGTCGTCAATAAAGCCGACCGTCCGGGAGCCGACAGTCTGGCCCGTGAAATCGAGTTTTACTTCCCCGCCGACGCCAATCAAAAAGTGACGGAGCGGATATTTAAAACCACAGCCACTGAGGGTGTTGGTGTTGAGGAATTAGCTCAAGCCATCAGGGCCCGGGGCGAGGATTTGGATCTTCCGAACCATCGACAGGACCCTTTACGGTTGCGCCACGAGGCCTTTGCTCTTTTGCGTGGCCAGTGGGAAAAAGCATTTCGCAAAAAAGCGGACCGCATAAAATCACCCGAAGACCTTCGCCAGTTATTGATAGAAAATCAGCTGTGAATTATTGAAACTGGCCCCTTGTTTATTGAGCCACAAAACTGTGTGGTGCCTTTGTCCGGAAATTGGTCCGATTGCCGAGCCATTCCCGGAAATCCGAATCCTCACCGTCGCGCAGGGCGTATCCGAGGCGCGGCAGGAAACTGACGCGACCCGAAGACGAGCCTGCGGCCGAAAAGGTGCGTGAGGATTTGTGGAGAATGGTCGGCAAAGGACCAACTTCACTGATAAAGGACTTTGTGGCTCAATAAACAAGGGGCCAATTTTTTTAGGCTCGAATTAAAAGGCGAGAAACCGCTCCCAAAACGGAGGCCGCCCGGCATGGGCCAGTGAGCGTCGGGCAGAACCATTCACGCTCTTCAGTGTCTCTAATACTTTTAAGTTGTGAGCGTCCACTTCTTCATAGGTATAGGTCTTATTGGTGCTCGGATCGGTGAGAAACTGCTCGGTATCGCGAATCAAGTGTCGCGCCCAGCGGGAGTTGGCCATGCAACCCAGATCCAGCAGGCCATCCACAGCAATATTGGCGGCACTGGTAAATTGCAGATCGAGCTTGTCTCCTTGGGCGGCTCCGGGTTGGCGATTAGAATAAGGTGTACCTTTGATGAGCAATCGATACGGCGATAAAAATTCAACTGACGCCAGTGCGTGCTTTTGTGGTCTGGCTTCGCCCATGCTCTCGCCTGATGGAGGTGGAGTCTGCATCAAATCACTGTGAGAGAAGAAGAGCTTGGGCAATTTTTTATCTTTTAGAGCGCGACCAAGATCTTCAGGTACCATACTACCCGCGATACGCAGATAGGGTTCTTCTGAGCCTCGGGTGATCTGCTGGCCTTCAATCCACACCGGATAGAGTGAAACACTCTCTTCCAAAAGCCCTGGATGATACTCCAATTCAAGGGCCAGATAGGGAAGACGTAGGCCTTCTACAGCGGCGTCTTCAACAAAGGCCTGGCGAAAAAACCGATAGGCTTCCATATCGTCCATGCGCAGTTTCTTAAGGTCGCCAATGATTACTTCCAATTCGCTGCGCTCAGCATTCAGGCGGGTGATTTGGTCAGGTAATTCCTGATCCAGTTTCCATTCCTGGTAACGGCGCTCGGCTTCGTCTTCACTTTTGCTAGTCTTTAATTCATGGGCGTTTTGTACCAGCAAAGATAAAGTGTCTTTCACCTCGCGCAGGCGCTTTTGGTGCTTGGTCAGTGTCTTACTGAGTGCCGACTGCACGGGTTGAGGCAAGTAGGTAAAGGTCACCTTGCGACTGCGATAGGGTTTAAGTTTCTGCGAAATATTCCACAGGTGTTCATAGGCTTGTTCCGCAATAGTGGGATACAAAACGCCTTCATTCGCTGTGGGATAAAATTTAGGAACAGAATCCGTCTGATCAGACGAACTGATCCACTCACAGTATTCGCCCCTGTCATCAAGGGCCTTTTGCCCTTGTTGATAGCGAGTCATGTTGTTCGCGCCGATCGATACTCCAGCCAAGGTGATCAACGCAAATGCCGTCGTCTTAAGCCGAACCATAGCCCCTCTGCGGCTTCGCCGTAGGTCAGATGTTGCCTAATTTTCTTCGGTGTTAATCGACGTGAACTTAAGGACTTAGGTCCCCCCAAAGATTTGAGACTGTCTCAGAAAACGCTCAATTTTCAGACACTTCCATTATACCTCATTTTTTACGCAAAGCGTTAAATTAATCCGAGTGACGCGCCGATTCATTCGATAGAGGGAGTGCTCTAACGTGGATATTGCGAGCCTTGGGCCGATGGTCGTGGTCCCTGCCGACGAGGAGTTGGACAGGGAACTGGAGTACCGTCGTCTCAAAGAGGAAAAAAGCCGGACCGGTCCGGTCACTGTCGCCGACATGGGTGATGGAGGGCCAGGAACATCCACCGACCAGGATGGAGGTGGGGCCGCCGCTCGTTTAGCTGACTTTCTCAAGCAATTTCAGGGAGATAAATCGGATCGCAAGTCCACCCGCCGATCCGCTGGCAAGATCGAGAGCCTGGAGGCCCACCGCAAGCGGCGAGACCAGGTTCGGCAAAAGGCCATTGCAGCCTACCAGTACCAATTGCAGTTTGAAGAAAACCAGACGACCCGCGGACTTCAATTGAAGAAGTCTGTTGGTTAACATCGGGTCGGCTAGAATCTCATTTCAAACGTCTCAAGCTGATTCAGAATAAAGGTCATCGCCGGGAGGAAATTCATTCTTGGAATCCTCCTCCACATTCACCTGGATGCCATGGCTGGCGAGCAGATTAAACACCATCTTTAGATCAGGATTGATTCGCGTGTTGCGATCTGCCCAGGGGATTTGCACCATATCGGGCGCCGGCACCTGAATTTGCACATGAAGATGGTTCACTCGCTCCACCAATTTATTGTGCTCCGGTGGTTGGCGGTAAACTTCCTGGTGAATCATGGGAATGATTTTTTCCGCCGCATTTGTTTTCAAGATCAAATTGAGATGAACTCTTCCCTCAGTCTTAGTAAGGCCAAAAAAACTCTTGGTTTGATGATGTTCCGTAATCTCTTCGGCCCCATGAATTTCGTCAAAGGGGATATGGACAATCACTTTGTCATCCGGATCCAATTGAAAATTCAAGTAGGAGCGAATTTTCAAATAAAGTCCCTGCTCATCGGCCTTGAGGACCCAATTGCTGGGGAACACTGCCGCTTTGGCAATTCGCCAGGCAAGAATGGCCATAAATATGCTTGCAGCAATCGAGATGTGAAAGATAGTCGAGTCGTCAACGAAGGTTTTGATCGTGGCCGGAATAGTTATAAAAATAATCGTCAACCCAACTGGTCCCCATATCGACTGGCGGCAGGTGAGTTGAAAATCCTTAAGGTCACGCATTTGGTTTTCGCTTAAAAATTTCATGCCCTCATTTTATCAAAGTCTTTTCCTCCTACAGAGAGGGGAACTGATAATTTCTCAATATAGTTCTGGCTTTCACGGTGCTTCGCATTTTCAGTTCGCAGGACGTTCACAAGTTCGACAAAAACCAAAAACTCTTGTTGGTGTGACGGCACAATATAAGGTCGGGTGGCTTTTTCAAAACAGACAACCTCAATTAAAGGGGCCAGTTTAAAATTGGTTGATATGCAGAAGAGGGTTTCCTTGAAGTAGTGCCTCCTTTAATTGTGCTCAGTTCACGACTCTGTAGACCTTTGGCACCATCTCCAGTCGGATCAGTTTCGTCGTGTCTCCGCCAAGAAAGCACCCAAGGCGATCCGACCTCCATTCATCTCAATCTGAGAAAATAACGCGCCACAATAAAAATCCCTCAAGTCATAACGCACAGCACCGATAGGTCTCAGGACTGCTGAAATAGAAACTATGACGTCTGTGGGCACCGCTCCAGGCCTCTGTGGGAGGAGGCTAGCGAGGAGGGTGTAATTATGTCCTTTAGAATTAGTTCGGCTGTGGCTTCTCTCACTGCGCAGCGACATCTCCACAAAAACCAACGACAGACCGAGAAATCGCTCCAGGCCCTGGCGTCTGGAAAGCGCATTGTGCAGGCAGGAGACGATGCGGCTGGATTTGCCATCGGTGAGAACCTGCGCGGACAAATCAGTGGTTTAAGGCAGAGTCGCTTTAATGCAGAAAACGCTGTAGCCATGATCCAAACCGCTGAGGGAAGCCTCAACGAGCAAAACAATATATTGATAAGACTTCGCGAACTGTCCGTTTATTCGGCCAGTGACACGGTCGGCGAGAAGGAAAGGGAGTTTCTCGACAAGGAATTCCAGCAGCTTTCTGCCGAGTTTGATCGTATTGCCCAGTCGACCAGATTTGGTAACAAACAGCTGCTCACTGGATCGGGGCGGGAGTTTAAGTTCCACGTCGGGCCCTTCAAAGGTCCAGAGAACGTGGTGGATTTCAAACTGGATGCGGACACGACGGGAGAGTCGGTCGGCATTAAAGGAGTTGGAATCACGTCTCAAGACGATGCAGTGGATTCGCTTGAGGTTATTGACGAAGCTCTTCTTAAAGTCGCAGATGCGCGAAGTACCTTTGGAGCGGCCCAAAGCCGATTCCAATTTACCATCGATGCCTTGGCCGGACAGGAAGAGAACATGGAGAGTGCCCGCTCACTGATTGTGGATGCGGACATTGCCCATGAAGTGAGTCAATTGGCCAAGTCACAAATACTACAAGATATGGGAGTGGCGGTGCTTGCCCAGGCGAACCAGGATTCAGGGCGAGCCGTGCGATTGATTCCCAACTAGTCTAAAAAATCATCCCGAGGAGAGTTCGCACCTCCTCTTTGGATTTCAGCAAGTGCATTGGAAAACCCAATTATGGGCGGGCTATGCACCCGTATTTCTTTAACCCCGGAGTTTGTGGAGAACTCCGGGGTTTTTTGTTAGGTGTTAGGTACCAAGTCCCTTTTTCCGTTGCGGGGCAACATAAGGGCCTCCGGAAGCCATTAATGTTGCGACGCAACGGAAAAAGGGACTTGGTACCTAACAAATTTTTTTGCGACCGACCGTGAGTGATTTCAATTACAAGATGCACAGCGTCTAATAAAACCTAGACCAAAGGCTAAAGCTTCCTAGACCAAAGCCGAGAAGTTTCGTGAACACGTTGGAGTACCTTGGCGTGGTTTCTATTTCGGCAGTCACTGAAAGCGAAACCTCCTCAAGACTCAAAGACAAAAGGGACAGTCACCCCTTTTGGCTTTGAGCACTTCCAACATAACAACTGAATAATAACAACCCAGGCAAGGATTGCCGCCGTTGTACGTCTAGCCGTGGGGCTAGGGGACTTCTTTAAACCCAGGAAGTCTGCGTACAAGCGTGGGCCCACTCGGAAGGAGCCACGATTTGTTGGGAGGTATACAATGGGCTTAAGGATTCACACAAATGTTGCGTCGATTTCCGCTCAGCGGCAGTTGACGAAGCAGCAGCACCGAATGGAGCATGCTCAGCAAGCTCTAGCATCGGGAAGTCGTATCGTCACGGCATCGGATGACGCTGCCGGTTTGGCCATCTCCGAAAACATTCGCGGTCAGTTACAGGGTATTCGCATGGCCCGTAACAATGCCTACAACGCCGGATCACTGATTCAGGTGTCTGAAGGTGGACTGAACGAAATTAACAACATCCTTATTCGTCTGCGCGAGTTGGGTGTCCAAGCAGCCTCAGACACCGTGTCTGAAGTTGAAAGAGGATTCCTTAACCAGGAAGCCCAACAGCTCAAAGACGAAGCCGATCGAATCGCCAAGTCGACTCGATTCGGTAACAAAACTCTTTTGGACGGTTCCGGTGAAGAACTGGAGTACCATGTTGGTCCGTTCTCAGGGGATGAAAACGTCATTCGTTATAAAATTGCCGCCGACGCCACGGCCAGTACCTTGGGTATTGATGGTGTGGCCGTCGACGATAAAGATTCGGCCCGCTCCACACTTGAAGCTGTGGACGAAGCCATCGTCAAACTTGGAAATCTGCGTGCTGACTTTGGTGCGGTCCAAAGCCGACTGCATACGACGGTCAGTAACTTGGATATCCAAAACGAAAACCTCTCAGCCGCCAAATCGCGCATTCGAGATGCCGACGTGGCCTATGAATCAGCTGAGTTGGCATCAGCCCAGGTGTTGCAGAACGCTTCGGTTTCGGTCTTGGCCTCGGCCAACCAAAACGGAGCCTCAGCACTGAAGCTGTTGTAACAATCCATAGACACGACATCGGAGCCAGAGAGCCACGTCTCTCTGGAGCCACTGAGCTTTCAAAGTTTCTTTTAATTAAAAGAGGTTATGAAGGTTTACGGAGTAGTGCCCACAGACGTTACTACTCTTAAGCCCGCCCTGGGGTCACCCACAAGCCCCAGGGTTTTTTTTCGCCTTTGCCTGAAGGAAGTTCATCCTACAGGGCGTCATCCAATTCTTACAAACCACTAAGGGTTTGAAATCCGCACACAAATGAATCTTCGCCAAATGAGAAATTGGGCCCGTACTTTGCTTAAGTATTTGAGGTTCGGAAATTTATACATAACCCAACCAACCCCCAGGTCGAGGTACGGAATGACTCAACTTCTTCGTTGTTTACTCGCATTTCTCCTGGCCTTGGCGCCCGCCACTTACTCTCATGCTGACCTGATCAGCTCCAATGAGACCGACAGGGCCCAAGTTCAGTGGAAAAAACTCTTTCAACAGGTTTTTACCTGGAATCTCAAAGCACAACTCAAAGCACAGGGCTACAGCGACAGCGAAATTGCCACCCGCTATGAAAAGTCCACCTATTTTACCGATCAGGAGTTTTTCCAGGTCTACCAACAGGTGACTCAGGCTCCGACAACACTCAAGGCGATTGAGTTGCGCGAGCAACTGATGTCAAAAAGAGACTCCTTCTTAAAAGCTTCAAATCTTAAAGCCACGGCCAAGCTCAACTGGAATCGGTCTGCCGCATCGGATCTAGTTAAGGATCTAGAAGGCAAATCGCAAACCGCTCAGGCGCAAAGAGATTTCAGAGAAGGACTTAACTACCTTGATACAGAAATCGGCAAAGAAGTCTTCGCCACATTAAGCGACACCTTGATGGTGGTGATTCCTGGTTTTGGTAGCCACACCATGAAGGACTACAGTTACTCTGAGTTGGTTAAAATGGCCAACTCCTACTATGGTCGCCCCCTGGATCGTCCCCGTGAGGAGATCCAAGGAACTGACCAGGTGAAGTACGAAGACCCCGTCACCTTTTACTCCCGCAACCAGAAGCCCCTCGGCTTTGACGTGGTTCACCCCATGGGCTACGAGCTCGGCAACTCCATGGGCTATAACTCTGACGTGGCCGAACAACTGGCCAAGTGGATCAATCGTCTGCCCGGCGATTACAGTAAGAAAAAACTCATCTTTGTTGGTTACTCCAAAGGGACGCCCATTGCTCACCACTTGGTTCAGGAGCACGAGGACATCCGCAAGCGCACCAAAGCCATCTTCACTATTGGTGGCGTGACCCAAGGTGCAGTTCCTGCCCAGTCGGGCTTGAACATGATCATGGAGGCCGTAGGTGCCGACAATCAGGATGAACTGATTGCCAAACTCAAGCAAGGCCAAGAGGACTTCCTGAAAATGGCCGGCCCTTATCTTTCACAGGCTGCTGGTTTTGCTCTTTCTTTGGCAGACAGCCCTGGTGTGCAAAAGCTTTTGGGCTCGCTTGGTGTTGACATCAGCGCCATGGTCGGTGATCTGCAAAACTTCATTCACACCCAACAGATGTTGGAAGTGTTTAAGGGTGTCTACGATATGACTCCTTACACGCGGGTGAAGTGGATGCTGCAGAATCTCAACAATAAGGAATTGGACCAAGAAGACCTAACGGTGTTCAATCTGTCCATCCTCACCAATGTTCAGGACTTCCTGGCTCCTGGTGGATACGATGAGTTCGGTCCGGTTCTGCCTCCCCAAGTCGTTCCTCAGTTTACTGAGAAGGGCATCAAGTGGACTCAGTTCAGTCTCGATAACATTTTCCTTCACGCCACATCACTTGGGGCTTTCGAAGAGGTCCCCGGCGGGTTGTTTGACACCCAGGTGGCCTGGCTCGACACCAAGAGCTTTGTCCTCGACCAGCGTCCTTTGAGCCACTCTTTGAGCTCCAAGGAGATGGACGACTTGAACAGAGAATTGGGTCAGACCATTAACCCCAATACTCCGCGCAGTCAGTTGATTGCCAAGCAAAGCTTGGAAGGTCTTAACTTCGTTGATCTCGGTGAGACCCGTGGGACCCACTGGGACATTGCTTTTAATCAGGTTTACAAGCCACCCAAGAACGTCAAAGAGTATTACGAGCACTTCTTCCCTCGTGATGCCTACTATCGTTCACTACTTGAGACCTATGCCGTTTATGTTCAACTTGGAAAGGGAGGACGTTAATCATGAAAGCAATTAATATCTTATTTTCCTCAGTTCTCTCTCTTTCGTTGGTGTCAGCTCCTGCCTATGGTGCTGCCTTTGATATGGGTCCTCGTGCCGACACACTGTTTGTCACCAGCCAGGGTTCTCAAGAGCAGGTGCGCACCATGGCCAACTTGTTTGCCTCTTCTGCCGGCTACGGCATTTGGTCAAACAAAGTGCTGAATGGTTCAGGCAACAACTCGATGTTGCCTAAAAAGCCTCAGCCCGAGGGATACTTCAGCCAAATGTTGAGATCCTTGTCTTTGTTTGACCTTTATTTCACTGCCGGAGTTCTGCGCATGCAGTCCAAGATGAAGGGTGCCGATCAGGCCTCTTTGTTGGTGGCCGGTGGAAGCCTCAGCGAGGACTTTGTTAAAAAGCAGCCTGAGCCTAAGATGGACTTTTTGGGTCAAGGGATCTCCATGGGCTTTATGGACCTCGGCCCCTTTGCCCGCTTTTCTGTGCGGCAAATGCCAGAGGACGCAGCGAAATTTGTTAAAGGTGATGCCCAGTTCCCGGCCACCATCTTCCGCAAGGAATTCAATCAGGGCTTGGCCTTCCGTTATTGGAATCTCAAGGAAAAGGCCGATCGCAGCAACGGCAACGTGATCGAAAAGATCCTGTCGCAAAATGCTCTTTTTTGGCCCTTGGGATTTATGGGAAGCCTGCATGTGGAGCCTAAAGCCAAAAACGCCACTAAAGCCCGCTATCTCATGTTGATGGCAGCCCCTGGCGAATTGAAGACCCCCGAGCGCGATCCCCGCACTTGGGAAATCGTCACGGTGGAAAAGGATCTGGATAAGGCCCTTGAGACTGAGTTTGCGACAGTTAGCAAGGTGGTTTACGAAGGCGCTGGACGTCAGCAGCGAGATAACCTGAGCCTTTTGCAGATTGAAACGCAAAAGGACTTTAACCGTCCCAGCGAACTCGACGTGGTCATGAGCTTTGGTCACCAGTCGAGCTCTGACGGCGACACCATCACGGGTATGAGCTACAAGCTTCCCAATGAGAGTCTGCGCATGCGCGGTCACCTTCGCTTGCGTGAGCTTGAGCAGTCCAAAGTGGGCGACTGGAAAGTGGTCAAAAAGGTCACAGATTTTATCCGCACCTTTAATGTTGAGGTGGGATTTCATCAGTTGGGCCTGACCATGATCCGCCCCAATATCCGTGGAACAGCTAAGGAAGTCTTTGAAGCCAACCCCACGTTTAGCCTCAAGTACAACCCTAAGAATAGTCTTCTCAGCTACCGCATCTATAAGTATGTTCCTGGGGACGAGGCGGCCTCTTTGAAGAAGATCGGCTTTACCTGCTCCCAAAGAACACCTTCTGAGCAGTACTGCGAGCGGATGTTCTGGAGTGCTAAGGAAGTGGCTCAAGGCTTTTTCGCCGACTTCAATAAAGGTGTGATGGCCAACATCTTTAGTAAGATCTTGGGCAAAGTGACAAAGGATGCCTTTAAAGAAGAGCTTCCTGAAGTTACCAGCGAAGTGAACGAGGCTTTGGCCGGCATGGTACTCAAGCTGATCGAAGACGGTCAAAAGGCCAAGGCCATGACCTCACAGCTTTTGCCCAATAGCCCCATGAATCCTGCCAGCTTTTTGATGATGAACAAGTAATCCCCAGGATTACTTGTTCCCCACTGGCAAACAAGACGGGAGTTCCCAACAGCGGATCATGTGTTGGTAGAACTCCCGTTGCTTTTTTTCACTGGCCCGAAAACACATTTAACCCTATTTAAATAGTGTTTATTTTTAGTACAAAATTCATTTTTTTTTTTTTTTCGGTGCCCATCGGTTATCCTTAAAAGCCAGATCCAGAATTCCTTTCAGTAGTACGTTGGCTCATATGAGGGGGGTATTTGTGCTCAATCTGTTTAGGCCCAGGTCCTTGCTGTGTGTCCTCTTTGGCACTCTGTTCAGTTGGGGAGCGAGGGCTCAATTGCTCACGGATGTTGTGAAGGTGCCGGTCAATCCTACGGGGACCTATCTTGAGGTCCCGCTTTGGGATCTTTATGCCTCTCAGCCAACGAAACTCTATCTTAGATCACTGTGGTGGGACTACCAGATTGACCTCCGTGATGGCGATGAGATTACGCTTTCGGTTGACGGGGGGTACAGGCCTTGGCCCTATGCGCCTTCTGATTCGTCTCGCTTAGCAGCCGTATTTGTCGATGCCGGCGGTAACTATTTGTACCCGGGAATGGGCTCTCAAGCATATTCGGTTTGGACCCAGTTAGCAGACATTCCTTTTGACTTTGAGATTGGTCTTGAGCCCTTAAAGGTACGAATCCCAGAGGGAGCGGTAGCCCTACTGTTTACGACCCTTGATCTATGGTATTTCGACAACCATGTCGCCGACCCCACCAGTCAAGGGTTTGACGTAAAGGTCCTGCTTGAAGTGAAACGTCGGTCCCCTACACCATCGTTCGATCTATCTGTCGATTGGTCGAGCATTGTCCTCAAGCAGATTGTTAATAACCCTCGCATGGGTCCCTATGACGAGTACGCTTATGATCCCAATGACCAAAGTCATCACCTCTGGGCTAACATGGAGGCAGATTACCCGATTTCGCTCATTGCCGGAAGAGCCGCTTCCATTGAGGCCAGTATTTACCTGCGTGGCACCATGCCATCGCTGGAGGTGTTGGGTCCCGAAGCACCAGAGCCGGTTGTGACCCTTGGGGTTGACTACATCCACGAGGACAATAGTGTTACCATTTTGGATACAGTTGAACTGTCCCCTGGAGATTTTGGTGAGGAAGTTGGTTGGGGGACATTTCATTATAGCAAGATTTTCGACCCTGGAGTATTGGGGGCTGGACGGGGCCAAATTCAGTTTAGTGCTGTCGCAAACTATACTATCGAGGAAGTGCGAACTGGGAACAATTATGGCCATCGGCAGATCATCGTCCATGAAACTAAGCCAATTCTTGTCGGGCTCTACAGTATAGTTGCCTTAAACCCATTGACGATGGACCCCTGCCCTGACTATCGCGTGGGCCTTTCCTGTTATTTGCCTCCTCACTCAGGATCCTATAGCTTTTTGGAGCAGGAGAAGGACCTGATTCAGAAGATATTTCCGATCCCAGATAATGGGGTGACTTTCTTTGGAGCTACCTATCGGAATGCAGGAAGGGATGCTATTGGTTTAGACAGTCTTGTATGGGATATGAGTAAGCTCAGTCTGATCGCCAAGAAGATTAAGAGTAATCATGGGGGCACAAGAAATGTATTTGTCGCAGGAATTGTCGATCGATCCTAAATGCAGTACCATTCTCAGACGGCATCTGACCCCGATTTCAAATCGAGCGAAGGGATTGGATACATGGGATTCTCAAACGTTGGGTTTGAGGGTTTGCTTGTTGCTCCCAGTTCCACGGACAGCCGAACTCCACCGGCATTCGTGCCTGGAAGTTTAGTTCATGAACTCGGGCATGTGTTTGGAGCTGAGTTTCACTCAGATGATCCAAGAGTGAAATCGTACTCAAGGGAAAAGAGGAGAGGAGTCCGTGGGTTTGACGTCCAAATGGCCGATAAAATTGTTGATAAACTGGAAATGGTTTCAATTATGGAATCTTTCTTTGATGGCGAGACAATGCAGGATCTGTGGATAGACCCATTTAGTTATGGGGCCATGCTTAGGTATCTGAAATGGCCCTGGTACGATCCGGAATTGGTCATAATGAATGGCGTTATGGACAAAAATGGGGAATTTGCTATGGTTGATTCGATCAATGTCACTCATGGAGATCTATTCGCCTACCCAGAATCGGAGTTTAAGTTTGTCGCCAGGAGCTTGGAGGGAGAAGTTATCCTTCAAAATAGTCTCCACCCTGATTTTCGGATGTTTGCTGGCGGTCGGATGGACCCCATTGGGCTGGAGGTGGCTCCGGTTTCTCTGAGCTTCCCAAATTTGCCTGAGATAGACTCGTTAGAAGTCTCAATGGCGGGATTCGTCACTTTTCGACTAGATGTCAAGCAGAGGGGTTTGCAGGCTGCAATTGATCACATTCCTGACGTTGGGTTTTGGGTGGGTAGTCGAAAATTGATCCGAATAATCAGAGATCAGATGATCCATAGGGTGGAGAAGTACCTCTATTTCAAGGAGAGGCGTAAGAAATATCAGGCGAGGAAGGAGTTGTGGTTATTAAGGAGGATTGTGGAGAAGACTATCCGCGATCACTATGAAACTGAATTCCCATTGGATATGGAAAAGTCTGAGGTGTTGTCGGTCATAAATGATACGATGGCGTCAGTAAAACGCTGGGAGTAGAAAATGGCGGCAAGGAAACTCATCGGATTTTGTCCGTTTCTAATTTTCTTAGCATTAGGAGTCTTGGGTTTTGTCTCTCGGGGATTGGCTGCTGATAATGAGTGTCCGCAGGAGAAAGCGGAACATGATCTCATTTTTCAGGGGCGAATTGGTTTTCCGGTCACTGTTATAGACTCTCCCTTCGTGAAGTCGCATACTAAACCCGATGAGGCATACGAGAATGTTGGGTTTTATGAGACTAAGATTTGGAAGGGAGAGTTTCGCCCACAGGAGCCGTACAATGCGATTCCGATCAGAACAGGAGTAAAGAACTCATACAAATTCCCGAAATCCGATGACACCTATCTTGTCTATGCAACAAAGATGAAAGACGGCTCCTACTTTGTTCATCGTTGTAGTCCAACAAAGTTAGCTAGTTTGGTCGAGGAAATCACCAAAACACTTGGTAGGCCGATTTATGAGGAACGTAATCCATACTATAAGCTGGCGGATTTGGGATTGATATTTAAACAGCGAAACAACCAGACTGATGGGTGGCCAGAAATAAATTCTTATTGGAAGTCCTACGTGGAACGGTACCGTAGAACGCATTATTCTGTCGCTCCTTGTGCAGAACAGAGCAAGGTGGATGTAGTCTTTGTTGGAAAAGCTATGGTCGAGATAAAGAAAAACTTTGGTGAAGAGCGAAGTTCTAGTGGAGTACAATCCTCAAGGTATCAGAATCCATTTTATCCATGGTCCCTAGTTGACGGTGTCGATTTTTCCAATTTAGAACTTTACAAAGATGTCGAGGGTCGTTTTTTGAGCAAATTGGATTTGCGTCCAGGACCTGACCCAGGGGGATGGAAGGTAGGGTCGGGAAAGAAGCAACCTCTCGCATGGCGGAACCCATTTTTTCGGCTCAAAAGAATTGATAGGGACAGCTATGAATTTGCACGAGTCGATTCGAGCTATTATTTAGTGAGAGGGGCGTGGGATGCGAACGGCGAGTTTTATATCGACCGTTGTTCGGGAACGCAACCTATCGAATCCGTGAGCAAAGAAGAATTGAGGAATCTTGGGGCTCCGTTGTTCAGGGCGTCCAGGTGTTGGTCTTGCAACAAAACAGAACAGAGCGCAACCAAGAACAAGTAATCCCCAGGATTACTTGTTCCCCACTGGCAAACAAGACGGGAGTTCCCAACAGCGGATCATGTGTTGGTAGAACTCCCGTTGCTTTTTTTCACTGGCCCGAAAACACATTTAACCCTATTTAAATAGTGTTTATTTTTAGTACAAAATTCATTTTTTTTTTTTTTTCGGTGCCCATCGGTTATCCTTAAAAGCCAGATCCAGAATTCCTTTCAGTAGTACGTTGGCTCATATGAGGGGGGTATTTGTGCTCAATCTGTTTAGGCCCAGATTCTTGTTGTGTGTCCTCTTTGGCTCTTTGCTCAGTTGGGGAGCGAGGGCTCAATTGCTCACGGATATTGTGAAGGTGCCAATAGTTCCTACGGGGACCTACCTGGAGACGACCTTTTGGGACCTCTATGCTTCTCAGTCAACCAAGCTTTATCTTAGGTCTCTGTGGTGGGGGACTACCAGATTGACCTCCGTGACGGCGATGAGATCGCATTGTCAGTTGATGGGGGCTATATGCCGTGGCCTTTTGCGGCCAGTGAGTCCAGTCGAGTTGGGGCGGTTTTTGTCGATGGTGAGGGATCGTTTTTGTATCCTGGGCTGGGTACTATTGTGAGCCCGGTATGGACTCAGCCGGTGGACATCCCGTATGACTTTGAGATCGGTCCGGAACCCCAGAGGGTGCGAATCCCAGAGGGAGCGGTGGCCATTTTGTTTACGACCCTGGATTTGTGGTATTCAAACAATCACGTGATTGATCCAAGTCAAGGATTTGACGTCAATGTGGTTCTTGAGGTGAAGCGTCGATCTCCATACCCTTCCTTTGACCTATCTGTCGATTCATCGAGTATCGTTTTTAAGCAGATTGTTTTAAACCCTCGCATGGGCCCATACGACGAGTATGCTTACAACCCTGAAGATCAGAGCAATCACGTCTGGGCAAATATGGAGGCAAACTACCCGATTTCGCTCATAGCCGGAAGAGCGGCTTCGGTTGAGGCCGACATTCATTTGTACGGCACTATGCCATCGCCAGAGGTGTTGGGTCCCGAAGCACCAGAGCCGGTTGTGACCTTTGGGGTTGACTACATCCACGAGGACAATAGTGTTACCATTTTGGATACAGTTGAACTGTCCCCGGGAGATTTCACTGGCGAAGTTGGGTGGGAATCCTATCACTACAAAAAGGTTTTTGATCCAGCAATCTTTGGAGCTGGACGGGGCCAAATTCAGTTTAGTGCTGTCGCAAACTATACTATCGAGGAAGTGCGAACAGGGAACAATTATGGCCATCGGCAAATTATCGTCCATAAAACTAAGCCAATTCTTGTCGGGCTCTACAGTATAGTTGCCTTAAACCCATTGACGATGGACCCATGTCTGAAGATTGATCTCGGCAAGTCTTGTTATCTACCTCCTCATCCCGGTTCCTATAGTTTTTTAGAGCAGGAAATGGAGTTGATTCAGAAGATTTTTCCGATACCGGATAACGGTGTAACCTTTTTTGGAGCAACCTATCGGGAAGCGGGGAAGGACGCGAAGGGTGCGGATAGTCTTGTGTGGGACATGAGCAAGCTCAGTCTGATCGCCAAGAAAATTAAAAGTGATCATGGGGGCACAAAAAATGTCTTTATCGCGGGTGTTGTTGACAGATCCTATATGCAGTACCATTCTCAGACAGCTTCAGACCTCGATTTCAGATTAAGTCATGGATTCGGAGAAATGGGGTTTTCTAACGTCGGGTTTGAGGGACTGTTGGTAGCGCCAAATTTGCAAAATAGCTTAGAGACAGGAAAGTTTATTCCAGGCACTTTGGTGCACGAGCTAGCTCACGTATTTGGAGCAAAATTTCATACTGACGAAGAAGGCGCCCCGTTTGTAGATGAATCTGCAGGTGGCTTTGAAGTGGATCTACCGGACCAGATCAAGCCAAAACCTAATGTCATTCAGATCATGGCATCAAAGGGAGGGGGACATCTTGAAGACATGTGGATTGATCCATTTAGTTATGGGGCGATGCTCAGATACCTCAAGTGGCCTTGGTACGACCCCGAGTTGGTCATTGTTAATGGAGTCATGGGTAGAGATGGAGAATTTTCTCTTGTCGACTCGATTCAAGTTTCTCATGGTGATCTGATGGCCTATCCGGAATCGGAGTTTGAATTTGTCGCGCGAAACGGAAGAGGAGAGATGGTGTTTCACAATTATCTGGTGCCAAACTTTCAAGTGTTTGTTGGTGGGTGGAGTAGACCTATGGATCTAAGTGTTGCACCAGTATCTCTAGTTTTCCCCAATCTGCTTGAGATCGATACCTTGGAGCTTACAAGGGCTGGAGATGTAACATTTCGCCTAGACGTTAAGCAACAGGGGCTGTTAACGGCAATTGATCATATCCCGGACTCGGGATTTCGGGTGAGAAACCGAAGATTAATTCGATTGATCAGAGAGCAGATGAACCATAGAGTAGATAAATATCTCTTTTTTAAGGAGAGAGGCAAGAAGTACCAAGCTAGAAAAGAGTTGTGGTTGCTGAAGAAGATCGTGGAAAAGACCGTCCGCGATCACTATGAGGCTGAGAGCCCATTGGATATGCAAAAATCCGAGGTATCGTCGGTGATTAGTGAAACCATGATGTCAGTGAATGCTTGGGAGTAGATAGTGGCGGCAAAGAATTTCTTAAGACTTTATCCGTTTTTAATTTTGTCAGCATTTGGAGTCTTAGGTTTAGCTTCTCAGGGAGAGCCTGCTGATGCTAAGTGTCTGCAAGAGAAGCTGGACTACGACCTTGTTTTTCAAGGGAGGATTGGCTTTCCGGTCACTATTATGGACTCGCCCTCGATGAAGTCGAGTACTAAACCCGATGAGGCCTACGAGAATGTTGGGTTTTATGAGACTAAGATTTGGAAGGGCGAGGCTCGCCCACAGGGGCCATACAATGCGATTCCGATCAGAACGGGAGTAAAGGACTCATACAAGTTCCCGAAATCCGATGACACATATCTGGTCCATGCAACGAAGATGAAGGACGGCTCCTACTTTGTTCACCGGTGTAGTCCAACCCTGTTGCTTAAGGATGCTAAGAGATCGACAAAAATGCTTGGTAGACCGATTTACGAGGAGCGATATCCTTATTACAAAAATTATGATCTGAATGTGGTCTTGAAAAAGTATCGTTCTACAAATAGTGAGGATTCGTTTGATAATTACTGGAGATCGTACGTGGATCGGTATCGATCAGAAACCTACAGGCTTAGCCCTTGCTCTGCTGCAACGCCTGGAGAAGCGGTCTTTATCGGGAGGATATTTAATGTTTCTATCACCGAAGGAAAGAGACCAGGAAAGTTAAATGCATCGAGATTTAGGTTCCCATTTTATCCTTGGAAAATGGTCAATTGGATCATGTTTGACAAGATCGAGATATATTTGGATCTCGAAAAGCAACTTCACAATTCAGTTGTGAAAAGGAGCATTGAACGTCGGCACCTATCTGGCTCAGTGGATCCATGGGAGCAGCCTGTAGTAGTCCTGCGTGAGTTGGACGCGAATAGCTACGAATTTGCAGAGGTATCTTCTAAGTATTACTTGATTCGAGGTTCTTGGCGTGAAAGCGGCGAACTCTATGTAGACAGGTGCTCGGGAACCAAGCCGATCGAAGAGGTTAAAGAGACTGAGCTTAGGGCTCTCGGAAAGGCAATTTTCAAGGCCAAAGACTGCTACACCTGCGCCAAGAGGAATGAAGGAAGCGGAACCTCTAAGGGTAGGTGATCCGACCGGCCTGCTCGATTGTTGGTCCATAAAATCCGTTATCAGTGAAGTCGGACCTGTTCCCGGATAATGGCAGCATGCGGTTTTATGGATCAGCAATTAATGAGGCCAGGTTTTAAGCTATTCCCATGGGTGAGGGAATGGCGTGTTTAAGTGCCTGTTTTGTCGGTAGATTTGGACATTATTCACACGATCATAGTAAAAATATGCAAAATACCATGGTTTTGGCCTTGATTTTTTAATATTTTCCTACGATCATATGAAAATGAACCACAGAATCCAAGTTTCTGAGATACCTCAATTGGGCAAGGCAATCCGGGACGAGAGAAAGGCCCGTCACCTGACCCAGACTCAATTGGCCGACATCGCAGGTGTGAGCCTGAACTTTGTCAGCCAATTGGAGTCGGGTAAACCGCGAGTGCAACTCGATAAGGTCTTAGCCGTCATGGGCGCACTCGGCCTTGAGCTGCAAATTGTTTTTGCCAGTTCTCTGTCTAAGGAAACGAAGTCATGAGTTCCCCCAAAGACATCGAGACTCTTCAGGTCTTCAAAGGCAAGGACTTGGCTGGTGAACTTCGGAGAACAAAGAAGGGCTGTGAGTTCACTTACGACAAGATGTTTTTGTCCAATCCTAACGACATGGGTATTTGTTTTGCCATGCCCAAAAGCCAAAGCAGCTATCGTCATGATGGGGTTAATCTCCCGCCATTTTTTGCTGGTCTCTTGCCAGAAGGCCTCAGGCTTAAAGCGCTCATCAAAGGTCTTAAGACCTCAGAGGACGATCTCTTTACATTACTGGCTGCTATTGGTGATCGCTGCGTGGGTGACGTTTATGTGCGGGGAACAGGCGAGGTCCCGCCAAGGCCGACTCCGCTTAAGCTCTCGGAGGTGGATTTTTATCAGCTGTTTAAAGACAGCCTCGGGGTTGATGTCGTGCAAAGTACGAGTGAGGGACTGGCTGGAGTTCAGGATAAGATCTCAGCGGCAATGATCAGCTTTCCCCTTAATATCGCTAAAAAAGACAAGGCCTATATTCTTAAGCTCAATCCTAAGGGTAAACCCAATCTTCTACAGAACGAGCTGGCCTGCCTGCAGTTGGCAAAAAAGTGTGGTCTTCAAGTAAACAAGGCCAAGTTGGTCAAAGATAAAAATAAAAATCTTGGTCTACTCATCGAGAGGTTTGACCGCCGCCCATCTGATCAGGGAGGGATGGAGATGCTCCATCAGGAAGACGCCTGTCAGCTTCTCGATCTCTATCCCGCCGACAAATACCGCATCTCCTATCGGCAAATCGCCGAGGCTCTAGAGAAATACTCGACGGCCCCTCTGCTTGATCTATTGGCATTGATTCAAGTCTATGCCTTTTCTTATCTCATCGGTAACGGTGACCTTCATGGAAAAAACGTGAGTTTGCAAAGGGATCACAGTAACGGGAGGGCGCAACTGACCCCCTTTTACGACCTCATTTGTACCTACATCTACAAGGATCGAAAAATGGCCCTCAAGCTGGATGGCAAGGATGACAACATCAAACGCAAATCGCTGATTCAGTTTGGTGCCCGCCACGGACTGGCACAAAGGGCCATTGAAGGAATGCTGGATTCCATGCTGGAGAAGTTCGAAAGGCACCACCATCTCATTTTGGAGTTCGAGGGTTTGAAGAAAGCTGACCAATCCCTGCTAAAAAAGATGATCAAAAGTCGGAAGCAAGACCTCGACAGGTAGATCCGGGATCAATTACTTGTTCCCCACTGGCATACAAGATGGGAGTTCCCAACAGCGGATCATGTGTTGGTAGAACTCCCGTTGTTTTTGGTCGATAAAGTCGACCTCATCGGTTTGAAAGAGATCTTCAATCACCCGGTAGTCCATGTGCTGCTCTTCATGGTCAAGCTCTGCCACCAAAGGTTCGCTCTGGACCATCAAACGATTTTTACCGATCGAGGGAATAGCCATGGTTTTTGGCAAGCTGGAACTGAGTCCCACCACGCCGTCGGAATCTTCGCCCACCAATTTAGCGAACGGAATGTACAGGGGGCTTTGAATAGGGGCGTCCCAAGAGGGGAGAATCAACTTGTTGCGCGGTTGAACACCGGAAAAGGCTCTGATGTCGATTCCAGCCGGCAGTCGCAACTGGGCAATAAAGGCATCTACCTTGGGAGTGGTCATTTGCACAATGCCACGCAAATCTACTATCCCGGACAGGGCTTCTGCCGCCTTCTCGGCCAAACGTAAGGGGATAATGCCGTTGGCGATCTTATTGGCTACTTTTGAACCCCTGAGGGGAGTGGACAAAAGAATGATTTTTTTGATTGGGACTTCAAAGCCAATTTCGTTGGTCACATAAAGGGACAGTAGACCTCCCATACTGTGTCCAAGGAGATAAACAGGAGGAGGGTTGCCCTGGTATCGAAGCATGTACTCATTAATTTGGCTGATGGCCCGCCCACCGTTAACTGCGAAATCAGCGGCACTTCCCATGCCTTTGAGAGCGAGAACATCATAGCCCGCCTCGATCATGGTACCCGCCACAGTGGCAGAAAAATAAGGTGACACGGACTCCGGTGGAAGATCATGGGGTGGTATTTCATGGAGAATGCTGCTGCCAAAGCCCGGGATGAGAACCACAAGTGCCTTTGGTGCCGCTCCCGCCAGGTGGCCAGACAGAATCAGTGACAAAAACGCGCTTATATATAGGACTCGCCTCAAGATATCCATATCTCTACCCCCCTCAACATCCCTGGATATTTTTTATGTCCCGGGTCAGCAAATCTGTCAAAGAGATCCGGCAAAGCCCTATCCCGACGCGGTTTGCCGCCCAATCAACTGGGCTATACTCCAGTTGGACCAGGGGCTGGGTCGAGCTCGACGCCGCAGAGCTTAAGTCCTCCTTAATTCGCATTGGGTTCTTTCATCATGACCAAGGTCTAGTTCACATCGGCCTTAGGTCTAGTTCTACTGGACTCGACTCAAGTGCAGCCAGACCTGGCCGAAAGGATTAGCAAGCAGGTAGCAGTACTAAGGTCGCAAACCTTTCAAGAAGACTTGTCTGAGTGACTGCGGACAGGACCTTCGTCTGAGAAAGATCGCAAACCTGGTTTTGCTCCAACGTGTTCAACCAATTGGCCAAGGAATGGCCGGTTTCACTGATGTGCTCAGTAGGTAGAGCCCCGGTGAAATGGGAAGGGATTCCCACAGTGACAAAAGGAGGCCCGTCATGGGACTTACGGTAACAACTAATATCTCCTCTATTGCTGCACAGAACACTCTGTCGCGCAGTCAGAGGGCAATGGACAAGAGCTTCACTCAACTAGCGAGTGGAAGCCGAATTACAAAAGCAGCTGACGATGCTGCCGGACTCTCTATCAGTGAAACATTAAAGTCCACGATTCGTGGCTACACCCAGGCTCAACGCAATGCCAACGATGGTATTTCCATGGTGCAAGTGGCAGAGGGCGGATTGGGTGAAATCAGCAATATCCTGACTCGCATGCGGGAGTTGGGTGTGCAGGCCGCATCCGATACTGTGGGTGACGTAGAAAGAGGTTTCATCGATAAAGAGGTGCAGCAGCTCAAAGCTGAGATTCAGCGTATCGCCGAGTCCACGCGCTTTGGCTCGACTAAATTATTGGATGGTTCAGGAGAAGAATTCTCCTTTCAAGTGGACATTGGTAACGATGACTTCCAGGACAGAATCAACTTTGATTCCAGTGCGCAGGTCGCCACGACTTCAGAACTTGGAGTGGATGGCTTTGAATTTTCCGACAAAGCAGGTGCCCGTGAGGCTCTTGAAGTGTTGGAAACAGCGCAAAGAACAGTGAATGGTCACCGAGCAAATCTGGGTGCCATTCAAAACCGGTTGATTTCGACTACTGAGAATCTGGGAGTGGCGGTTGAGAACTTCTCGGCTGCAAATATGCGGATTCGGGACACAGATGTGGCGCAATCCTCTGCGGAACTTTCGCGCAACAACATCCTGTTGAACGCCTCGATTGGTGTGTTAGCACAGGCCAATCAGACGCCCGCAGCCGCACTGAAATTGATTGGATAATCGAGACTATAAGAAGCGGAAAGACCGGACTCCTTTGGTCTTTCCGGTGCTTTACCTACCCAGAGGGCTGATCATTTGCCCTCTGGGGTACCTAATTTGGGTGCAGCAAAAGTAAAGCGGTTAGGGGACGAAGGGCCAAAATCGCCCTGAAAGCCTTAGTTTGAGACACAGTTGTGCCGATAGGGGGGTCGTATGAACATAAAATCTATCCTCCCAACAATCTCTGCTCTCGATGCTCGCATCAAGACGGACCAACCGAAAGAAATGGTCCTGGAGGAAAGTCGAGACCGCGATCCAAATGGTCGTCAGGAGAGAGGGGAAGAGCATCCCCATCGTCAAATGACTGACGAGGAGTTGGCCAAGGCTCTGGAGATAATCAAAGGGCTGCCTGGATTATCGGCCAGTTCTCTACGTGTTCGTTTGGTCAAGTCGGAAAATTTTTCCATTGTCCTGCTTGAAGGTCCTAATGGCGAGACCATTCGCCGCCTGACCGAGGCAGACCTCTGGCAAGTTCTCGCAAACCAGGAAAAAAAGACCGGTCAGATTCTTGACAAAGCCATGTGAAACCCAGACTGGTAGCGGGTTTTAGCCCATTAGTCTAAGCCATATTATTGACTCATATTTTTTCTTCGTTCCAGGTGATAATGAAAGAACGGCTCGTTCACCCGTGTCAGGAGGACTGTGGTGCCGGCGATTACGTTTGGAGGAATGGCTTCTGGTTTACCACCTAATTTGGTGGACCAATTGGTGGAAGCAGAACGCATTCCAATCAAAAACCTAGAGGCGAAAAAGACTAAGATTGAGACTCGTCTTGGTTTGGTCACGGATCTGGAGGAGAAACTCTCCAAGATCAATGCCTCCATTGGTACGCTGGCCTCTACTCGCGGATTCAATGACATCAAAGTTCTTTCCGGTGATCCTAACATCATTCAGGGCTCAGTGGACCCATCAGCTAGCGTTAGTGGCAGCTGGAATATCGAGGTCATGGAGTTAGCGCAAAAAGCTTCGGCTGTGACCAATGGATTTCCCGATAAGGATCGAACCGAAATTGGTGTCGGTTACTTTCGCTTTGAGACACCCGATGGAGACAAGGAAGTCTACATCAATGGCTCCAATAACACTCTTGAGGGGGCGGCAGCTGCCATTAATGGTTCCGGTGTCGGTGTGAGAGCCGCAGTGATCAACGACCGCAATGATCCCGATTATCCCTATCGCCTGATGATTTCCGGAGACAGTGTCGGGGGAGATAATCAGATCCAGTATCCCACTCTTTACTTTTTGGATGGCGATCAGGATTTGTACTTTGATGACCAGCGCGAGGCGCGCAACGGTGTGATCAAAGTCGACGGATTTGAGTTTGCCATAGACGACAACACGGTGACCGATATCATCCCCGGCGTGACTTTGGAGATCAAGCAGGCCTCCCCCGGGCGTCAAGTTAACGTAACCGTTAAAGAGGATCAGGAAGTGGTGGCCGGCAAGGTCGACGAATTCGTTAAGGCCATGAATGAGGTTTTCTCTTTTATTCAGGCCCAAAACAGATTGGAAGCCAACACAGATACAACGAAAACTCTCGGCGGTGATGGTCTGCTCAGGGGTATCGAAAACCGCATGCGTCGATTAGTGCAAAACAGCCAAGTGGGAATTGAGGGGCCCATCCGCCGCCTTAATCAAATCGGCATTGAATTCACCCGCAGCGGAACGCTGAAGTTCGATCAGGACAAGTTCAATATGGTGTTGGCCAAGGACCCGGCAGCTGTTCAGCAGTTTTTTGCCGGAGATGGATTCAATGTGGGGTTCATTCCAAGCCTAAAGGCGACCCTGACATCAGTTACCAACACCACCTTTGGTCCTTTGGCTCTGCGTAAGAAATCACTGCAGGACAATATTCGCCGGGTGGATGGAAACATTGAAAACAAAGAGAAAATGTTAGTGCGCAAAGAGGCCAACCTTAGACGAAAGTTTGCCAACCTGGAGGAGACCATGTCTCGACTGAAGGCCCAGGGTGGACAGTTGGCGGCCATGGGTGCCGGCGGGGCTGGTCTAAAAATCGGGGGTTAGATCTGAGTTGAGTTAAGTTTCGTAATGAAACACCGATGGGTATGAATGGATATGTTGAAAGGTCTTGGACGAGAATGAAGAACGGTTATCAGCAATACAAAAAGACATCTATTGAAAGTGCTAGCCGCGAAAAGCTTCTCTTGATGATGTACGAGGGAGCCATTAAGTACGTCAAAAGGGCGCAGATTGCCATCGACAAAAGGGACATCGCCGAACGGGGTGCCAATATTGGTCGGGCTTTCGACATCGTTATTGAGCTGAACAACACCCTCAATCATGAAGTTGGGGGAGAGGTGGCCAAGAATTTGGAGCAGCTGTATATGTTCATCACCGATCAGCTGACACAGGCCAATATTACGGGTAATCGCGAGTACCTGGATCACGCTCTCAAAGTCTTGCAGACGTTACACGAGGGTTGGGTACAGGCCATTGAAAAATTAAAAAGGGAAGAACAGGTTAAGTAGGGGACTGCCAAGGAGGGTTGCGTATGAAAGAAATCATCGATCTGTTAGAAGATAAGAACTGTCATCTTGAGAAATTCTATCGCCTCAATGAGTGCGAGTTACTCAACTTTGCCGAGGGCAACTTTGACAATCTGGAGAGCTTTTATCACTCCCGGGAGTCTCTGCTTGAAATGATTCATAAGATTGACAAGTTGATTGAGGAGTCCAATACCGGACCAATCGAACAGGTTGGCGTTTCCGACAGCGACAAGAAGCTCATGCTAGAGGCCATCTCCTACAAGAATGAACTGGTAACCCGAATCCTGGCTCAGGATCTTCAGATTCTTTCGATCATTGAGAAGACCAAGTCGGGAATCATCAAGGAACTTTCGAGTGTTCGTGCCGCGCGAAAGGCTATGAAGGGTTATCACTCTGGTGGTGGTTCCAGTCAGTTGGACGAAAAGGCATAGGCCGCAAACTGATTAATCGTGCGCACTCCTTCAGTTGATCTTCCCCAAACGGCTGGGTTTGACTCATAAGCCCAGCCAAAAACCTGACGCTCTCTTATTGTAAGAGTCAAATCTCCGTCATCAAATTGACTTCACTTAGGCCTGAATTGGTTCCTGGCGATGGCACTGGAGTTGCTCCCTTCAATTGGTGGAGGGATTTCCCATGTCTAGACTTGAGTCCGAACGTCATTCACGATCATTTTCAATCAAGAACGAACAATCGACTGACGAGGTCCAGCGGTTTCCCATTAAAGAGGAAAAGATGCGAGCTCTTCCGATCACTCGGTCCGTTGAGGCAGTTGAGGCCTTTGACAGGGAGCAGGAGAGTCCCCCCGTTGCTGCCCCTTCCGATGCGCAGAGCTGCCAGGAGCCCGAGCTCCTTAATAATGCAAAAATTCTTCTTCAGGCCCGCGAGTATCGTCTGGTTCAAAGTTTGTTGCGCAAAGTATTGGCCAAAAACTCCAGGCACAAACTGGCAATCAAGTGGATGGGTGATGCCCTCAAAGGTGAAGGGCACTTGGATGAGGCCGCCCGATGCTATTCGGAGCTGCTGCGAATCGAAGAGAACACAGAGAATCACCTCAGGGCCGCCGAGGTCTATTATGAGATGGGACAAGACGAAGAGGCCCTCAATCACTACTTTCAGGCCTTAGAGGGGCTGCGTGGTGAGGAGCCTGAGCTGTTTGAGATCTTCAAAAATGTGGGCAACATTCAGGTACGTTCAGGCGATTACGAGTCAGCCGAAGAAAACTACAATCGGGCCTACACTCTCAATCCTCATTCCGACACCTTGCTGGTGAACTACGGAACTTTAGAGATTCAACGGGGGGACCTGGAACGGGCCGTTTCCCGTTTTCGTCAGGCAGTGGAATTGAACCCGGCCAGTGACAAGGCTTGGGTGGGGTTGGCTTTAGTTCACCGTCAGTTTGGCGACCTGGAGTTGAGTTGGGGTAATTTGGAAAGATCCATGGACCTAAATCCGGAGAATGAAACGGCCTTGAATCTGGCCATTGAATGGGCACTTAAGGATGGCCGGATGGCTCAGCTCATTGATCGACTGGAGAACTATCTTCAGCGCCGTGATCAGGACGCAGCCAAAAGCTTAACTCTGGCGAAGCTTCTATATAGTTCCGGCCGTTTTCGCCAGGCTTCGATTGAATTAGAAAGAACTTTGCTCCTTGAACCAACTTCGTCCCAGGCCCTGACTCTCAAGAGCATGGTGGATGGAGAGTTAAAGAGGCAAAAAGAAAGGTTTAACTGAATTCATGGAAGAGCTCTACGCCAAGTCTGGTGACCGGGTTCTGCGGATCGGTGAGAAGTACCTTTGCTCCCGGATAGATCCCAAAGTCGAGGCCGAACGTTGGTTGGCCGGACATCGTGACCAGATTACAAAAAGCAAGGGGTTGGTTATTCTTGGTCTCGGGGCTGGTTATCACGTGGCTCTGCTGAGAAAGCGTTATCCTACAAAGCAGATAGTAATATTTGAACAAAGTGAGCGCTGTCGGCAGTTTGCCGAAAAGCTCTTTCCATTAGAATTGTTTGATACTCCTATTCTGACCGGCAACGACGAGAGTGCCATCACCGAGGATCACTCAGTTCAGAGATTGTTAGCGGCCAGGTATTCGATCCTCAGTCATCCAGCCTCGGTTGATTTGAATTTAGCGTGGTACGAAAAAATCAGGGAGCAACTCCTTGGTCGAACGCTCAGCGGTTTTCGGTTGCAGTTGGCCTCTCATCCCAGCTTCAGTTCCATGGGTCAGAAGCCTTTGTTGTGGCTCAATGAGGTTCCGGTTAACTGGCGCATATTTGATCCTATGGACTCTGGTGGCCCAGAGGAGATTTCGGATCAGGACTTTTTTATTATTAAAACACTGAGGGAGCTCATTAAATGAAAGTACTCTTAGTGAGTCTGTTGCGCATTGGTGACACGCTGTTGGCACTACCCCTGTTGGAGTCCATGCGCAAATCCAACCCTGAAATCGAAATTCATATTCTCGTTAATAGAGGCTCGGCCCTGCTAAAGCCGCTTATGCCCTTTGCCACCTTTCACTACTTTGAACGAGACGAGTTGCAAAAAGGGCTGGGTGAATATAATCGTCCCTTCTTTGATTCCTATTTCATGCTTCGCGACCTGATTGATGAGCTAAATCAGGAGAAGTTCGACCGCCTGATCAACGTCACCCAAAACAGGTTGAGTGGTTGGCTATGTGGGGCCCTTGATGCGCGTGAAAAAGCAGGACTGATCCTGAATCGCAACGGGGTGCCGAGTTTTGGTTCCACCTGGTTTAATTACCTTAACGATTATGTGGCTGCTGGTGGCAAGGAGATATTTCACTATAGCGATATCTTTTGCTATGGCGCCGGAGTGAGTCCAGTCAACCGCTACAGTCTGGCTGAGAGTCAGGAAGGTCGGGAAGAGGCTGAACTCATTTTCGGTGGCCACTCAGGGCCCCGATATTTGGTCCAGGCCTTAACCAGTGATGCAAAGAAGAACTGGTCAACTGAGGCGTGGAGTGAGTCTTTGCGGCTTTTGCAGGTCAAAAACCCCCAGGCTCGATTCTATTTGCTCGGAGCTCCTTTTGAGGAGAAATCCCTTTTGGCTCTTCAGGAACTCTGTCTGCAGAAATCCGTAAAGGCTGAATTAGCTCTTTGTAGTTTTGCAGGTGCCTATAGCCTGCTATGCCGGGCTGATTTGCTTCTCACGGGAGACACCAGCATCAAGCATTTGGCATCAGCGACGGACTGTCCGGTGTTGGAAATCAGTTTGGGGAGTAGCGACTATCGAAAAACGGGAATTTATCGGAAGGGAAATCTCATTGTTCAAAGCAAGGAACCCTGTGCCCCCTGCCAGCACTCAGTGAGCTGTGGATTTGAAAGCCACCGCTGTGGTGACCGTCTGTCGCCGGAGCTCATTGCTCTAGCGGCGGAGGCACTTTTGAACGGCAATAGAAAATCCTTATTGCTATTGACCCGCGAATTCGCCTCGGAGGCCGAAATTTTAGTAAGTGACTTTTCCTCTTCGGGCTATTGGATGGCCGAGGCCATTGGCGATCGCCCTGGAGTGGCGACGATCAAGCGATGGATCGAACGATCCACCTGGAAAATGATGCTGGAAAAGGAACACCTCAGGCCTGTGGGTGAATTTGGCAGCGAGGGCCGTCGTCTCTATATGTCGGTCACCCAGGCTCATCCAAAATTCAAAAAAGAAGATATCAAAAAGAGTCTGTTGGCTCTGGAGAGAGAAGCCACTCTCACGGAAAACGTGGTTGGTGGCTTACTTAACAAAAGTCGCAGGTTGGGGAGCAGTCGTGATAGCGAGGTGGCATTGAAGGGCATGATCGATCTCCTGTATGAGGAGTGTGATCGGGACGACAGCGGTCGTGTATTATTGTCCTATTTGTCCTCTTTGGGCGGAGCTCAACGAGACGGCCTACCGGATTTGGCCAGACTGCGTCGCATCCGAGGGATGCTTGAAGAAGTGAAACACAAATCCACGATACGAATGAAACTCATTCGCTCAATGCAAAGCCAATCAATGGAGATGTTATGAAGAAAGCTGAAGGCGAACTGCGCGAAGCCCTAAAGAAGCTAGAAGAGTCGGGTCGAAAAATTGTAGAGACCCGTGGCTACACCAAGGAAGTGGAAAAAATTAGAATGCTCGAAGAGCTCATCAGGGAGCAGTTAAAAAATGAAAATTCTGATTACTCAACTCGCTCGGTTCGGTGACATTTATCAGTCCTGGCCAACGATTCGCGCGGTAAAAAGAAAATATCCCCAGGCCGAGGTACACCTGCTGGTCAGAAAGCGCTTTGCGGCCGCACTTGAGGGAGTGGGCATTGAGTGCACTGTTCATCAAATGGACACGGCCCATCTCCTGGAACCGGTCTACGGCGTTCGCACCAGTACTGGTGCCTCTCTTAGGAGATTGAGCGAATGGGTCGATCGGCTAGGGGAAATTGGCTTTGATGAAATTATTAACCTGAGTTTTTCGCCATTCTCCAGTTATCTCTCCCGCTCCCTTAGTCGGGAGAACACGGTGGTCAGAGGTTACACCCGTTTTGATGATGGATTTCTGGCTATTCCTGATGACGCCAGTGCTTACTTCTACGCTCAAGTTGGTGTCGGTCGGCACAATCGCGTTCACCTGGCTGAGCTCTTTGCTTCGGTTGCTGAAGTGGATGTTCAGGACAGTGACTGGACTCTCTTGGACTATCAGAGAAACCCTGGGCAAAAGGACCGAATTTTTGAATCTCATGAAATTCCCACCCGCGATCCCTACTTAGTTCTCCATGTAGGGGCTAGCGATTCACATAAGACTCTCAGCGCTGAGCGGTGGTCAGCGACGTGCAGGCGATTATTGCAGTGGTGGCAGGGGCGAATTATTTTAGTGGGCAGTCCCAGTGAAGTTTTGATTGGACAAAGAATCTTGGAGGGGGTTTGCTCCTCGCGCGTCCACAGTCTCGTGGGCAAAACGCGATTGAGCGAACTGTTCCCTCTCCTGTCCTCGGCGCGGATAGTAATTGGTGGCGATAGTGTGGTCATGCAAATGGCCTCCCTGGCGCAGGTGGAGTGTTTGAACGTTTCATTTCCGACAGTCAACTTTTGGGAAACTGGCCCCAAAGAGCCAGGTTCCCGGATTCTTTTGGTCGGCGGTAGCCAGGCCCCCAACCCTGAAAGTATGGCCAAGGAGATTTGGCACTTGTTGGAAGGCCTGACCCCGGAAGGTGACGTAGCTTTTGCCACAGGCGAGAGTCCAGTTTGGTTTGAGCACAGCGGGATCTCAGCCAACACGGAGTTCTCTTGGGATTTGATTCGCGCTATTTACCTGGGTGCTGATTTTCCCGCACCACCATCGACTCTGGCGGTTCATGGTTTTCACCGCATTTACGAATTGGCGGAGCTGGCCATTGCTCAAATTGAGGTGATTCACAATGAAGGGGCACGAGCTGTCGCCGCAGAAATTCTTGGTCAGGTGGACGGACTAATGGGCAGCGTTCGGCGCATGGTCCCCGACTTAGATCCCCTAATCTCCTGGTTTGAAACTGAAAAGATTCGCATTGGCCCGTCATCTGTTGTGGAATTGGCAGAACAGACTCGGCGGATTTTTGAGTCCCTTAAAATGGTCGCCAGTCTTTACATGGGACGTGAGGGAATAGGAATTCACGGATTGGAGGAAGGTCATGCAGACGACAACTTGGTCAGCTGAGGAAATTAGGAGCCAGTTTGATCAGTGTGAATCGCTTGCCGATGTGATTCGTGCTATCGAGGACCGTCTGTGGCAGGTGGGCGAGGTGGTTTGTGAAATTCGAGTCAATGGCATGTTTTTGGATGAGAGCGATGAAGAGAGATTTGCCAAGGAGAAGCTGGCCGGAGTGGAGAGGCTTGAGGTAAAAACTCAGCGCCCCAAGGAGTTATTGGGACAGACTGTGACGACAGCCAAAGCCTACATCCCGAAGATCAAGGAGAGCTCGGTTTTGGCGGCTGGCCATATGCAGACAGGTGACTTTCAAAAGGGGCATCAGCTGCTCTCACAAATACTCGACTCCAGTCGTTGGTTAATTGATGCCCTATTCCTGATTAAAAAGAGTTGTCAGGACTGGGCTGAAGTCGGAGTGGCAGAAGAAGAATGGCGCCGAGCTGAACTTCAATTTGCCGATGTCGTCCGCACTCTGTACTCCGCATTTGAAAGCAATGACAAGGTCTTGTTGGCTGACTATCTAGAGTATGAGATGAGCAACGCTCTCGATAAATGGCTTGAGGTTTTATCCCGGGTCGATAAAATGGTAGACGAGGAGCTGGAGCACTGAGTCTGCCAGGAACATGGCCGAAGATAATATTGTCCAGGCATTAGCCCAAAGTCGAATTCTCTGGGCGGAGGAGTCGCCAGACGCTCCCTCTTTGGACACCTTTCAAAAAATTTCCCGACAAGTTCAGCCGGCCCAGATTGTTCGCATCAGTGGATTCGATGAGGCCTTGGTTCGCTTGGGTGAGGCTGATATTTCGTTGGCTGTTGCCATAAGCTCCGGGAGATTTGATTCGGCGGTAGATTTCTTGGCGAGCGCCAGGGAACTTCGCCCTGATGTGCCTCGGATTCTTCTTTTGAATGAAGACAGTCCCGAGGCATTGAGCGAAGCTGTGAATCGAGCGGGGGTCTATGGAGTCATATCTGCTGGAGGCTCAGAGGTTGAGCTGTCGGCTCTGGTTTTTGAATCAATCCGCCTAAAAGAAAAGCAGGAAGACCGAACCAGCCTGGTAAGGCGGATTAAGGCGCAGAACAGAGACCTGGAAGAGCTGACCTCGGGACAGACGGAGTTGGTTCGCGAGAGAACCCGGGAGCTTCAGTCGTCCAAGTCAGAGGCAGAGAGTAAAGTCACGGAAATCAGTCGTCTGATCCGCTTTGTAAAGGATTTAGCAGGGCTAGTGGCTGTTGAGGAATTGGTGGAATTGCTAAGGGAGGAAACCAAACCCTTTCATCAGGTTCGTGACCCCATATTGGCCTACGTGCTTAGCAACCAAAACCGCCGTCTCTTACACATTCGGGCCGGAAAAGTTCACATCAGCCACGCAAGGAATCCTTGGCCTCAGGGGTTGCGATTGCGGCTCAATGAAAAGGCGGACAGTCAGTACCTGGCCAATGCCTTTTCAAGACCCTTTGGCAAGGTCTTGGCCATTCCTCTTCCTTCGGGAAAGAAGCCCTTAGCGGACGACAAGTTTGAAGTGGCGGTGATGTTTTTTGAACACTCCCTACAAGATCGAGCCCAGGAGCAGTTTATTAAATTTCTGTCCGCCCGTCTTCAGCCCTTGAGCATTGCCCTTGATCGAATTCTGTTGGAGCAGGAACTGCGCAATACTTCTCACCTGTGGGAGCAGACCTTTGACGGCATTGATGACCCCGTGGCCATTGTGGATATGGACTTCAACCTCTTGCTATCTAACAAGACATTTACCAACCAGAGTGAGAGACCTCATAAATGCTATCAGCAGTTTCAGGGACGGGGAGACGTTTGCTCTGGGTGTCCTGTACCGGCTGCGCTTGAGGGGCCAGGCCCACAGCAGTCCATGGTGAAAAAGGGCAACCAAATTTTTGAGGTTCATTCTTATCCTATTCGCCTCTATGACGAAGGCCATCCGACCACAGTAGTGAATCACTATCTGGACATCACGCGGGCCCATGATCTGCAAAGTCGCATGGTACAAAATGAAAAGATGGCTGCCGTCGGCCACTTGGCTGGGCACATAGCCCACGAGCTGAATAATCCACTGACTGGCATTCGCTCCACGGCCCAGATCCTACTTCATGATCGGACTCCTGGGAACTCCCTGTATTCGGATCTGGTTGAGGTAGAGAAGGCGGCTGCCCGCTGTCAGTCCATCATCCGCAACCTTCTTGAATTCTCCCGTGGCAGTCACGCCATGCCTTTGAAGGTGGTGGGCTTAAACGAGATTGTAACCAAAACTCTGCCTTTACTTAAGACCGCCATGAATCCCTTTATAAAGGAAATTGAATTGAGTGAAGACGACACGAGTGTCAAAGTCGAACCTCAGTTGGTACAGCAGGTTGTGTTTAATATTGTCAATAACGCCTGTCAGGCCATGGAAGATGGGGGGACCTTGTGGATTTCCACCGAAACGGGTATGGAAGATGGCAAGCCCTACGTGGATTTTCGCGTGCGCGATTCAGGGAAGGGCATTCCCGAGGAAATTCAGGAGAGCATTTTTGACCCGTTCTTTACCACCAAAGCCGAAGGCAAAGGAACCGGCCTGGGTTTAAGTATGAGTCGCAAGGTGGTACAGGAGTTTGGCGGTAGCATTTGGGTGTGGAGTGATGGAAAAAATGGAACCGAATTCACCGTTCGGCTTCCCCAGGCGGGAGATGAGGAGTGAGAATTCTGATAGTCGACGATGAACCTCTAGTGCGACGGGCGCTAAAACGTGTGGCAGAGATGAAGGGCCACGAGGTGCTGGAAGCCGAGAATGGAACCCAGGGCCTTGAGGTTTGGCGGCGCGAAAATCCCAGGTTGGTATTTTTAGACGTCCTCATGCCGGGGTTGAGTGGCCCTCAGGTCATGAAGGAGATTGGTACCGATCACAATGCAAAAGTTATTTTGATTTCCGCCTATTCCGGTGAGTACAATCTGGAAGCAGCCAAATCGATTGGGGCGGATATGTTTGTGCCCAAACCATTTGATGACATCTTTGTCATATTTGAAACCGCTGAGAGACTGTGTCAATGAACAGCCAACCCGTCGTTCGCAAAAAGGTTTCTCCTTACCCCATTGATCTGAATGTTCAGCGTGAGGGTAAGGTGGTGACCATGAAGATCCTTAAGCTTACCGAGCGCGGGATGATAGTGGACACCACGGGCATTATCTTGAAGGTGGCGTCGTCCCTTCCAGAAGCCAGCTTTACAATTCCATTGACGGAAGTGGTGATCGCCGGGCCATTGAGGGTGATTAAAAATTACGACCGAACCTTGATCGATGGAGAAAAGAACCGTAGTGTGCAGCGATTGACGGAGTTTCACTTTCTTCAGCTTTCCGATCAGCACCGTCAGGAGATTCGGGGCTTTCTCGTGCGAATCAAGCAGGTGGCACCTTAATGCGCATCATTGCCGGAAAATATAGGGGTCGGAAGCTGGTGAGCTTTCAGGCCGGGCATATTCGCCCTACGACGGATAGAGTCAAGGAGAGCCTCTTTAACAAGATTGCACCTTATATCGAGGGTGCCCGGGTCTTGGACTTGTTTGCCGGGACGGGAAATCTGGGTATTGAGGCCCTTTCCAGGGGGGCGGCGGAGGTGGTGTTTGTAGAAAAAAGTGGAAGGTCTCTACAAATTCTTAAGAAAAACCTCACAACACTTGGCATTAATGAAGACGTGAAAGTTGTAAAAGACGATGTCTTTAAATTTGTAAAAAAATGGGATGGTGCTCCTTTTGATGTGGTCTTGGCGGATCCTCCTTTTACGGAAAAAATAGCCCATCCTGTAATGGAGATTTTGGCTCAATTCCCTCTGGTGACCCCAGAGGGACTGATTGTCATCGAATCCAGTCACCAAGAGCCTATTGGCGAAAATTACCCACCCTATAATTTCTTGGATCGCCGTAGCTTTGGTGATAAAAATGTTTCGTTCTTCAGTATGCCGGAGAAGTGAAATATGGTTCGGGCCGTTTATCCAGGGAGTTTTGATCCCATCACCTATGGGCACCTTGATATCATCAAGCGCATTCAACCATTGTTTTCTGAAGTGGTTGTTTTAGTCGCTCAATCAGAGCAAAAGAGTTATATGTTTGCAGCCGAGGAAAGGGCCGAGCTGATCCGTCAGTGTTTGTCGGGTACTTCTGGGGTAAAGGTTGAAGTCTTTTCTGGTTTAACGGTGGATTATGCCAAGCGCTCTGGAGCTCAGGTGATTGTGCGCGGTCTGCGCGCGGTTTCGGATTATGAGTATGAACTGGCCATGGCCAATATGAATCGTAAGTTGGCACCTGAGATTGAAACCATGATTGTCTTTACACGACCCGAATACAATTACGTTTCCTCTCGCATGGTTAAGGAAGTCGCCGTCAACGGGGGATCCCTTCAGGATCTGGTACCAGGACAGGTGGCGGATGCATTGAAAAAAAGAATTTAATTGAGGACCAAAAACAGATCCTAGAAAGGCCAGGCCCAAAATGTTAGCTGATCGAGTTGCCAGCTTAAAACCATCTCCCACGCTTGCCTTGGCGGCAAAAGCCAAGGAACTAAAGAAACAAGGCCACGACGTGTACTCCCTGACAGTCGGTGAGCCCGACTGGGACACTTTTGAACAAATCAAGGCAGCAGGTATCGAAGCCATAAAATCGGGGCAAACCAAGTACGCTCCAGCAAATGGTTTGCCTGAGTTGCGCCAGGCGATCTGCGAACAGACGATCTTGGATCTGGGTCATCATTACGATGCTGATCAGGTGACGGTGTCTACTGGTGCCAAATTTGTTCTCTATGCTGCCCTTCAGGCCTTGGTGAATCCCGGAGACGAAGTCATAGTGCCCGGTCCTTACTGGGTGAGCTATCCCACTATGGTGGAGTTGGCCGCGGGAAAGCCTGTGCTTGTCAATTGCGGTCCTGAAACAGGATTCAAGCTGACGGCGGAGCTGCTCGAGCGCCACATCACCCCTAAAACCAAATTAATCATCCTCAACTCTCCCAGTAATCCAACGGGCTCCGTTTACACCATGGAGGAATGGAAACAGATCGGAGAGGTTTTAAAAAAACACAAGCAGGTGGTCGTCCTCAGTGATGACATCTACAATCGCCTGATTTTTGATGGCAGCGACGTGGCTCCTCATATCCTTCAAACCACACCAGAGTTGGTGGATCGGACTGTCGTTGTTAACGGAGTGTCTAAGACCTATTCGATGACTGGCTGGAGGTTGGGTTGGGCAGTTGGCCCCAAAGAGGTGATTAAAGCTATGACCAATTTGCAGAGTCAGTCTGTGAGCTGTGCCAGCCCCTTTACCCAAATAGCAGCTCTGGCGGCACTAAAGATGGGCAAGGACGCTCTGGCTCCCTATCTCAAAAAGCTGCAGGTCCGCCGTGATTTTGTCTACGATAGCCTTAGCAAAATGAAAGGCGTGAAAGTCTTAAAACCTCAGGGTGCGTTTTACATCTTCCCTGATTTTCGTGGTGTCTGTGGTCGCGGATTTAAGGGTCATGGCCTTGATGACTGCAGTCAGATTGCCAAAGTGTTGCTTGAGGAAGAGCTTGTGGCCACTGTTCCAGGCTGTGAGTTTGGCGCTCCCGGATTTCTGCGCTTGAGTTTTGCCCTTGATCAGGATGTGTTAGGAAAGGCCCTGATGCGGATCGAGAGCTTTATTGACCGTTTGGATTAGTTAGAGGGTTTTGATTGAGATCGGTATTAGAATAAGAACAACAAGGAGTCTGGTATAATGAAAAAGTCGTGGTTTTTGGTTTTGGCAGGAATGGCAATGGCCCTGGTTTTTACTTCTACGCCCGCATTGGCTCAGGCCAAGGGATATGTTGGAGCCACAGCAGGACTTAGTGTGCCCAACGCGGATGACACATCTTCGCGTTTAGCGTACGGAGTGATTGGCGGAGCCCGCCTGGATGGTGAGCTTGGTTTTGGCGCTTACTTTTTAACGTCTTCAAAAGAGGAAGACGTAAGCGGCAGTAAAGTGGACTTCAACTATGCCCTTTATGGTATCGAGGGATCCTTCCACTTTGAGGGTGTGGCCGACGGCGCTTTTATTGGCTTGCGTGTTGGTACGACAAAACTGGATGTGGGAACAACCTTTTCCAGTAGCCCCACTCACTTTGGCCTTGTCTTTGGCTACGACAAGTTTCTCAACGACAATTTCTCCTTGGGAGTTGAAGGTAGCTGGATGTCGATTGAGTCCTCGAGCGACAGCGGAGTGGAGGCTGAAGGTTTTCAGGCCTTGAACTTCAATATTGCTGCGAAGGCTTGGTTCTGATGTAGGTTAGGTGCCTATCTACTTTTTTGGATGCACGGTAATAGAAAAGGAAGGGTTCAACCCTTCCTTTTTTATTACCGTGCATCCAAAAAAGTAGATAGGCACCTAACCCTCGACCAAGGTCGCCGTAAACAATTGACCAAAAAAGACTGAGCCAAGGTCTTGAAATTCAAAAACTACAATTGAATTGTTACAGAGAGCTGGACTTCTTGCGGGGAGTTCTCTCGTGTCGTGTTGCGGCTAGCCTCGACCTTCATTATTATAGAGGAAGGCGGCTGCCATCTTTCTTCCAGGTGAACTCCACTAAGCGGCCGACGGCATTGATCCAAAGAGGGATCAATTTGAACGAAAGGACGTGGCTGTGAGTTCACTCATGCTTTTGCAAATCGTGGTGAATCTGATTTTGGGACTGGCAATTTATATCTTGTGGTCAAAACTCAAGAAGCCTCCACAAGATGATCCTCGCCTCAGTCGTGGCTTGCAACTTTTGCAGAGCAAGATTGCTGTGCTTGAGGACTTGTCTGACCGTACCGATGTTCAGGTGAAACAGCTGACGGCTCTTCTTGAGCAAAAGACTCGTCAGGTTCAGCAAAAAATTGAGGACGCGCAAAAGCACATGAATCAAGTCGATCACTCCATCGAACGCAGCCGAGAAATGGCCGAGATCTTTCAAGACAAAATTCCCCATGAGGAGATTATTGAGAGACAAAATACCATCAAATACGTGCGCGCTGCTCGTATGGCCCATGAAGGGGCCAGTTTGGCTGAGATCGCCCAAGCGGTGGATCTTCCCATGGGTGAGATTGAGTTCATTGCCAAAGTGAACAAGGACCGCCTGATGTTTGATCAGGATGCTCTTCCGGAGTGGGCACGAATCGAGGAGCCAGTGCCTCAGGTCGAAGAATCAGGTGACGAGAGAATCCTCGAAGACGGAGCTGAGGATTTTGAATATCGCGGCAGTGATCTCTCGGCGGTGTTTGATGTTCCCAAGGAGGAATATGCGTCACTCCAAAAGCTGGGCAATGAATTCCGCGAGGCCTGTCGCAGCTACGAGACTCAGCAGATTGAAGAAGCCCAGGAGTCCGTTGAAGCCAGTAAGCTGATGGAGGCGGCACGCAAGGTGACTGATAAATTGATGAGCAAGGCATCATCCCTTCTTCACGACAAAAGAGACGAGTCGGTTGATAGTTTTATCGAGGAACCATCTCAAGCACAAGTCGCTGAAAAGCGTGATGTGAATTCGCTTATCAAGCCCCACGTACCGGCTGAGATCAGTGAATCCTTTGTCTTGGACTTGGATAAAACGCGGGACGAGGACCAACCTGAAGACGAAGGTCCGGAAATCATTATGCCTGGGGAGCCGAGCTTCAATACCACTTTGGCAAAGAACGAGGAGGTGGGTGGGGTGCCGAGCTTTGACCTGCAAAAGCCCTCAGCAAGTTCGGATGAAGCCCAGACCCGATTTACTATGTTGGAACCAGAAGGCGAGCCGCGGGACAAGAATGGTCTACGTCCTAGAGAGGCAGGGGTGCGTGAGGTGGCTTTTCCCAAAATCAACGTGAATGATTATCTAGGCTAGTCGCCATGAAGTTTTCTCTTCCTCAATTTAATCCCGGGGACGTGGTGGAAGCACAGGTGGTGGAGCTGCAACGGGACGGTTCCATGGTTGTGCGTTTCCAGGGAGATCTAATCCGCGTTCACAACCAAACTGCTAAAAAATTTCGGCTTGGCCAAAGCATTGACCTGGTCGTTACGGCCGTCCGCCCTTATGCATTTCGACTAGCGGAGCCCGGTCGTGGGCGCTTTGATATTTCTATTTAGAGCTTTCACGAATAAAGCGGCTCAGATAATAGCGAACCAGGTAATCCAGGTTGATTAGCTGATCATTATAAGTCCACTTGAGTTCACCAAAGGCGCCCCACGCGGCCTTCAGAAGATCCTCTTTGCCAGAGACTTGCTCAGGTTCTTGTCCAGGCAAAAAGCTGGAGCCAATCAGATTAAAGCGAATTCCAATCAGTCCTGGCTTGCGCAGAGCAAAGATCAGTTTGTAACCATTGCGAAAAAGCATGAAATCCGATTTTGTTTTGGAAATACCGTAGATTTTGACGTTGCCGACCGAGGAGCCCTTGAGTTGATTAAAGGCACTGGCACTCTCCACGAAAGCTGCCTTGAGATCGTTCATAAACTCAATGGTGGCCTGATCCACATCCTTGCCGGGATCGAATCCGGCTGAGAAATCCACCACACCCGACTCTTCCATTTGCTGTTCAGCCAGCACTAAGTCTCGGATCCACTGCAACTTGTCCATGTCTCCCCCGACAGAAAGCAGAGCGCCATAAGATGCGCCACAGCATAATCATTTCCTGCGGGGCGGGAAAAGTCAAGATCGAGGTGCTACCGGCACCCTCATTTTGGTCAAATCCAGACTGAACTACGGGGCTTTCTAATCCTCATCATCCACTTGATTTTCCTTCACTTCAATAAAACTCACTCGATTGGCCAAAACCGCGACCTGGCGGAAAGTCTGGCCATCTGCGTTCTTGTTGGAAATGGAACTCAACATCCCTTCGATGGCGATGCGATCACCTTTGTGCAGGCGGGTCTGACACAGCAAACTTTGGCGTCCGAACACTAGGACCTTATGCCAGTGGGTGTGTAGGCTCCACGGCTGATTTTCTCCTTTGCGTTTAGCCTGGTGGGTGGCCAGGCTCAGGCGGGTATAGGTTTTGCCGTCTTTGGATTCTAGCGATTCGGGGTCTGCCCCAAGGTAGCCAGAGAGAATGACGGTATTGAGACTTTGCATGGATATCCTCCACAAAAATTGGTTTAGTCTGAGTTAAGACAGGTGGTGCAAGGTCGGCACCAATCCAGAATGAGGCTTTTGGCCACAGCGAAATGTTTCATGTCCGTAAACAGGACATGAGCGGGCTTATGGCTGGCGTCAAAGAGTATTTGGCCAAGAACCTGCAACATTTGACTTTTACACGTGATTTCCTAGAATGGGGACTCAACTAGAAGGAGTGTCGTTATGTCTCGCATTGTCGCCTTGATTTTTCTCTCTCTGACTCTTGTTTTCGGTGTTTCTTGTACAAGTAAGCAAAAAAAAGAAGACTCCACCGTAGGTGATGTGAGTGCCGATCCCAGTGTGACCTCACAGGCCATGTCTTTTGATCCCATGGGATCTGACAGTGGAAATATTCAAGGTCTGCAAACCGTCAACTTTGACTATGACCAGGCAACTTTGACTGCATCTGCTCGCAAGATTCTCTCTGGCAATGCTTCATGGATTAAGGAAAACAGCAATCTGACCATTCAAATTGAAGGTCACTGCGACAGCCGCGGTTCAATTGAGTACAACCTCTCCTTGGGGGAGCGTCGTGCCAAGGCGGTTAAAAACTATTTGGTGAGCTTGGGAATTGATGGCAAGCGGATGACCATCATCAGTTATGGAAAAGAAAAGCTTTTGTCACAAGGTGACAGTGAAGCTGATCATGCTCGTAACCGTCGCGCCAACTTTGTACCGCTTCCCCAGTAAGGAAGTGAGGCCCAATTGATGGGGCGAGACATTTCCTTTCGAACACTTCTTCTGATCGTACTCATGATCTTTGGTGGCTGGCGATGTGCCAGCGCACCACCGATTCCAGAATACACCATTGCACGAACGGCACTACAGGCGGCCCAGGATGTTGAGGCAGCCCGCTATGCGTCTGGCTTTTGGCACAAGTCTGAGGAGTATTATCGCAAAGGTGAACAAGCCTATGCGGACAATGATTTTGGAGTGGCCCGCGAGTTTTTCGAGCAGGCGCGAGAATATGCGGAAAAGGCGGAAAATTCCGCACGACTCCGTAAATTTCAATCGGGTGAGGGGTTTCCATGAGAAATTTGTTTCTATCTGGCATAGTCGGTTTGTTCATCCTTGGGTCCTTTTCGGGGTGTCTGCGGACACGGGCTGATCTCAAAGAAGCTGAGTCCAAGAGTGAAATGCAAAACAAGTTGAGCAATCTTCAGCAGTCGGCGGCACGGGATGAGGTGCGCTTTCAGGACTATGATGAGCAATTCCGCTATATGCGAGGTCGCATTGAAACTCTTGAGCAAAGGCTGAACGAGGCTCGTCAGGAGAAGGAACAGGCACTGCAGGAGCGGCAAACAGCCAAAACCCAAAGTGATGAGAGACTAAGGCTCTATGAGGAGGCCTTGCGCAAACTGGAAGGTCAAATTGTATCGCTCTCCCAAGAGTTGGAGCAGGTGAAAAAGGCAAAGGCAGCTCCGGCTCCAGCTTCCAAGAAGGGCAACTTTTCGGCGGCTGAAGATTCATTTGATAAAAAGGACTGGAAAGCTGCCATCGTTGGCTATCAGAAGTACCGCGAGATGAATCCAAAGGGACGCAAGTACGCGTCGGCCACCTATAAAATTGGCGTGTGTTTTCAGGAGCTGGGCATGGGCAATGATGCCAGGGCTTTTTTTGACGAAGTGATTGAAAAATTTCCTAAGTCTTCAGAGGCCAAGCAAGCCAAAACACGCTTGAAATCCGTCAAAAAATAGAGGGAAGGGGTGGTTGACGGGGCCCGAAGCTCGCCTTTTGTATGCCCCTGTGCTATTTCCTGAGAATGGAATTCAATCCAGAAATTGAGCGCATATTAGCTATCGAAACCAGTTGTGATGACACTTCGGCCGCTGTGGTGACCTGGCAGGGTCAGGTGGAGGCCGTGTGTTCAGCCAATCAGGACTTGGTTCATGAACCTTTTGGTGGTGTGGTACCCGAAATTGCCAGTCGCAATCATACATTAAATATTCTTCCTCTAATTGAACAAACTTTGAGTCGATCGGGACGGAATTGGTCTGACATTCACGGTTTGGCAGTGACTTCCCGCCCGGGTCTGGTGGGTTCTTTACTCGTGGGATTGGTGACGGCGAAAACCCTGTCCTTGGCAAAAGGCCTTCCCCTGGTCGCGGTGAATCACCTAGAGGGGCATCTTCTTGCGGGTTTTTTGAAGGACAATGATTTCTCGGCACCTGATGAATTCGGCTTCCCCTATCTGGGGCTGGCGATTTCTGGCGGTCATACCCATTTGTTTCAGGTTGATGAGCTGGGTTCTTACACGATTCTGGGACGCACGGTGGACGATGCTGCTGGTGAGGCCTTTGACAAGTTTGCCAAGATGGCCGGGCTTGGCTTTCCGGGCGGTGTGCAGGTCGATTGGCTGTCCCGTGAAGGGGATGCAAGCAAGTACAGCTTTCCTCGCGCCATGATTCACGAAGAGAATCTAAATTTTAGTTTTTCAGGACTGAAGACCGCAGCACAAAATCAATTGGCTAAAATGTCGGCTGAAGAGAAGAAGTCCGAAATCAGCTCTCTGTGTGCCTCCTACCAAGAAGCCATCGTCGATGTCTTATTGGCTAAACTCACACGAGGAGTGCAGCAGACAGGGATCAAAACCGTGGTATTGACTGGCGGTGTGAGTGCCAACTCCCGTTTGCGCAGTCGGGCGGAAGAGTGGGGTCAGCAGCAGGGCTGTTTAGTGGTGATTCCCCCTCTTCGCTACTGTACTGATAATGCGGCCATGATTGGCTATGCGGGAATCCATCGTTTGCGCAAAGGGGAGAGGGCGGCTGAAGACTTGGGTCCCAGTCCAAGACCCTACCCTGGTGATTTCAAGACCGCGGACTCTCCATGAGTCTCAAAGAGGATATTCAAGACAAGCTAGCCCAATTGGGATCCTCGCCCAAAAGATCCCTGGGACAGAACTTTCTCATTGATGAAAATATCGTGAAAAGAATTGTGGAGGCGGTAAAAGGTTGCCAGCCAAACTCGTTAGTTGAAGTGGGCCCTGGATTGGGTTCATTGACAGAAAGACTGCGAGGATTGGATGTTCCACTTCTATTGATCGAGTTGGACAGGGAGTTTGCGGGACTCTGGCGGGGTGAGGGTCTGGAGTTGCTTGAAGAAGACGCCCTTATGGTGGACTGGAACTCTTTGAATCTCGCTCAGGGGACGACGCTGGTGAGCAACCTTCCCTATCAGATATCTAGCTCTATTGTGATCGACCGCTGTTTGGGGCCATTAGCCATTGAATCCATGGTTTTGATGTTTCAGAAAGAAGTGGCACAGAGAATTATGGCCGGCCCCAAAACCAAGGAGTATGGTCTCCTGAGCGTCGTGGCCCAGTTGTTTTGGCGGGTGAGAGCGGTTTGTGAAGCCGGGCCTCGCTGTTTTTGGCCGGCACCCCAGGTGGCCAGTCGGGTGTTGCTTTTTAATCGGCTTGAGGATGCGCCTAATTGCAGTGGGCAGGCCCTCTTGCGCTTTGTGAAGGCCGCGTTCTCCCACCGTCGCAAGATTTTGTGGAAGAACCTCTCTGGCGAGTACAGTCGCTTTGGTGTAGAAATGGACTTGGCTCTTCGCGTGGGTCAGGACTTAGGTCTTGGGCATCAAGTCAGGGCCGAGGAATTGTCGCCCCGGCAGTTTCGTCTGCTGTTTGAGGAATTGTCCCGGGCTGGAAAAGAGAATCAGCAATGAGTGGTATCAAGTTGATAGCGGACAACCGAAAGGCCCGCTTTGACTTTGAGATTTTTGATACCTATGAGGCTGGAATTGCCCTTATGGGTTCCGAGGTCAAATCCTTGCGCGCGGGGCACTGCACCCTCAAGGACGCCTACGTGTCTTTTCAAAACCACGAGGCCTACCTTCAGAATGCTCATATCCCCATTTACAAGCCGAGCAGCTACAACAACCATGAGCCAGAAAGATTACGCAAACTCCTCCTTCACGATTATGAGCTCAATAAGATTGCCGCGGCCATTCAGGAGAAGGGCCTCACCTGCGTCCCTCTGAAGGTCTATTTTAAAAAAGGCCGAGTCAAAGTTGAGATTGGCTTAGGAAGAGGAAAGAAGAAACACGATAAGCGTGACTCGATCAAGAAGCGCGACGTGAATCGGGAGTTGCAGAAGACGATGCGTCGCTCACGCTAGTCGGTGCAGGGTCAGGCCATGCGTTGGGCAGGTGAAGCTGCATGGCCCTCTCTTCAATCATCTGTTTCCAGGCAATATAGGCATCCCGATTGCTTGAGTCGATACTCAGGGACTTGAGTCGGTCCAAATCCCTTTGTAACATGGTTCGATAGGAGCTGTAGAAGTAATTGTAGGCCTCAATGAGATCTTGGAACTCGTCAGCCTCTCGCACCTTAATTGGATTCAATCGCCAATTCCCTCTGGAGACTTGTTTTAAGTGGTTACGCAGGACCTTGAGTGGACCCACGATCCGGGAGGTCATCTTGAAGCCGATAAAGCCGAAGAAGGCGACGATTGACAGGAATGATCCAACTGAAAATATTCGAATCCAAAACCGTTCCCGCTCCAGGTGTTCAAGAACCTGCGGAGCAGTGTTGAAAGCCAGCTCATAGAAGATGTCATAGTTCTGTTCGAGGAAAAAGAAAATGGGAATAAGGTTTAACAAGGCTCCAACGGTGGCGGCGGCAAGGACCAAGGAGATGTATCGGACCTGAAATTCCCGATCGACAAAAAATGAACCCCGGCGGGCGAAAGTCGCAGGGTGTGTATGTTCCATGCCTTTACCAAGCCACATAGTTCAATTTTATCCTGCATTGTATTTTCCCCAAAGGTCTTCTATCATATCCACATGAACTCACTGCAAAAGTCAGTCGGCAGATTTTTCCCTTTCAATTCCTTAGGAGTGGGCTGTTTTTGCCTCGGCTCCCTTGTCCTGGCCTTCAGTCTGTCGGGTTGTCAGATCGGTAGTAAAGAAGAGGAGGGGCGGCCAGTGTTGGACGAGGAGATTTCTCTCAAGGCCGACCGCTCCCACTTGGACGATCTACGTAAGGACATTCCTGAAGAAAAACGCATCGCAAATGATGAAAAAGCTCTGCTGTTGGAGTTGATGGGACAGCTTAAATACCATCCCAGCAAAGTGCGCTCAAAGTGGGGAGATTTGGTTCGCAAAAAGCGCGGTCAACATCGCGATAACGTCAAAAAGTGGCGGGACGAGTACACTCGCAAGGAGAAAGAGCGTCGCGAGGATTTTTTGGCTAAGATGAAAGGCGAGAGGGAAGATTTTAAAAAGACCAAAGTTGATCGCGAATTGTCTAAGCGCTTTTATGCCGAACAAGACCGTAAGCGGCGCGATTTTTTTGCTAACGAAAGAGATAAACGGAAAGATTTTGAGTCAGAGGTCAAAGCCCAGTCCAAGGAGTTTGACTCCTATATGCGTGAGAGGGACCGGGAGTTCAATGAGCAGCACCGCCAGTACTACAAGCGCTGGTCGGATCAGGAAAAACAAAAGCGCGAAGAGAAGCGCGCCAAGCAAAAATCCCAAACATCTCCAAGCCAGGCTCCCGAAGGAGTCGACCCTCAATTTTTAAAGGATTTTGAGGAAATGGGGAATGTACCCGGAACCAAATTGGCTCCGGGTAAAACTGAGGACAAATAGTTCTCAGTCCTCTTCCCCAGTCTGCTTGGGTTTTTTGGGATTGGGATTGGCGGTGAACTTAATCTTCATCACAATTGGAAGGTGATCAGAGTACCCGGCATCTTTTGGGCTGTCGGCCATGGGATTGGCGCGAAAGGGAACCTGCATCGAGGTGGCGTAAAAATCGGATGACCGGCCAGAGAAGGACTTGGAGCGGGTGAGTTCGGCAGGGCCAACAATGCGAAAGCTGTCGTACACGACGTGCATCCCAGACTCATCAGTCAGGTTCTGGCTAACGGCAAAACGATCCAATCGGCGCCAGGAGTCTATGCCATTGATCCAATAAGAGCCGGGAGGCATCTGGTAGCGGTAAGGACTCCTGCGCACCTCTGAGTAGTCCTGAACATCCACCAGAGCATTCTGCCAATAGGGGTTGGTGATGACGTGGTGAAAGGCGTTCGGTGTCTCGACTTGGGTGAGGTTAAAGTCACCCAGGGCGATCACTTTATAATTGTCTTTGCCGACCTTGGTGGTTTGCGTGTCGATAGCCCGAGCCAACACCCGTGCTGCTTCCACCCTTTTGATGGGCGAAATCATTTGCGCCGGCCAGTGATTGACGTAAACGCCTATGACATCAAGTATGCGTCCCGTGCGTGGGCGAAAGTGAACGCGCAGGATGTTGCGACCAGGATAGTTTAGGGCGGCTGTGGCGTCGATCTCTTCGTGTTCGATGTATTCAATTTTGTCATCGTTATAGAGAAGAGCGACGTCAATTCCTCTGCCGTCGGGGCTATCCGTGATCAAAAAGTGTTTGTATCCCAGCTCCTGAGCCAGCATGCGGGTGATGTTGGCATTTTCAATTTCCTCGACAGCAAGAATGTCGGGGAGGGGGCCCTGAAAGGAAATAGCATGTTTGATCTGTCCAAGTTTCAGTTTAATCCGATCCGGTGTCCAATCCACCTGCTCACAGGCTTCGCGGTAGTAGGGATTGCGCATTTTTGCGCATTCCTTTTTAAGGGGGTGATTGATGGGAAGGAAAGTCCAATCCGACTTGCCCTCATCGTGAACGTTGTCGAACAAGTTGAGAACGTTATAAGTCATGATCTTGATTTCGTCCCGGTCGGTGGTGAGGTAAAAAGGATTGTTCCCCGCCCCCCATGCGCTGGCTCCCATAAGAAGAGCTAATAGTGATAAGGCCGCTCGACCCAGTATTCCCTGACGATGCTGTCCGTGGACGTCCATTTCCCACTCCCTGTTGTAGTTTCCCTAAATCTAGTAATTAAATTTACTGGGAGTCCAATATATTGTGTCCAGCTCACCAAATTCTGACTGGCGGCATAGGCCTGCGTCAGGGGTTTGCTTAAAATATGGGCGGCATTTTTGAGGGGCGCTTAAAGCTTAAGCATTCTTCTTATGTGACTTTGGGCGTTCCTTTTTGACTTTGCGATCGAATATCTTCTTCAGGTCCCGGGGATCTAGAAGGACATGATCCCCGCGCTTGAGATTGGCCAATCGCAACTGACCGATGGCGATGCGTTGGAGCTTCTTCACACCGAAACCAATCTTTTCGAACATCTTGCGCACCTGACGATTCTTGCCTTCGGTGATCACAATGCGGATCCAGTCGTACTGATCGGTACCTTTACCGCGCAATCGGGTGGCTTCCAGGGCTTTCACCCTTCCCCCAATGATCGTCACCCCAGTGGTGAGCTTGCGCAATTGCTCATTGGAAGGTTTTCCATCCACCTTGGCCAAATAAACTTTGGGAATTTCCTGGCTGGGGTGGTTCACCTTCTGTGCGAATTCTCCGTCGTTGGTCAAAAGCAGCAGGCCTTCCGTGTCCCAGTCTAGCCGACCAACTGGGAAAACCCGAACAGGCATACGGCGAAAAAAATCAGCCACCGTGGGACGCCCCTGTGGGTCTTCCATTGATGTTAAAACGTGCTTGGGCTTGTGAAACATGATGTAGACCTTCTGGAGTTCAGGTCTGACTGGTTTTCCACTCACCGTGATTTTGTCTCTTTCGGGATCAATGCGAACGCCAAGCTCGTAGACCACCTTGCCATTAACTTTGACCGAACCCTCGTCAATAAGCTCGTCGGCCCTTCGCCGACTGGCGATTCCACAGGAGGCCAGGTATTTATTGAGGCGAACTAAGTGAGAGGACGAAGGCTTGGACATGGTTCTTCTGGCTTCCCTTGGAGAGAGGGGCGTTGCGGCCTCCCGTCGGTTATTCGGTATTCCAAATTGGTTACCAGAAGTGTCAGCAGCTTGTCATTGGGAAAAATATTCTTCAGGGCCAGCTGGCCCTTCTGGAGAGCCGTCTCTGCCAGACGAGTGGCCTCGGGGTGAGGGCTGGCTGCCATGGCATTGGCCTTTTCAAGCAGGGCCACCAACTCCTGATAGAGGGGATCTGACTTGAGGTCGATAAAATGACGTTCGAGTCGCTTGAGGGCGTAGTAGAGTTCGGGGTACTGGCTCATCACTTTGCCCATAAAGGCATCGGCCTTTTGAAAGGTGTAGCCCTTAAACAGGAGTCCGTGACAGGCACCATCGTCCATTTGAAACCGGGCCCAGGTCAGATGGGAGGTCTGCAACAGCTGAGTCTGTCCCGGCACCAATTCCAGTGCTGAGTTGTAATGCAAGCGAGTGAGTGGAGACAGTGGCTTTAATCGACTGCCATCAACCTTTACTCGGTTAGAATAAACACACACGTCTAACCCACCATTATCTAGAACATGAATCTGTAGGATTTGGGTTGGACTTAGAGCAAGATACTTCCGCTTGCTCTCCTCCATTTTGCCGGGGCCGTGGTCGCGCAGGACCTGATAAAAATCCTGCCCTTGTTGGAGCTCCAAGGTTTGCCAGGTATTGGCATGGCGAATGTCATTCAGTTCAAATCCCAGGGGATGATTATGAGCAAAGGTGATCAGGTCATTTTGGACAGTCTCTGCCAGCTCCTTTTGGGAGTTCTGCCAATAGGGAATTTGTAGGGCATGGTCGTAAAACTGCTCAATCATTTTTGGTTGCAGATCGAGCTGCAAATCCAGGAAGTTCTTTACCCAATGGTAAAAGGACAGGCGCGCCACAGAGTTCTGTGGATTCAATTTTAAGAGAAATTGTGCTAATTGAGTGACAGAGGCCATAAGAGAACGATAAATTTGGTTCAACGCATGAGTCCAGAGAAAAGTGGCTCAAAACGGGGGAGAGGGATGTCGCGAGAGTTAAATAGGGAGCTTTTTCCCGATTTGCAGCCTCAAAACAAATCTGCGGCCCTCCCTCACCAGGAGCGGGAAGCCAGAATCGAGTCCTTGGCCCCCGTGCTCAAGGAAGATTGGCAAATTCTGGTCGCCAAAATCGATATTCTAAAAAAGCGCATCCAGGAAGTCGAAACCCGGCAGGAGAATTTTGAGAGTCGTGTCAGTGAGTGGACGGCAGCAGTGAAATCCCGGTTTGAGCGCTTCAATAGTGCTGGCTCCAGAATGGAGCAGTTTTTGAAAAACGTCATTCACGAAGTGAATGAGAAGTTCGCCAACCTAAGTAGTCGGGTGGCTGAGCGGCGTCTTCAGGAGACTAAGATTGAAGAGATGATGGACCGACACAATCAGGTGCTCCAGGGATATGAGTCCCGGCTCAGTCAGATTCAAAAGTTGGTTCACGAACAAGAGATCCAATTGATGGGGGCCAAGGCCTCTTTGGAAGACGCCCGTCGAGAAATTGCCCGTCTTAAGCGCCTTTAAAGTGGCCAGTTTTTGCACTTAAATCTAGTAAATCAGATAGATCCATATCGCTCTTAGGCTAGATTCCCTTTCATTTTGCAGGACCGCTATTAACTCCTTGCGGCGAGTCCCATATAATGGGGGTGGTGACGACTGTTCGACGAATGCCCCTTCGGGGCTAAAGAGGGAACCGAGTGTACGGGATTTCGAAATGGGTCCTTACAGTGTTGTTTTCGATGCTCACGGCAGGGGTTGTTGCTCAGTCAGGTAATCAAGGCGGCGGCTATGTCGGTATCGTTTATGGCCTCAGTGTCCCTGATATTGCCAATACCAAAACTCATCAGCTTTATGGAGTAAAAGGTGGGAGCCAGATTTCGGACTCCTATGGTTTTGGCGGCTACCACATGGTTTCATCGGAAGAAACCGGTCGCAATAATGGCGACTTTAGCTTCAGCCTTACTGGTTTGGAGTTTCGTAGTTTCCTCACAGGTGGAGACAAAAAGGTTTACGTGGGAGTCCGTGCCGGAGTTTCCAAATTTAATACAGTTGAAAATAGCACCGATGTGATCTTTTCCCCGTACCACTACGGAATTGTTTCTGGATATGATTTTAAACTCTTCTCCTTGCTCAACGTTGGCATCGAAGGGAGCTTCATGGCCATGCAGCGGTCATTGACCACAGCAGGCTCAACGGAAGTGGAGCTGAAACCCTTCCATCTAATGAGCTTTTTGGGCGTCATCAACTTGGCTTTCTAGGGGTACCGCTAGAAGACTTGCTTCATTCGCTTGAGAAACTCAGGGCCCGATTCAAACCCAGTCAGTGTCAAATCCGTGCGCCATGTTTTGCCATCGTGAAAGACGATGGTGGGGAGGCCAAGGATATTGAATTTTTCCTTGAGGACATCAAACTCAGGAGTCATTTTGGTGGCATCAAAGCGCATAAGCACAAACTTTTTGCCTTCTTCCATTACGTCCTTGTCCATGAAGGTGATGGACTCCAACTCTTTGCAGGCGGCGCACCAGTCGGCATAGAAATCAACAATGACGGGCTTGCCGTCCATATGTGCTTGTTGAAGTGTTTCATCTGAAAAGGGCAACCATCCCCCTTGTTCATGAAGGGCCCGGGTTTCATCTGGATTGAGGCCGTCGAAATATTGGGGAAAGCCAGCGCGAACCAAAAACACCCCGCCGACGAGAATCCCGGCTATCATGGCTCCTTGAATGAGGCTTTTGGTCAGGGTGAGCTTTTTGATCGGAGAAAAGGCGCCGTGAAAGGCACAAACGGCCACCAAGGCAATGCCCAACAGGCCATCAAACACGCGGTCGCCAACGACGGGATGGACATAAAATAGGGCTAAGGCCACCATCGCTGTTCCAAAAATGAACTTGGTGAAATTCATCCAAGGACCAGCTTTGGGTATTTTCTGAATCAACTGGGAAGAAAAGCCTAAAACCAAAAACAACTGGCCCATTCCCAGAGCAAAGGTAAACAGGAGGGCAAAACCCATCAGCGGGTCTTGGCTCTGGGCAACAAAGGCTAAGACGCCAATGAGCACAGGTCCAACACAGGGGCTGGCCACAATTCCTGCAATCAGTCCCGACAGCAAAGCGCCAATGTACCGACTCTTCGACTGGTGGGTTCCCAGTCGGTTGCGAACAAAGGCGGGAGCTTGAATCTCGAACAGTCCATACATACTGAGCGCCATCAGCAAAAACAATAGAGCAAATCCCATGGCCACCAAGGGGTGGCCAAGTAAGGAGCCAAACAGGGATCCCGTCAGGGCAGCGACAACTCCAAGAGTGGAGTAGGTTAAGGCAATGCCCAAGACGTAGAAAATGGATACCCGAAAGTTTTGCCAGCGGCTGTGATGCGTTCCTGTTGCTCCAATCACAGCTAAAGTGATGGGGATCATGGGAAAAATACAGGGGGTAAAGCAGGTCAAGACGCCGCCAAGAAACACCATCAAAAATACAAACAACCAACCCTTGCTCTTTGCTTGCGCGAGAAGACTGTCGTCCTGTGAAGATGTGGTTCCGCCAATAGCGGCATCGCCCTTGGCAACGGTAAACGACAGGGGCACGGGTAGGCGCTTAGGGAGAAGACAGTATTCTTTGGTGCAGGCCTGATAGGTGATTTCGAGAATTCCGTCTACCGGACCGACTGGAAATCCAGGAGGAACATTGAGAACTGTGTGAATCTGGGATATCCCTTTAACCCCTTGCTTCATCTTTTTAGTAAACACGTCTTCGAACTCCACCACCGGGGTGATGTTGAATTTGCTGATTTGCAGGCCTTCTGGGTTGGTTATCTGAACTTTGAATTTATCCAAGTAAGCGTGGAACTCAGGCGCCAACTCCATATCAATGCGCAGAGCACTATTCGCCCCCTGGGGCAGAGGATCGATGGCAAGAAAGGAAGTTGCCTTTAGAGGCTTGTTATTAATCAGCCCATCTTGCTGGGCTTCGCCCAATCCAGCAGTAAGAATCGCCAGCAGAGCCACCAGGCTCAAAAACACAGGCGTTACATAAGATTTAAATGGCTGATCCGCCAAAGGGTCCACTCCACTCATAGAAACTAATACGTCGCAGAAGCGAAAAAGTTAACGGACTAAAGTTTTATTATACCTGAGTCACGGGACCATGGTCGAGGAAAAGGTCTGCTGCTTAGGCTATGGAAACGCATTGCGCCCTGGACGAAGGCCTGAAATCCAGCAGTTTCGGGGGGTTGGCCCTCAATACGGGCCGTGAGTGCGCCGACATATAGTGGAGAGGAAGTGCTATGGGATTTGTTGGAGCAATCGTCGTGGTAGTGTGCGTGTTCGGTGGCTTTCTAGCGGCCGGCGGACATCTTCATGTGATTTGGCAGCCCTTCGAGGTGGTCATCATTTTCGGTGCTGCTCTTGGTGGATTCCTCATCGCCAACCCTATAGGCACCGTCAAAATGGCAATTTCCAAATCCATCCATGCCTTGACGGGCAAGCCACCCAGCAAAAAGGAGTATCTTGAGCTTCTGCAGATGATGTTTCAACTCTTTCAGATCTTCCGTAAGGATGGTCCTCAAGCGGTGGAAAAACACATTGAGGAACCCAATAGCAGTGAGATCTTTAAAGCCTATCCGGGATTTTTGAAGAACCACCATGCGGTAGATTTTCTCTGCGACACCATGAAGATCACGCTGTCTGCAGACCTCACCCAGTATGACGTGGATGATCTTTTGGATCAGGACATCAAAGTGGCTCACACAGAAGAACACGCGGCGGCCCATGCCGTTCAGAGTGTTGCCGATGCTCTGCCGGGACTAGGAATTGTGGCCGCGGTTTTAGGAATTGTACACACTATGGATTATCTGGACCAGGGAGTACAAACCATCGGTGGCTTGGTTGCTGCCGCACTTGTGGGAACGTTCCTGGGGGTTTTGTTTTGTTATGGATTCTTTGGTCCGATGTCTACCAAAATGGGCAACGACATCGAGGCTGAGGGACGTTATTTATCGGTGATTAAGGCTGCCCTGGTGGCTCTGCAGAGGGGTGCTCCACCTCTTGTTTGTGTGGAGTTCGCACGGAGAAGTGTTTTTCCGACAGAGCGCCCAAGCTTCGATGAGATGGATGCTGCGACCAAAGAAGGAAAGAAAGCTGCCTAATTGAATGGGTAAATGGACTAAGGAGTCAGTACCGTGGCTGAAAAACAGCCCATAGTGGTAATCAAAAAGATTAACGTGCAAGCCGCAGGAGCACATGGTGGTTCCTGGAAGGTGGCCTTTGCCGACTTTATGACTTCTATGATGGCCTTTTTTCTTGTGATGTGGCTAATCAGTCAATCTGAGCAGGTGAAAAAGAATATTGCAGACTATTTCTCCACCCCTAGTATCATTGAGTACAACTTCTCCAACTATGGAGTTGAGTTGACTCTGGAAAAGTTGTTCCTCGACCTCATCAATGAGCCACTCAAATTCTTTCAGGCCTTTGTTACACCTACGGATTTTACCCCCAACATTATGGGAATGGGATCAAAGAAAATCGTTCTTCACCACATTGCCGACCAGCTTGGAGACATTGCGCAAAATGTGGAAGTCAATGCCGACGAAGTATTTTTTGAGATTCCCGCCGACCAATTGTTTGGCTATGGCACGGCTGAGCCCCAAGCTCATTTTGTAGACGTAATGGAGAAATTGAAGGCAATCACCTCGGGACTTGAAGACTCAAATGTCTTTGTTGATTCCACCATCTTTGACCAAACCGTTCGCACCAAGGACAAAGGGGATGCTCGTCGAGTGGCCGAACAGAGATTAGACTTGGTTTCCCAAAAAATTCAGTCATCCTTGGAACACGGATCGGTGGATGTGTTTGGGAAATCCCAGGTCAAGGTCGCCGGTACGCTTGCGCCTGGGCAGAAGGTTGACAATGGAGTGATTCGTTTTAAGGTCAAGCAAAAGGACTTCACCAAAGACGGGCGAAAGCCGCGGCAATTGGATGATGTTTTCGGCAAATCTGATACCGACAAGTCGCCCTACGACAACTTTGTCAATCAGCTGACGGATCGGAAGAAGGGCGATAAGTTCGATACTAATGATCCGCGGGCGCGGTGGCGTGCAAGGCGCAACAAATAATCTGAACAATCTTTGATTTGTTTTTAGAGTCCACGGAGTGGCTTCCCTATGAACTCAGACGCGGGCTCCTGCCCTCGCCGACATCACGGACTTCGTCCGTGAACGCGTCCCGCTTGTCGGAGGTCTTCTTTCATAGGAAAGCCACTCCGTGGACTCTAAAAACAAAACTGCAGTTTGGCAGATTAGGATTTGTTGTAGGTAGAGGAATACAAGGAGTGGGTTTCTTATGAACTCAGACACGGGCTCCTGCCCTCGCCGGCATCACGGACCTTGTCCGCGAACGTAGCCGTCCAGTAAGGGGTCATTGAGATCCGCCTTCCTATAAATTCAGACATGGGCTCCTGCCCTCGCCGACATCGCTGGGCTTCGCCCGCGAACGTAGCCGTCCAGTAAGGGGTCATTGAGATCCGCCTTCCTATAAATTCAGACACGGGCTCCTGCCCTCGCCGACATCACGGACTTCGTCTGTGAACGCGTCCCGCTTGTCGGAGGTCTTCATTTACAGAAAGACGGATCTCAATGACCCCTCCCTGAACATCATCTACTTTTCCGCAACTGAACAATGATAGTGAGTAGGGAATTAACTAAGGATAACAAAAAGGCCAGCCATCTAACTAGAGGACCGGTCCACAAATTCGAAAAAACAAAACTGCAGCCGGACAGATTTAGATTTGCTTTAGAAGGAGGAATATAGAGGTAGATTTCCCAATTACTCTTTCCCTCCCAGCGAGGAAGTAGAATGGTCCAGAAATGGGTTCCCCAAATCCGCATCTCTATAAATGAGGACCTCCGGCAAGCGGGACGCGTTCGCGCAGCGATGCCGGCGAGGGCAAGGAGCCCGCGTCCGAATTTATGGGGAGGTGGATTTAGAGAACGGATTTATGGACAGCTATGGTCACTGGCTACGGCGGAGGAGGAATTTGCGGGTGAGGGAGCGGATGTCGTCGAGGATGCGGACAAAGGAGGGGAAGAAGATCAGGGTGAGAATGGCGCCGAAGGCAAGACCCCAGCCAAGAGCCAACGCGATAGGAACGATAAACGGATCTCCGCCCCCAATTCCGAGATACTTCTGGAAGTGCTCGCCGTAGGCCGTGGGGAAGAGGCCGCTGACGGTCGTTGCGGTCGTGAGTAAGATTGGTCGAAGTCTGACCTTGGCGGCGGTTACCACGGAGGTATTGAGGTCGTCCCCTTGCTCCCGGCGGCGATTGATAAAATCAATGAGTACAATGGCATTGTTGACGATGACGCCGGCAAGGGCAATCACCCCTAGCATGGCCATGAAACTCAAAGGGCGATTGTGAAGAAACATTGCGATAATCACTCCCATCAGCCCCAAGGGAATGCTAGTGAGAATAAGAATGGGCTGAAACAGATTTTTAAAGGTGACGATCAGAAGGGAGAAAATAATAAAGGCGGCAAAAATAAAGGCACGTGCAAGAGCCGCCATGGACTCCTCAGTGTCTTCGTCCTCTCCACCAAAATCGATTGAATACTCGGACATTCCCTTGGTGAGCTCAGCCATTTTGGGTTTAATTTTGGTCGTGACTTCGTTGGCCGTTATCTTCTCAAGTTGAACTTCAGCACTGACATTGATTAAGCGGCGATGGTGGAGGTGATTAATGGCACTTAGTGTTTTTTCCTGTTTAAAATCGGCGATGGCGGAGAGAGGTATAAGATTTCCTAAGCGATTGCCGATCTTGATGTTTTCCAGCTGAGTCTGGGCATCGCCCTTTTTCTCAGCCAGGCGCACACGGATATCTACTTCTTCATCTAACTCGCGAATGGAGGATGCAATGATTCCCTCAAAGGCCGTGCGTACGCTTAGGGCGATTTCGGAAGCAGAAAGGCCAAGAGTCGCTGATTCTTCGAAGCGCGGAAGAACATTCCATTCAGGTTTTCCTAAAACAAATGAATCGCGAACATCGACAACCCCCTCAATTTCGCCCAACTCCTTTTTGATTTGACCAGCAAGAGTCTGTAGAGTCTGAAAGTCGGGACCGAGAACATTGAGTGAAATCGGTCGTCCCTGGGGAGGTCCCTCGCGGGCGAATTCAAATGAAATCGAATTGAAGCCTTCGGGCCGGCCAATCGAGGCGCGCAGTTGTTCGATTATCTCCGTTGCTGTTCGGCTTCGTTTGAGTTTGGATGTCAGCGCGATCCGAATGTGGGCGTAGTGGGAGCCCCGGCGAGTTTGAGGATCAATGGTGCCCTGCTGGATGATGCCAATCGAAGTCATAAAGTCCAGTAGTTCATGGTCAGGGAGTTCGTTGATTGTATTTTCAACCGGCGTCACCAAATCCACCATTTTTTCCAGAGAGGTCCCTGTTGGTGCTTCCAGAGACACAAAGATCAGCTCCACACTTCCTGGCGGGAACAATACAAAGCGGCCGGTGACAAAAATCAAAGTGATGGAGCCAACAAGCATTAGTCCTGCCAGGCCGAGCATGAGGTAGCGTTTGGTAAGACTCCAGGAAACAAATTTGGCATAGGTTTCGGAGAGGTGAGTATACCAGTTGGCGGATTTCGCCTGCTGTTTTTCAATACTGACAAATGGAACCACCCATGCGGCGAAGTGGGAGGGCATGATCAAAAAGGCTTCAAATAGGGAAATGCAAAGCGCAAGTATGACCATAAGGGGAATTTGGAAGACAAAAGCACCAAAGATGCCAGTCATGAACATCATTGGCGCAAAGGCCGAAACCGTGGTGAGTACGGACGCCAGTACGGGCCCCAGTACTTCACGGGTCCCTTCAATGATGGCCTTTTCTGAGGATTCTCCGTCCTCGATGTGACGCCAGATGTTTTCACTGACGACAATGGCATCGTCGACCAGCATGCCCAAAACGATAATCAAACCAATCAAGCTGATAAGATTTAGCGAAACATCAAAGTACTGAGCTGTCGATAGGGAGGCAAAAAGGGCAATAGGAATTCCTAGAGCCACGACCAAAGTCACCCGCCAGGGCAGGAATAGACTAAGAACAAGAATGACAAGAACGAGACCGATCATCAGATTAGAGCTTAGGGTGTTAAGGCGGTTGGCCAGATAAATGGTAAAGTCATTGGAAAAGCCTAGGCGCACGCTCGCAGGCACCTTCGACTTTAACTGCTCCACCTTATTGCGAACAATTTCCACCAGTTCAATGGCATCGGCATTTTGCTTTTTGGCAACAATCATATTGATTCCAGCTTCACCGTCGGTGCGGTATAGCCTTTCGGGAGGAGCTAGGCTTTCGGTGACAGTGGCTACGTCCCGAACACGGGTGCCATACCCAGCCTCATTGGCCAAGATCACAGTACGTCCGATTTCTTCGGCCGATGAGTACTCACCCTCGGTTCGCACGAGTACTTCCACGCCTGCATTGTTCTGTATACTGCCACCAGGGAGGGAGATGTTGCGTGACTCAATTGATTGTATAAGAGCTGACAAAGGAACTCTTCGTCTTGCCAGCTTCACGGGGTCGGCTTCGACCACAAATTCTCTTTTATCGTAGCCGCGCTTGGTGACCTTTGAAACCAAATTTTCCAGGCTCAGTTCATCGGCGACAAATTTGGCAGCGTTGCGCACTTCGATGGGATTTTTCTCGCCAGTGACGGTGACTTCAATCACTGGTTCACGGCCTGCCTCGATGGCATAGATTACCGGTTTGTCAGCAGATGAAGGCAGAGAGTCAATGCGGTCAATGGCTTGTTGGATGTCGGAATTGGTTTTGTCTGGGTTGCGAGCATCGGGATCGAGTTGGGCGACGACAACGGCCCGGCCCTCGGTCGCCGTGGAAAAAACCTTCTTGATTCCATCCACTTCCCGGAGGGCTTCTTCCACCGGATTGATCACCAGTTTTTCCACTTGCTCAGGAGATGCCCCGCCCAGAAAGGTGGAGACAGTGGTCAAATTGAATTGCACATTTGGCCAGATATCACGGCGAATGGTGAATATGGTAAAGACGCCGGTGATGATGATCAGGACAGTGAGCAGATTGCCGAGGAGATGTTCTTTAGCAAAAAATCCAATGATCGAACGCATATTTCCAGGTCCCGGTAATCGATGGCCATTATTCTAGAAAAAAGGAGGGATATGGGCAATGAATCTTAAGAAATTCATTGTCTTAAGACTCAAAAGCCCCTAAACCGATTGAATGGATTTAAGCCTATTCTGGCCGGATGCCACATATGTCGCCTTTGACACGGAGACCACGGGAAAATACCCCCTGGATGCGGAAATCTGTGAAATCGCTGCCGTCAAATGGAGAAATGGCCAGGAGATTGGTCGTTATCAGACTCTGATTAAACCGACCCACAGGATGTCTGAAGAGGTGATCAAGATCCATAACATTACCAACGAGATGGTGGTTGATGCCCCTCCGATAGGGGCAAAAATTGGCGAGTTTCATGAGTTTTTGGGTGATGCTGTTCCGGTGGCTCATCATGCACCCTTTGACTTAGGTTTTTTGTCCATCGAATTTGAGAATCAAAGGCTCCCCTTGCCATCGACGCCTGTGCTATGTACCAGCTTGCTGTCGAGGGCGGTGATTCCCGAGAGTCCCAATCATCGGTTGCAGACACTGGTAAGCTTTTTGGGAATTGAGGGTGGCCAGGCTCATCGCGCTCTCGATGATGCTATCGCCTGCCTGGCCCTGATGTTTAAGTGTTTGGACCGGGTGGGTAAATATAAGACGGTGGCTGAAGTTTTGGCAGCTCAGGGTCCGGAGCTCAACTGGCGGGACTACTCTCTTCACAACCTCCACGCCAATAGAGTGATGGCTGAGATCATCAAGGCTTTGCGGGCGAAGCAACCGGTTGAGATTGTATATTCAGGAGGGTCGAGACCTGGTGAAGCAAGAACAGTTATGCCGTTGGGGATCGTCCGAAACCCCAATGGGGATTTTCTCGTTGCTCGTGAGGAGAAATGCGGCACCAATCGGTCTCTGGAAGAAGTACCAAAGAGATATTTCCTAGAAAAAATTAAAAAGGCCCGCAGCTAGTTTTACTACTCGTTGCCCGCTTCTTTCGGAATGGCGGCGATGGCTTCCGTCTCACCGGATTCTTCCGGGTCTGACTCCTGGCCGAGAACATGTTGGTCCTCGGGTTCATGAATTTCCTCGGGGTGGTCTGATTTTTTAAGAAGTCCTTCGTGTATGAAGCGATCGCGGATCTTTTCAGCCAGCTCTTCGAGGTGCATGAATTCGTCGCCCTGACGGAGCTTGAGGACCCGGTCTTTTCCGATCATGACATCATCCATAAAGCGCTCAAATGCATATAGGGGGCCAGCGGTCCGGTGGGAAAGAATTCGGCCAATAAGAAAGAGCATGATCAGAAATCCCGAACAGATTGACATGTAGGTCATCAAAAATGGGGACAGGAACTTCTGCTCAGCCACCGCAGGGGATCCAATAATGATGTCATCAATCGTCACCTTTAAGAAGGTATAAGAAAATACCCCGCTAATGATGGCAAATCCCAAGCCAACAAAGACCAGAACCAGGCAGTACTTCCATTGATAGAGGGGGTTGATCCAAACCCGCTTGCGTTCATTTTCATTAGGCCAAATTTGATTCCCTTCTTTAATGAGGGAACCAACGATCATGAAGTAACCCACCCATTGAATGGCGTCTGCAAAGTTAAATGCCGGTGTGGCCCAATGGGGACTGCCAAGAAGGACAAAATCCACCACTGAGCCCCAGATGATTCGGTCGGTGACGTTACCAAGAATTCCCCCTAGGAGAATGGACATTCCGGCGCGAAGAACAAATGAGCGTCGAGGAAGCAGATACTGAATAGCCGCATAAGTGAAAATGAGAAAGGCTCCGCCCGTCGAAAGTGAGACCACGCGAAGGAGTGGGGGGAGGTTGGAGAAGGCACCTAGGATCGCACCCGGGTTGCGGTGAAGGACCAGTCCAAGAGGTCCGTAAAATTGAAGGTGGGTGATAGCGTCGAGGGCCCACGCCTTTGTCAGGCGATCTGCCAACCAAACAACTAATACCAATCCAATAACGAAGACCCAATCACGTTTTTTCACAGAGTACAGAATAGCAAATGGATGGAAGGATGCTTACGGTCAAATTAGATTGGGGTCAGTTCCGGTCGAGAGTCGGGTCGTAAATCAAAACCTGATTACGCCCCTGATTTTTTGCCCGATAAAGGGCGTGGTCAGCCTGGGCAATCAAATCAGTTGGTCTTTCAAGGCTGATGGCGCCCGGATAGGTGGTCACGCCGATGCTGACGGTCAAAGTAGCCTGTTGGGAGTTGGCTATGGTGAATTTCTCAGACTCGATCGCCTGGCGAATCTTGTCGGCCCTTTGTCCAGCCCCTCCGCTATCGGTGTCGGTAAGGATCAGGGAAAATTCCTCGCCCCCATAGCGACTCACAGAATCTGAGTCGCCGATACTGGACACCAGCCTTTCAGCAACCTCAGCGAGAACCTGATCCCCGGCTAAGTGGCCGTATTTATCATTCACAGACTTAAAGTTGTCGATATCAATCATTAACAGACTCATGGGGTGTTGAGGAGTAAGACCTTTTCTCCACAGATCTTGAAGTCGCTCCTGGAAATAACGGTGATTAGTTAGACCGGTGACGGGATCGGTGATGGCCAACTGGCGCAGTTGATTTTTTTCGACCAGGGTACTATGGGTGAGCACCGCTTCCTGCATTTGGATGCGCAAATATTCGTTGTCCCAGGGCTTTAAGATCAATCGATGGATCTCAGCCCGGTTGATAGCTTCAGAAATCTGTTTGAGCTCAATCTGCCCGCTTAAGATGGCGCGAACGGCGTTTGGAACGATGCTGCGACTGCGGCGCAAAAGCTCGATTCCCGAAAGACCTTCCATGCGGTAGTCACTCAAAATCACCGCCAAATCTGGATGACTCTCAAGGAGGTTCAAGGCTTCCTCTCCGGATTCGGCCGTGACCACCCGGAAATCACTGCGGAGAAGTCGACGTAGGGCCTCAAGCACGGCTCGTTCATCATCGACACAGAGAATTTTTGGTTTCGTTGTCGACTCGGTGGTCACAAGTGGGAGTCTCCCTATTCTTTTGTCACCCGAACAAATGGGCTGAAGTCCCCGTTTAAGGGTGGAGTATAATTTTTAACTCGTTTGTTAACGATGGCAACCTGTCCATCGTACCAGAGGGGAATTATGGGAAGATCGTCCAAAACAATTTTCTGGACCTTTTTGTAGTGGGCAATCCTTCGACCCTCGTCGGCAATCTTAAGACCTTGTTCCAAGAGCAGATCCAATTGTGAATTGACGTATTGCCCCCGGTTTCGTCCGGGAGGTGTTTCACTGGAGTGGAGCGCGATGCGGTAGATGTCCGGGTCTAGTGCTCCGATCCACCTCATGGTGGCTAGCTGGAAGTTGCCCTTGCGGACGTCGTCATAAAAGGTTCCCCACTCAAAACTTTGCAAGACAACCTTGATTCCCAATTGGGAGAGTTGATTAACCAAGACCTTACCGTTTTCTACTGCTGATTGGGCGTTAGAAGTCTTGAGAGTCAGAGTTTTACCGGAGGCCTGGCTTTGCTCAAGAAGGGCCTTTCCCTTCGCCAGATCAAAGGGGAGGTTGTTGAGATCCTGGTCATGAAAGGGATTATTTGGAGTCAAAATCGCAGTTGCTGGGCTCGCTAGGCCTTCAAGTTTGTATTTAATGATTTCATCGCGCTGAAGTCCATGTGCCAGGGCTTGCCGGACTTGCAGGTTTTGTAAAAGTGGATCTTTGAGATTTACCAATATGTAGCTCATCGACAAACCTGGGTACTTATAAACCTGAAAGTCTTCAGGCCTCCTTTCAAAAACAATCACTTTGGAAAGAGGGATCTCCGCCTGGGCGATATCGATGGACCCCTTGTAGGTCTTTTGAAAACGGGTGAACTCATCGCGAATAACTTTAAAAATCAGGCGATTGACCCTAGGGGAAGCATAGGGATGATCCTTCCGCGCTTTAAGAACGATTTCGTTGGCCGACTGATGATCGAAGGAAAAACTCCCTGTGCCGATCAGCTGTTTTGCAAAGTCGGCACCAGCAGCGAGAGTTTCCTCCTTCGGAAGAATTTTGACTACCGGTAGATCAGAGGTCAGAAGTTTGGCAGAATACTCTTTGAGGCGAACCTTAACCTGCAAATGGGTACCCATGTCTTTGGCCGTCACCCCATTGACTAAATCCAGAGCCGAATGAAATGGGTTGTTGTCCAGGCGATACTGCTCAAACGAAAACTGAATATCCTCCGGATGAACTTTGCGCCCATTGGAAAAACTCAAATTCTCACGCAACTTGAAGGTGTAGATCAGATCCTTGTAGGTCCAGGATTCGGCCGCATCTCCGGTGACCTTAAGGTCCGGGCCGATGCGTACAATGGAGTTAAACATAAGTTGGGCAATACGCATTCCATTAGCATCCGTGGCAAAGCGGGGATCGAGAGAGCTGGGCTGAGAGCCCAATGCAACATAAAGAGTATCAGGTTCCAGTTTCTGAGTTCTGGAACAGGACCAAAGCAGAAGACCTGCCAAAAGAATGGGAATTGTGCGGCGCATTTTATTCACCTTGCAACTGGCTGTTGATATGATTTGCCTGCTTCTAACTTTAATGGCGAAGGTAATATGGTCCAAATCATGATGCAACAGCGGACAATCTGGATTTTGCTGGTAGGAATTCTGTTTTCATTCTCGTCCGGGGCAGGCGAATTGGCCGACGATCTTAGTCAACGCCTCAGCAAGCGCATCAGCTCATCAGCCATTAAGAAGGAGGAGTTGGGAATACTGGCTTTTTTGCATCAGGAAGGTCAGGCGACCAGACTCATAGACCTCAATGGGCAAAATTCCATGGTGCCAGCCTCATTAACCAAGATCCTCACCGCCGGCATGAGCCTTGAAAAATATCCTCCTGGGCACAAGTTCTTTACTGAACTTCTTTCAGTTAATAAGGCAAGCGGCACGACCCTCAAGGGTGATCTCTATTTGAAGGGCGGCGGGGATCCGGCCTTTGTGTCAGAGTCCATGTGGTTTTTGGTCAATGAATTCTATCGCACGGGCGTTCGCCGGATCGAGGGTGACGTGGTCGTCGATGACACCCGCTTTGACAGTGAGCGATTTCATGAGGGACGTGACCCCAGCCGTGTTGACAGGGCTTATGATGCTCCGGTTGGTGCAATGTCTTTCAATTGGAACTCAATCAATATTTATGTGCGGCCTGGGGAAAAAGCGGGTGAAAAGGCAAGAATATTTGCCGATCCGGAAAACAGTTATATCACGGTAGTCAATAAGGCAGTGACAGGCAAAAAGGGCAGCCGCAAAAATCTTAAGGCTGAACGAAAAAGCAATGGCTCCAATGGTGACACCATTGTTGTTCATGGATCTTTGGCTCTTGATGCCGATGAGGCCGTCATTTACAAAGGCATCCTTCATCCTGACACCTGGTCCGGCTCTCACCTAAAGGCTTTTTTGCAGAGGCGGGGCATTGTCGTCACCGGCGGTGTACGGACAGGGGCGACACCTTCAAAAGCCAACCTCTTGGCTCAGGCCGAAAGTAAACCGATTGGTCAAATCGTCACTGATATGATGAAATTCTCCAACAACTATGTGGCGGAAATGCTAACCAAGAATTTGGCCGTTGAACAAAAAGGTGAACCAGGAACCATGGCCAATGGACTCATAGCTTTGTCGGACTACTTGGTTGAAAAGGGATTTAAAGCAGACAAGTTTTCCATCACCAGTCCATCAGGCTTGTCGCGGGAGAACAGATTGAGTCCCGCCCAGTTTCATCGTATTCTTGAAGATCTGCGTAAGAACTTTACCGTGTTCAGTGAATTCATTTCCTCACTGCCGATTTCCGGTATCGATGGCACTTTGAAATCAAGAATGAATCAACCGCCAGCAAAGGGATGGGTTCGGGCAAAAACTGGAATGCTCAATGGTGTAGCCGGATTGGCCGGTTATGCTGGCCGCGAGGACGGCGGAATTGTAACTTTTGTGTTTCTATTCAATGGACGTGCCGGACATACAATCTCAGCTCGAGATCTTTTTGATCAATTGGCCACAGAGCTGGTACAATAAGATTATGAATTACACGCGACCGACATTTGTTTTGATCTGGTTAATATTGATTTCCTTTTTTCTAACCGTGTCGGGCAGTCTGTTTGGCCGTTTTGCTGCTGCCACCTCTGATGAGGAAACTCCAGTGGTGTTGGCCGATATGGATCCCAACGTGCCTGAAAGGGGCGATCGCCCTTGGTTTTCACCAGATTATTCAAATCAGGAAAATGCTCTAGGGTATGGCGCGGGTGCCTTCGCCATTCTTCCGGGAATGGAAGAGAGGGTGTCTTTTTGGATCGACATCTACTCGGAACTCACCACAGATCAGGGACTTCTCCATGATAGCCGATATGTGCACATCGTGTATGAAAAGGTGGACTTCACCGATATTCAGGTGCAAACGGATCTCACCGATGTGCAAAAAGTCAGAGCCAGACGTAAGCGGGTGAATGAGGCCAAAAAGGTGGTCACGGAGAGGCTCCATCGATTGGAAAAGCTGAGTAGTCCGGCGGGGCTCGATGGCGAAGATCTGCGCTACTGGTATATGTTTGCCAAAGTGGATGAGAAAAACAAATTCAAAGAGGCGTCGACTAAGGGGCGGCTGAGGTTTCAGCTGGGACAGAAAGATCGTTTTCTTCAGGGAATACATTACTCGGGGAGATACCTGAGGCAAATGGAGAGGATCTTTCGGGAAGCTGGTCTTCCAATTGAGCTGACGCGCATCCCATTTGTGGAGTCGAGTTTCAACTTGAAAGCTAGGTCTCGAGCTGGGGCCTCGGGCATTTGGCAGTTCATGCGCTACACCGGGAGGCAATTTCTGAAGATCAATTGGTCTGTGGACGAGCGAAATGACCCGATTAGGGCAACAGAGGCCGCGGCCCGTTTGTTAAAGATCAACTATGGAATGCTGGAGAGTTGGCCTCTTGCGGTGACGGCTTATAATCATGGGCCAGCGGGTATGCGTCGCTTGGTGCAGAAGGAGCAAACGTCCAATCTGGTGGATCTTCTTGATGTGCGCAAGGGTCGGTTTGGTTTTGCGTCAGCTAACTTCTACGCCAGCTTTCTGGCTGCCCTTGAAGTGGAGAAGAACGCTAAGAAATATTTTAAAGAGCCGATGTGGATGGCCGAGCATTCACGGGAAATGATCAAGCTCAATCGAAATGTGAATCACCAGGGTCTATTGGATATTTTTGGCGGAGACGTGGAGCAGGCCAGATACTTCAACCCTCATGTTCACTCCTATGTTTGGCGGGGCTGGAGAGTGGTTCGAGAGGGCAACTTTATCTTTGTGCCACCGGGCGAAAAGGAAAAAAGTCTAGCGAGAATTGACACGTTGAAAGACCAAAAGCCAGAAGTTATGGACGGTGAAAAGTATAGGGTTCAGCGTGGAGACACGCTTAGTGATATTGCTCAGCGCTTTGGTGTTACCGTGCGGGCGATCATCAATGCTAACGAGATCAGCAATCCCCGTGCTCTACGCGCTGGTCAAAAAATTACCATTCCAAAATAGTTGCTCAGCTTTCACCCTTGGGAGAGGATAAGCTTCTTGATTTAACAAGGAGTACTTATGAAAAAATTAGTCGTGATCTTAACTTTGATTTTGGCACCCATCGCTTTCGCGCAAAGCGTGGATGTGAAGGATGTGGAAGCCGAAGAGGGTGAAACAACCACTATTGAAATCCGCAAGGGCAAGAAGGCCGACACTGATGCTAAAGGAAATACCTGGGAAGTGGTGGATGGAACGGCTGACATCGAAGGAGATGAGGCTCCTATGTCTCGTGAGGCCCGTAAAAACTGGAAGGCAGCCTGTAAGACCTGGGAGAAGGAACTGCGTCAGGACAACAAGGAAAACAAAGTTCTAGCTATAAATTGCGGCAAGCCGACCTGCCAGAACCAAAGTGGCGGGACGATATGTACCTCACAGGCAACTTACAAGATTAAGACAAAGCTTTAGGTTCCAGGTTTTTTTGGAAAAAACAAAAAGCCACCTTTTGGTGGCTTTTTGTTTTCCCGCATCACTGGCAGGAACCAGTTGATCAAATCAGGCCCTGCACCTGAGCAATGTAGGGAATGTTACGGAAGTAACCTTGATAGTCCAATCCATAGCCAACTACAAATTCATCGGGGATCTCAAAGCCCACATAATCGACTTTGCACTCAACTTTGAGGCATGAGGGTTTAAGCAATAGGGCTGCAGTAGTTAGACTTTTGGGGTTGCGAGCTCCCAATGTTTTCTGCAGATAGTTCATCGTCAAACCCGTGTCGACGATGTCTTCAACGAGCAGAACGTGCTTCCCTTCGATGGGATTGTGTAGGTCCAGGGTCAATCGCACTTCGCCAGAGGATTTGCTGGAGTTCATATAGCTGGATACCCCAAAGAACTCGCTGACCAAATCGGTGTCAATTTCTCGGATCAGATCAGCGTAAAACATGAATGAACCCTTGAGCACGCAAATCGCCACCAGGTCTTCGCCGTGGTACTTGTCGGATAATGCTTTGCCAATTTCTTTAACCTTGGCAGTAAGGGCTTCTTCGGAAATGAGTTCGGTCAGCTTCAGCTGAGAAGGCATCCTGGTCCTCCGGGTGAGTGGCAAAAAGTGAGGCAATCTTGCCACCAACCAGGGTGGAATTCAAGTTTTGCCCCCTATCTATATATTAGGGGCTGGGCGAAGGCCCTTCTTGAGCATCTAAGCTCTCGGCTTGACGGCGGTTTTGCTGAAAGCGCTGGCTGAACTCCGGGTCAAAGTGAGTACGGCAACGGGCTTCATAGGCCTCTCCCGAGCCAACTAAGATGTCATTGTCGGCAGAAATCAGGCGCTGGGTGCGAACCGCGGGCTCGCCACAGACCATACAAATGGCGAACTGCTTGCGGATCACTTCGGCTACCGCCATCAGTCGGGGGATAGGTCCAAAAGGTTGGCCCTTCCAATCTGTATCCAGGCCGGCAACAATCACCCGTTTTCCGGCATTGGCCAAGACAGTGGTGATTTCCAGAATTCCGTCATCAAAGAACTGCCCCTCATCGATGCCCACAACTTCGGTCGTCTTCTCAACCAAAGCCAAGATTTCGTCTGAGCGGCGAACAATTTGTGAAGGAAATAGACTCTGATTGTGGGAGGCCACATGATCGGCCGAATAGCGGTCATCGAGGGCAGGTTTAAACACCTGGATTTTCATTTTCGCCAGCTGGGCACGGCGGAGTTGGCGAATCAGCTCTTCAGTCTTTCCACTAAACATGCAGCCGACGATGACCTCCACCCATCCGGGGCGAAACTTGTGGCGAGTAAAAATGTCGGTCAATGGGAACTCCTCGATTCAATCATTGATGGTGATACTTAGTTTTAGGATGGATTCCAAATCGGATTCAAGAGTTCCGGTGGCTGGCGTGGTCTGTCAAAATGACTGACGATTTCTCGATCTGAAGCCCTGTGTCATCGGATGCTGTCAACAGGGGGGTGGTCACTTCCATCCCAGCTTGAAACTCAATTAAACGCCATTTGGATTTCAGGCTCTCATATAACTAGGGGTACGGGTGATCACCTGCCCAAAAGTTCGACATATTCACAAAATTGATTAGGCCCAAAAGTGCCCAAAGTTTAATCAGTGTCAACGCACTTACCCCTCTAGACCCCCCCGGTTGAGTGTTGGGCCTGGCCCGACCTATGCAATACCTATCAGTGGGGTAACGAAGTTAAGGACGACGAACTCTCGGGGCATCTGGCAAATCACAACAAGCAGAGAGTTTTCAAGGATGAAAGGGAGAACTGCCATGGTCGGTAGTGCCTATGGAACTCAAGTTCCAACCACAAGGACGTGGATAAAGAACATCATCTACACATCTTTGCTCACCATTGGTATCGGTGCACAGCCTCTGGCTGGAGCACTGGATATCAACGGTGAAGGTAGCAAGACAGGGATCGCTGCTCTTTATCTCTTTAATAACACCACGGGACCCGTTGTTGATTCTTCAGGAGTAGGAACTCCCCTGAATCTGACAATCGGTGATCCGGCTCGCGTGACTCGCGAAAATGGTTATCTGCGGTTTAACCAGCCAACCATTGCGCGCTCGGGTTCACCGGCAACCAAAATCATCAATGCCTGTAAGGCCAGTAATGCCCTCACTGTTGAGGCATATGTCCGCGTGAGTGAGGACAACCAAAATGGTCCAGCGCGTATGATCACTCTGTCCCGAGATTCTGGAACGCGCAACTTCACCGTTGGTCAGACCTACGATGGCGTAGGCCACTGGATGGGCCGTGTGCGAACTGGTACCAACAACCAAGGATCGTTAAACGGCTTTGAAAGCCCTGATGGAGTTCTTCAGGAGAATGCTCTCCATCATGTTGTTATGGTCAAAGATGGCACCACCGCGCGCCTCTATGTCGATCGACAGCTTCAGGCCACCTTCACCAACCTTGGTGGTAGTGGATCATTTGCAAATTGGGATGACAGCATGGAATTCGCCTTTGGTAACGAGCTGAGCTACCAAACAGCTGGTCAGGAACGTCCCTGGCTGGGAGAGCTGCACATGGTGGCTGTTTTCTGCCGGGCTTTAACTGCGAAAGAGATCCAGGGCGATACGGCTGTGCAACCGGGAAATGTGGCGGTCATGCCTAAGCCGGACGAACCCATCAGTGATCTTCGCCAAAAGGCTGCCGTACTCTACCACCGTCTCGGTGGAACCCGGGTGCCCATCGATCACCCAGTGCTTGATGAAATGGAAGCATTGATGGCGGCCAATCAATATGTTGAGGCGGCGAAGAAGGCGACGGCATCTGTAAACTTCTACAACATCACCGTGCGGGATTTCGCCGCACAAATGGCAACCAGAGACGAAACCATGAAAGCTCCATTGAGTGACTTCGTGGCGACCGTCGTGGGCGTCACCCGCGATGGTTTGGATGCTCGTCTTCTTGTCAGTGGAGATTTTTACTACAAGGCTGATCCAACCAAGGCCGCTGTACCTCAGAACGTGGTTCAGGATATCCTCTTGTCAAATCGCCACTATGAGTCCCTGGCCAGCCAAGGATACTCCCTGGCACGCGTCCTTCACCGAGTGAACGGACAACCCATTATGGGAGCAAACGGGGCAGCAACGACCAATCCTGATCCGGCGGGCATACTCACCAGTCGTGCCTTCCTGGAGGCTCACGCTGATGCAGGAACAAATCGCCGTTTAGTGGAATTTGCCTTCCGCGAATTCCTCTGTGTGCCCATCGAACAATGGGCCGACACCTCGAACGCGGATAGTATGGTGGGTCGCGATGTGGACCGATATCCTGGTGGATCAAACGCCAAGTACCAGGCTGAATGTAAGGGCTGTCATGCCGGCATGGATGCAATCCGCCCTGCCTTCGGTCAACTGGATTTCGAAAATAACCGAGTTAAGCACGGTTTGAGTCTGGCCGACGGAAATGGCGAAAACCAAATGAAGAGAAATCCCGCTGGAATCTCGGACAAGTTGAATGTGAACAACGACGTGTTCCCAGATGGTTATGCTGTAAACAATACCGCCTGGATCAATCAGTTGATCCGTGGCTCCAACCTCAAATACTTCGGTTGGCGCGGAAAGATCCAAGGAGCAGGACTTAACTCCTTGGGAACAATGATTGGAAATTCCCAGGCTTTCAGCCGCTGCATGGTTCGTCGGGTTTACTCAAGCCTGTGTAAGCGGGAGCCCACACTGAATGAAGGTCAAATGATTCTGACCACTGCAGACGAATTTGAAAAGAACAACTACAACCTGAAATGGCTCTTCGAGCGTGTTGCCGTCCAAGGCGCATGCTTGGGCAACTAAGGATGGAGGTCTGAGCCATGAAACATATGAATGAAATGAAAAACAATTCAGGAAACGAAATCAAAGTATGGATGCTAGGTCTGGTCTTCCTGCTGGCAAGTGGTTGTAACAACGCCTTTGTTCACAAGTACGAAGATCTTTCCAGCCTAAACCAGGGTGATCTTGGAAGCCTTCTTCCTCCTGGTCCTGGCGGCGGTAACGGCGATCTCAAAATTATCGACGGAGCTCGTACCACCTCGGTGGTTCACTCTGGTCAGGTTTTGGACAACATGGTGGCGATCTCGGGAATAGAAGAGCCCAGTGCTGCAGCCAAATCTCTGTACGAAGAAAAGAAGGGTTCATTTTCTGAGAACGGAAAGGCCAACACTCTGAATGCGCCGATGATAATGGCCGCAGCCTCTCTGGGGGGTGAAGTGTGCGGTGACTTAGTGAACAAAGAGAAGGGGACCGCCGCCGCTGAGCGCAGGATCTTCCCTCAAGTGAATTTTGGGTCTGGACCTAACAATGTTAGTAACACTGCACGCATGGACATTATTCGTCGTCTCGCCAGATCTTTCTGGGGGCGAAACGAAACTGATACAGAACTGCAACTCCTTCAGGATGCCATGGCTGAGGTCATTGCCGCCGGAGGAAATCAGGCTGCCGACACCGACCGCTTTGCCCTTTACGTATGCACGGTCATGATCGCTAGCTTGGATGCATTGGAACTTTAATAGGGGATTATTGGGGAAAAAGGGCTCATGAGGAGCCCGATCAAGGAGAATTACAGTGAAAAAGGCAGAGATAGAAAAACTGATCAAGGAAGGTAAGTTTGAACCTCTACCGGGCCACGCAGCACCCCAGACACGTCGCGAATTTCTCGCCTCAGGGCTGCTCAAGTTTTCCGGAATGTTGTTTTTACCGTCGATCGTAAATGTTGTAGCGCAAAGCAACTTTGCATACGCGGCAACTTGCGAAGATGATGGGGGTGGCGGGGGAAGCACCAATACTTTGGTTCCGTTCATTACCATCAATCTTGCCGGCGGAGCCATGCTGGGCGCCAACTTTGTGCCCATGGATGCAGGCGGACAAAAACTTACCTCTTACGACAAGATGGGACTAGGTGCCGGAGGCAGTCTTCCCATCGAAAGAGAATTTGGTAACACACCCTTTGCTGGCAATGGTATCAGCAAGCTTTTAGCCGGAATTCGTTCCACGGCTACAGCGGCAACAATCGCCAACACGGCCTTTATCGGTGTTAATGTTCGCACTCGTGATGATTCAGATGCTAACAAGCTGGATGTCTCGGGGATGGTTAATGCGGCAGGATTGGCGGGAGCCAAATTGCCGAATTTAGGACGCCGCGATTCCGAAACTGGAATTCGTCAAAGCGTTGCTTTTGTCAGACCTCCCGTGCCACTGATTGTGAACCGGTATCAGGATTTGGTGGGAGCTTCAGGTGGATTCACTAATGCTCTTGGAAGGCTGAGCAAAGCCCAGCAAGTATCACTTTTTAAATCAATCGATAAGTTGAGTATGGAACAAACCCGTCGACTAGCCAGCCTGAGTGGTGGTGAAAACCTCAAAGACCTTGTGGAGTGCGCGGGCAAAAAGAATGTAGATGTTATCAGTTCCAACAATGACACCTTGGATCCTCGCCAAGATGGACGGGGAATCGCAGGAGTTTGGAATGCGCAAAATGCTGGCGATAACAGCCAGGATTTAGTGTTCTGTTCCATGGTCTACAATGTACTTAACGGCAATGCCAGTACGGCAGCTCTTGAGTTGGGTGGTTACGACTACCACAACAATACGCGTACCCGGGGAGACCAGGCTGACCAGCAAGCCGGTGCTCTAATCGGCCGCGTGTTGGAAACTGCGCGGTTGATGGGTCAAAAAATGTTTTTATACGTGTCCACTGACGGCTCTTGCAGCAGTACGGTTTCAAACAGCCCGGACGCCGCTTGGAGAAGCGACCGCGGTAGTGCTGGCGTGGTGTACATGATCGCTTTTGATCCTGCTGGTCGTCCGCCGACTAAGAACTTTCAGTTGGGTAATTTCACCTCAGGCCAAACTGCCAACGACCAGTTTGTGACTGGCGGAACGGCTGAGAAAGCGGCTGCTGGGGTTTTTGCCAACTACTTGAAGTTTTCCGGTCGGGTCGACCTTCTGAGTAAAGTCGTACCAAACGTTTTTAGCAACTCAGATTTGGATCAAGTGGTTTTGTTTTAAGTGAATATGGACAGTTGGGCCGGGGGGCCCAGCTGTGAAAATGGGATTATTAAACATCAAGTTCACAAGGAGTGTGAACAATGGGAATCACAGGAAAGACAATCGTCGTTTACATTGGGGTTTTAATCGGACTTGTCCTCGGATTGGGTAGCACAGGCTGTGCTCCCATGCACAGCGAAGGGAGCACCAAAAACCTGGGTGGCAACTTTGGGCTGGGATCTGGAATTTGCGGGGACATACTGAAACAGGAATTCAGCAAAGGTTGGCAACCCTTCCTAAAAACAAATTGTGGCAGCTGCCATGTCAATGGTGGTGGGGGAAAAGGAAGCTTTGGGGAGGATAATCTGGAGCTGGCCTTTGAGGCCTTTGCCGGTGCCGGAGAACTAAAGATTGCGGACTTTGCGATTAATCCTAGTCACAAACCACCCTACACAGGTGAACAGCATCAGGAGGCGGTCAACGGGTACAAGACAGGATGGGATGAAGCTCAGATCACATTTAACGACTGTCTCGCCGCTCAACAGAACAATGGCGGCGGCGGAGGTGGCGGCGGAGGTGGAGTCGTCATTCCTCCTCCTGACGGCCCTCGTGTAGGGACCAAGGAAATTGCCCTTAATGCTACCAATAACTATCAGGCTCGAACGTTAGATCTCTCAGCTGACATGATTCAAGGTCAGCAAGGGGTTGCCGGTGCCCGCTTTGAAGTCGAAGTGAGAACATTCACTACCCCAACAGGGGAAACTAACTACAACTTTAGAAATCCCAAAGTCTTTGCTGGTGGCCAAGCCGTTGAGGTTAAAGACATCCGTGTGTCGATCAATGGCAAGGAGCTGGCTCAGGGAACAACCTGGAAGGCCGTCAGCCGTAAGGTTCCGTCTGGACAAAACCGCGTGGTCTCCACGGGAACTTTGATTGTGGAAACTGACATCGCCGCGGGCGATACTTTTGGAGTGAGTTTTGGATCTTTAGGCACAACAACATTTAACCCCGCCCGCTTCTCTGAATTGGTTGCCGGGGGCGGAACATTTGGTCAGAGCTGTGTCGGTTGTCACGGAAATACCAACCCTCGCGCAGGATTGAACGTGACCAACTACCAGGAGATGATCAATTACTTTGTAGTGATTCCATATGATCCGACGGGAAGTCTCCTTCTGAGTCGGATGAACGACGCCAATAATCCCATGCCGCCTGCCGGCCTGGTTAGCCAGGCCGCCAGGCAGGCAATTGAAGACTGGATACTGGACGGGGCACCCAATAATTAAGCTGATCCCCCCGGATTGGATTCCCCAATTGGGCCCGTCTCAGTCTTCAATCATTCGGGACATTTAGAGAACAATCTAGTATCTAGACAGTGTCTCGAATGTGTCCATCTGTTTCGAATCTAAGCGTGACTGACCTGGTATGAGACTTGAAATCTATAAGACTTGGACGGGACCACTTAGGGGAGTAGTATGTGTATTGAAATGAGATGGACCCTGTTGTTCGCTTTGGTACTTCTTGTCGGGTGTTCAGGGGAAGAGAAACTTCAAAACGAAAATTCAGATAGCCAAATTGACCTTTTATCGGTCTTGCCGAATCTTCCGACGTGCAAAAGTGTCGAGAGTATGGAGAAGTTTGTCGGTGGATGTAGCCTTATTAAGGATAGCTTCGAGCGAAACCAGATCAAAGGCGGCGGCAATGTTGATTGGTATGCGGCCGTTCGCGACGACGGCGAGGAGGGCGTTGAAGCGGCCGTGACCATCGAGGACAAGGCCGATGTAGGAGTTGTTCCTGATGGGTCCAAAGCCGTTCTTTTTATGAGTCAGGATGACAAGTTGGCTCATGACACCTATTTGATCTCCCAGCCCATGAACCTCAATGTTTTTCACCATCTGGTTTTCGTGGTATCTTACCTTCCGGTCAGGCTTGAGCAAAAGGTAACTCTGGCTATCAACAAGAGGGACACCCCTGAGGGTTTGCGCATAGAGATCTGTCCTCACGACTCTGCCACCTGCGGTCTTGGAGCGACTCCTGTACCGGCTGCTTTGCAGAGCACCACCGTGTGGGAAACCATTTGGCAGGAGCCTTCAGAGTTCGGAACAAATGTAGTACTGGGTAACCATGCCGCTAAGGACTGGATTACACGCCAGGTTCAAATTGATGTTGCCAAATTCGAGGACAAAAAGAATGCCGCCATTTTTCGTTTGAGTGTCTCTATGGACTCGGGCTTTGTGGGTGACAACCCCAGCGGTGAAGTGGAAGATGCCTTTTTGCTGGACCATATAAGGGTTTACGGATTGAAGTCGGTGAACTCTCTTGAAGAGGCCGCAGGTGTGGCCACCCGCTATGCGGGCAGCCAGGGAAACTAATCTAAAACTCTTGATTTTGGTTGGTAGGTTTCTCACAATGTCTTCGCTCAAAAAGGAGTGGAGGTGTTCTGTGGCAAAGAAGGCTAAGAAATCCAAGAAGAAGGCAAATGTAAAAACCGCCAGCAAAAAGACTGCTAAAAAGAAAGTGGTCACCAAAAAGTCAGTGGCGAAAAAGAAGTCTGGCAAAAAGTCTGCGAAAAAGTCTGGAGTAAAAAAGACCGCTAAAAAATCGGCGCCAAAAACGAAAATGGTTCTTTCGGCTCTGGTTCCCAGGGCAGGTGTGAAGCTGGGTAAGAAGGTGAGAGACTTCACTTTGCCTGCGACCGGCAATAAAACCATTAACCTTCAGGGACTCAAGGGAAAACTTGTGGTCTTGTTCTTCTACCCTAAAGACTCCACTCCTGGTTGTACGATCGAGGGGCGAGAGTTCACTCAGCTTCACAAACAGTTTTCCGGGAAGAACGCCGAGGTCTTTGGTGTCTCTCGGGATTCAATGAAATCTCATGAGAATTTTAAATCTAAGCAAAGCTATTCCGTCGATTTACTCAGTGATGCTGACGAGGAGCTGTGTGACTTGTTTGGTGTTATCAAGATGAAAAATATGTATGGTCGGCAAGTTCGGGGAATCGAGCGAAGCACCTTTTTGATTGATGAAAATGGTGTGTTGGTAAAGGAATGGCGAGGCGTTAAGGCCGAAGGCCATGCTCAAGAGGTTCTCAGATTCCTTACTGGGCTTTAATTATAAGAACGAACTCGCTTTCATTGGCGAGGAATTCTGGCGAATTCATGATTTCAATGGGGCTTCCCCGAAAGGCGGAGGCCTCTTTTTCAGAAAGCGGACGGTGGGGGACAATTCCGGCAATAATCAGAAGGCTCCCATAAGGCAGACTATAAGTGCCGTCTAGGGGCACGTTGACGGTCGGAAACTCCCCTTTGCCGCCGAGAAAAAAACCACCCCCAGTCTCCATCTCCAATCCGGCCGGGGTAAAACTGACGACAGCGGCTTCAAAATTGAGACCTTGGAGTTCTTCTGGGTTGTCCCCAAGAGGCTTGGTGTATTGAATGCGCAATGGCCCACCAGTAAGAGCTGCGCTGGTTTTGCCGGGTAGAAACCGAGCCTGCGAGCTTTTCTTGATGAGTTGTTCGATGGGCTCTTGAAATTTGTAGGTTCCCGCCTGAACCTGTTGCCCCTCGTGAAGAATTTGCGATTCGGCAAACATCTGGCTAAGCACCTCTCTGGGGATTTCCGCAAATCGCAGAACAAGCTGACTAGGCGGTTTCGGCCCTTGTGCAACCTTTTCGCCTGGGTCTGTCCCACCATCGGCTGTTGCCGTTTTGCTGGTTCCGCTCGGAGGGCCGATGGCATTCGTTGGTTGGGAGATGTCGGTTGCGGGTTGGTTGACCTTTGCAGTTCGGGAAACTATCGAGCCACTGGCCTGGCCTGAGTCCGAACGTCCATCGGCTGAAGGTTGTGAGGCATCCTCTCGCTCGCGATCACCTTCGTCACCCGCAATAAATTGAGGGCGGGTGGTTTCAATCTTCTGTCCCTGCTGCCAAGAAATATAGGCAATCATGGCGCCAACACTGAGAACAATTGCGGTGATTTGAAACGTAGAATTGAATACCAACTTCCGGTGCCACGGAGTCGGGGTAGGGCGATAGTTCTCGATATCAAGACCGCAGTTGGCGCAAAACCGATCTTGCGGTTGCAAGAACCCACATTTTGGGCATTCCTGCATCATCGGGCCCACCTCCCTGTTCGTCCAGGACCATTCCTTTGGTCCGCAGGGCCTCTGTCTAAAATCGCTTTTTTAAAGGCTAACACGCCTAGACAGACAGCCCAAATGGAAATGAGCCCCCTTGACGCAAGGCTGCTCTCTGCTAAAGTGGAAAAAGGTGGTGGAAAGTGGAAAGAAGTGGAAACACGGACACTCCCTTCCCCACTTTGAAAGCCCATGGATGGGCTTTCCTCTTTACCTGGAAGGTTATGGATGACCGCTTTGTTTCGTGGCCGGTTTGATTGCAAGATCGATCCCAAAGGTCGCTTCAAGCTACCTGCCAACTACAAACAATCCCTTCCCAAGAAAGAGACCTCGCTTGTGATCACCAATGGTCAGTACCAGGGACAGCGCTGTCTGGATGTTTACACTCTCAAAGAGTGGGAAAATTTGGAAAAGCGCATCTCCCGGTTGTCACCCCTAAAAGCTGAAGTGCAAGCCTACCAGCGATTCTATATGGCAGGGGCCCAAGTGGTAAATGGGGATGCGCAGGATCGTTTGCTGATCCCTCAGGGGTTGAGAAAGTTTGCCGCTCTTGAAGAAGAGGCGGTTTTGGTTGGCATGGGAGGGAAGTTCGAGATTTGGTCAGCCCAGCGTTGGCAAGAACTGTATGAAAGTCTAGCTGGTGATTTCGATAACATTCTGGCCGTGGTTGCGGACATGGACAAGGGGGACGAATAGTGGAACACATCCCGGTTCTCCTTGATCCCATTCTGCAAATGGCAAAGGGCCTCAGTCAGCCTCCCGCCCACTATCTGGATGGCACATTTGGCAGGGGAGGGCATACACGGGCCTTGATGGCTGAGTTTCCTCAGATGCGGACATTTGCTCTCGATCAGGACGAGGAGGCGATTGCCTATGGTCAGGAGCATTTTCAAAGGGAATTGGCTTCAGGGCATTTGGTTCTCTGTCGGGCCAACTTTCGCGAAGTGGAATCCCTGCAGGAAAGATTCAGCGAATTTCATGGTGGAGCTGGATTTGATCTTATCCTCCTCGATTTGGGCGTGAGCTCTCCCCAGTTAGATCGTGGTGACCGAGGCTTCAGTTTTTACCATGACGGCCCTTTGGATATGCGCATGGATCAGCGGGGAGAAGTGACCGCGGAAGATATCATTAACAATTGGAATCCGGATGAGTTGTCCGATCTCTTTAGGGAGCTGGGAGAGGTAAGGAGTCCTGGGCGGGTGGTTAATGCGATCATTGAGGAGCGCCGCAAACAGGCCTTCCGCACCACTCGCGAGTTAGCTTCGCTCATAGAACGCTGTCTCGGTTGGCGAAAAAAGGGGCACCATCCAGCCACTCAATACTTTTTGGCGCTCAGGCTCGAAGTTAATCGCGAGCTAGATGTTGTTAAGGAAGTGATCCCCCAATTGGTGGAACTCCTCCGTGATTCAGGAAGACTAATGATCATTACCTTCCACTCTCTCGAAGATCGAATCGTCAAATATGCTCTGCGAGATCTTTGTGATCGCGGATTTTTGGTGAATAAGAAAGTCATTCAAGCACCTTGGGGTGAGGCCAAGAAAAATCCTCGCGCCCGCAGCGCTAAGCTGCGCGTATTTCAAAAAGGAGAATTGCCATGAGCCAGGAAAAAGTGAGCGAGTTGAAGCCGTTTTTTAGCATTTTACTTATCATTGCCACTCTTTTTACAATGGCCTTTTTCAAAATGGAGGTTCGCCGCATGGGTTATTCGGTGTTTTCTGCGTCCCGAACCTTCAAGGTAATGCGAGATCGACACCGCTCCCAGGTGATGGAGTACGCCCAGATCACCCGTCCTGATCGCGTCCGTAAGATTGCCGTTTCTCGCTTCACTCTCAATGATGCCCAGGTGGGTCAAATCATTCAAATGATAGGCACTCATATTGCCTTGCCTCAATAAGGAGCTATTCTTAAACAATGAAGTCCCGGATTGTTCTCATATTTGTTTTGTTCCTGGTGATGTGGTTGGGAATGATCCTGAGAGGAAGTTATCTGCAATTGGTGGCAGATCCGCGTCTTGAGGAACTGCAGAAAAAGCAATTTGAAACAATGCTGACTGTGAAATCGCGGCGCGGGGCAATTCTCGATCGGGATGGTCGGGAGTTGGCTGTAACGGTCTCATCTTATTCCCTTTTTGCCGATCCGAAAATAATAAAGGAACCCAAAACAGTCGCCAGGAAGGTTGCTAAATATTTGGGAGCGGATTGGCGTCCAATATATAAGAAAATCAAAAATCGTGAAAGGAGATTTGTATGGCTACGTCGCCATTTGTCCCGAGATCAAAAGGAATCAATTTTGGATTGGAAGATTCGGGGACTGGGTTTAGTCGAGGAACCTCGCCGAATTTATCCGAATAATTCTCTCCTTGCATCCGCATTAGGATTTGTCGGCTCCGAGGGCCAGGGTTTAGAAGGGCTTGAGCTTGCGTTCGAACGACATTTGAAGGGACAGAATATTCGTATCCACATGGGGCGCGATGCTCGTGGGCGTCCTCTTATGGAAAATGGCAATTTCTATGGCCAGGTCCCTGATGGATTTAATATTCATCTTACGATAGACAATCAACTTCAATACTTGTTGGAAAGGGAACTAGAAGCCACTCAGGAAAAGTACGAAGCCGATTCGGCGGTGGGTGTGGTCCTAGACGCCCGAACTTCGGAAATTCTGGCGATGGGGCAAACTCCCGGATTCAATCTCAACAATGCTCGTCAGTATCCCCATTCGGTCAGGCGCAATCGATCAGTGACGGATGCCTTTGAGCCAGGCTCGACGATGAAAACCTTTGTCATGGCCTCGGCCCTCAAGCACAAGGTGGCCAAGCCAAACACAGCCATTGACTGTGAGGGAGGGAAACTCCAGATTGGCAGGCGAATAATTCGTGAGGCAGACAGCACCCATAACTTTGGCCAACTGACCGTGAGCGAGATTTTGGCTTATTCGTCAAATGTTGGTACAGCCAAGTTGGCCTTTATGGTAGGCAATGATCGCTTGTACCAAACCTTGTTGGATTTTGGCTTTGGCAGTCAGACGCTTGTTGACCTTCCCGGGGAGAGTTCAGGAATCTTGCACAAGCCTCCATGGAACAAACACCTACTGGCCAACATATCTTTTGGTCATGGCGTTAGCGCAACCCCTCTGCAAATCGCCGCAGCCTACGGAGCAATAGCAAACGGTGGTGTCTGGTCGCAGCCTTATATTGTTAAAAGAGTGATATCAGAGGATACCAATGAAGAGGTGAAGCTCCAAAAGCGACAAAAGAAACGTGTTCTCAGTCAGGACGATGCGGCGACATTGACTTTAATGCTGACCAATGTGACGGCTCCCACGGGCACAGGATTCAATGCCCGGATCAAGGGGTTTCCGGTGGCCGGAAAGACGGGCACAGCCCAAAAGGTGAATTTGGAGAAGGGCGGCTATTTCAGGCATGCCTACATATCCAGTTTCGCAGGATTTGTTCCGGCCAATGATCCTCGCTTTGTTATCTACATTGCGGTCGACAATCCACGGGTCAAGTACTACGGGGCCCAGGTGGCAGCTCCGGTTTTTGCTCGCTTGGCCAGCTTTATGGTTCGCAAGTCAGGTCTTCCTCCGGTGCTCATTTCAGAGGAAAACATCCTGGCTACCAGAGAGAAGGCTTTAGACTCTGAGAGCCTACAGGAAAAGGCGCTAACCGCGGTCAATGAGTCGATGAATATCACTCAGGAAGGCGTGACTCCCGACTTCAGGGGATTAACCTTACGTGAGGTCATTCGCCGTGTTCGCGGCACCGACGTCAAAGTACGGTTTAAGGGTTCAGGGGTGGTTGCCTCATCTCGACCCACTGCGGGCGAACCACTGCGGCCTGGACAAGAAATTCACTTGCAGCTAAAGACTCCGAAAACGGTGAAAGAGTAAATTTTGAAACTCGCTCAGTTATTTTCCATTTACCCACAATTGAAATGGGGCCATCAGCGGTCGGCTGATGTGCGTTTCATTTGTCGGGACTCTCGGCTGGTCGAGCCGGGCTGTGTCTACGTGGCGGTTCGCGGACAGGCCCATGACGGTCATGATTTTCTCCCTCAGGTCTGCCGCGCTGGGGCTGTGGGTGTGGTGGTGGAATCGGAGTCAAAGATTCCCGCGGATTACCCCGGAGCGGTGGCGGTGGTTCGAGACTGTCGCAAGGCTTTAGATCAATTGGCGAGTCGCTATTACAACAACCCGGCAGCCTCCATGTATTGTGTTGGCGTAACGGGCACAAATGGTAAGACTAGTTTGGCCTACCTAGTGGAGTCCATCTTGAATGAATATGGGTGGTCGACTGGGGTCATGGGCACTGTGGACCACCACATTGGGACCCATGTTTGGGAAAGTCAGCTCACCACTCCTGATGCCCTGGATCTGCAGAAGCGTTTGGTCGAGTTTAAGTCTCTAGGGGCAAAGGCCGTAGCCTTCGAGGTGTCCAGTCATGCCTTGTCGCAATTTCGTGCAGACGCGATTCCCTTTGATGCCGTGGTGTTCACAAATTTGACCAGGGATCACCTGGACTACCACGGCGATCTCGACAGTTATTTTTCGGCCAAGCAAAGACTGTTCGATGAGATATTGTGGGGGTCAGAAAAGCGTGACCTTTATGCCATTATCAATCGTGATGACCCTTATGGTCGTAAGTTGCGAATTGCCGACAAGGCCACTCGCTGGACCTATGGTGAAAGAGAAGCGGATTTCTGTTTTCAGATTATGGATCAGGGTTTCTCTGGTTGTAGGTATGAAATCCGCCATCCCCGTGGAGTGACGGAAATCAGCAGTCCCTTGATTGGTCGGCACAATGTCTACAACTGCACAGCGGCATTTGCCGTTGGACTGGCGGCTGGTGTTTCTAGTGAGACCTGTGCCACGGCTCTGTCCCGTTTTCACGGCGTTCCTGGACGAATGGAGAGAGTGGAAAATCAAAAGGGCATTCATGTATTTGTGGATTACGCTCACACAGATGATGCGTTAAAATCTGTGTTGGCGTCTTTGAACGAAATTCGTCGCCTGTCTGGATCGACAGCAAGAATTATTTCGGTTTTTGGTTGTGGGGGCGATAGAGATAAGGGCAAACGCCCACTTATGGCGAAGGCGGCCGTCGAGGGATCGGACCTGGTGTTTGTCACCTCGGACAATCCGCGGACAGAGGACCCGGAGGAGATTATCCAGGATATTTTTTCAGGGATTGAAGAGGGAGATAGGGACCATAAAGTGTTTAGTGAAGTGGATCGAAAACAAGCTATTTCTAGGGCGCTGCGATCAGCAAACTCCGGTGACGTTGTATTGATTGCGGGAAAGGGACATGAGGGCTACCAGATTGTGGGAACAGAAAAGCTATCCTTTTGTGATGTGAACGTGGTGAAAGATCTATTGCAATGAGTTGGAAGCTAACACTGGATGAGGTCTTAAAAGCGACGGGGGGCAAAACCCTGTCGGAGAAACAGACGGAGTGGTCTGGAATTGGTACAGACTCGCGTCTTGATCTTACCGGTCAGCTGTTTATCGCCTTGCGTGGAGATCAGTTCGACGCCCATGACTTTGTCGAATCCGCCGTCACTCAAGGTGCGACAGGTCTTCTTGTCGATAAGTTTGTTCCTGAGCTAAAGGATCTCGTCGATCAGGTGACCCTGGTACAGGTTCGTGACACACTTAAGGGCCTTCAGGACTTGGGATCCTATTGGCGCAGGAAGAACAAAGCCAAGATCATCGCCATAACAGGCTCAACTGGTAAAACAACGACAAAGGAGTTTGTTGCCTCCCTTTTGAATCGCCAATTTAAGACTCATTACAACAAGGGAAGTTACAATAATCACTGGGGTGTTCCCCTGACCCTATTGGCGATAGAACCCGAACACGAAGTTGCCGTGGTTGAAATGGGCATGAATCATTCTGGGGAGATCACTCGCTTATGCGAAATTGCCAGTCCCGATATTGTTTTGGTGACCAACGTGGGTCAGGCCCATATTGGTGAGTTGGGCAGTCTGGAGGCCGTGGTGCAGGCCAAGTGGGAACTTTACCGCTCATGCCCCAAGGCCATCCAGGTTTATAATCTGGTCAATGAGCACACCATTCGTATGCATGAGGAAGCGGTAAAAAAGGGAATAAAACACATACTCACCTTTTCCGCCTACAAATCCAACGCTGAGGTCAATTTAAGGGTTACCGAAATCGGGCTCGACTTTATTCAGGTCATGGGATTGATCGGCGAAGTGGAAGGAGATGTAAGGGTTCCGGTGTTTGGTCGACAAAACGGAACCAACATAATGGCAGCAGCGGCCCTGGCAATGGCTGCGGGAATGGGACCCGAGCAAATCTGGGCGGGTCTTCCAGAGTTGCGCTGTGCCTGGGGGCGCAATCAGTTGGTACGATTGAAGTGCGGCACTCCTGTCTTGTTTGATGGCTATAATGCCAACCCGGAAAGCATGGCGGCCTTAATCAAAAACCTCTACGAGATGCCCATGAAGGGGAAGAAAATACTGGTTCTGGGAGAGATGTTGGAGCTGGGCAAGGAGTCCGACCGCCTCCATGAGGAGCTAGGTGAGATGGTGGGCAACATCGATGTGGACACCCTATGGTTCATCGGCCCTTCCCATGCCGCTTTCGAGCGTGGGGTGAGGCGCACAGAATTTCGAAAAAATCTATTTATTTCAGACACTTACAAAGAAGAGCTTGCAACTCGTATCGGCTCTATGCTAAACGATCAGGACATCGTTGCCATTAAGGGTTCGCGCGGGATGAAGCTGGAGCAGGTGATTAAGGCCTGGGATCCAATCGGCTTTTAGGGCAACGCACAGCTGATTACGGGAATGCGGGTAAATGCTCTATCGTTGGCTCTATGAGGCGTCGGATTCAATCTCTGCTCTGAACGTCTTTCGTTACATCACATTTAGAACTTTCATTTCATTTTTTACGGCCTTCTTTCTTTGTTGGATCCTTGGTCCCTATTTTATTCGTCATCTGGTGAAAAAACAGGTGGGCCAGAGCATTCGCGAGGACGGGCCACAAAGCCACAAGAAAAAGGCCGGAACACCAACCATGGGTGGTGGACTGATTCTCATGGGACTACTGGCTCCAGCGATATTGTGGGTCGATATGCTGAATCCTATGGTCTGGGCGGTTTTGGTCGTGACCTATGGGTTTGGTTTGATTGGCTACCGAGATGACTATCTCAAGGTGGCTAAGAAGAACTCAAAAGGACTGTCGGGTAGGCTAAGACTGTTGCTTGAGTTTTTGATTTCCGGTTTAGTCGTGGCCTATTTGGTATGGGATGGTCAGATCACCACAGTTCTTTCGGTCCCCTTCCTCAAAGAAGTTCATTTTGATCTCGGTTGGTTCTATGTCCCCTTTGCGGCTCTCACAATCGTCGGGTGCGCCAATGCAGTGAACCTTACCGATGGTTTGGATGGACTGGCGATTTTTCCAGTTATTGTCTGTGCTGGAACATTCATGATCTTCGCCTACGTTGCGGGACACTCGGAGATCGCTCGTTACCTGGCTATTCCCTTTGTTACTGGATCTGGTGAGTTGACAATCCTGGCAGCAGCCGTCGTTGCCTCTGGGCTGGCCTTCCTTTGGTTCAATAGCTTTCCCGCCCAGGTCTTCATGGGCGATGTGGGCAGTTTGTCCCTGGGTGGATTTCTTGGCGTAATGGCCGTGTTAACTCATAACGAGTTATTATTGGTTTTGTTAGGTGGTGTATTCGTCGTAGAGGCCCTTTCCGTTATTACCCAGGTGGCGTCCTTCAAGTTAACGGGAAAGAGGGTGTTCCGCATGGCCCCGATTCATCACCACTATGAACTCAAGGGTTTGGATGAGACTAAGATTATTGTTCGTTTTTGGATTGTAAGCATTCTTTTAGCCGTGCTGAGTTTGAGCACACTGAAACTGAGATGAGGTAGGAAAGATCATGGAGTTGTCTGAAATTAGGGGAAAGAAGATTCTGATTGTGGGTCTGGCGAGAACGGGGGTTTCTCTTGCTCGCCTGTTAACTGAAAATGGTGCCGAAGTTACGGTGAGTGATCACAAGTCAAAGGCGGAATTGGCCAACCATTTGGAGGCCATGTCTGGGTTGGAGGTTCATTATGACTTGGGAGGGCACACGCCAAAGACATTTCTTCAGCAGGATTTGATTATCCTAAGTCCCGGTGTCCCCCCTCACCTGAAAATCTTTGATTATGCTCGCAGCCATGGGGTCAAAGTTACGGGTGAATTTGAGTTTTGCTCACAGTTTATTCAGGAACCGGTTATCGCCATTACTGGAACCAATGGTAAAACGACAACCACCCGGATGGTAGAACAGTTTTTGAGTCGCTCTGGGGTCAATTGTTGGGTTGGCGGTAACTTTGGCGAGCCGCTGAGTGAATACCTGCGCGCTGGAGAAAAGGCCCAGGTGGTGATCTTAGAGGTCAGTAGTTTCCAATTGGAGCATGTTGAGAATTTCAACCCCTCTAATATTGTCTTCATGAATTTGGCTGAAAATCACTTGGATCGCTATCGGAGCATGGAAGAGTACGTCAATGCCAAGAGACGGATTTTCCTTAACACCAATCAGTCCACAACCAGCATTCTCAACGCCGACGACAACGCGGTGGTGGAATTGGCTCGGGACCCAGCTGTCCAGAGAGGTCGAATCTTCTACTTCTCTCGCAAACCCACCCTTGAACCGCAAATCATGAATATCGGTGGTGCGGTTTTGATCAAGGATCAGATTCGGGTGCGCACCGGTCCGGAAATCGAGTACTACACGGTGTCCAACGCTAAAATGCGCGGTAAACACAACTATGAAAACGTGATGGCGGCAATTTTGGTGGCCCGTGAACACGGCGCCACCCATGAAGCTATTCAACGGGTCATTGATGAATTTCCTGGTATGCCTCACCGACTTGAGTACGTGCGCAAGGTTGGGGGGGTTCAGTTTTACAATGATTCCAAGGCGACCAACGTTCACGCTGTGATGCGGGCTCTTGATTCCTTCGATGAGAATGTCATTCTTATCATGGGAGGAAAGGACACCAATCTCAACTTTGCTCCTCTTAAGGATCGGATTCGCCGGGTGGTTAAGACCTTAATCCTGGTGGGCGAGGCGAAGGAGCGAATCAACCGGGATGTGGGCGATTACAGTGAGACCTTTCTCATTGGGACCTTTGAGGAGGCCATATTGATTGCCTACCAAAAGTCTAGGATTGGTGATGTGGTTCTTCTTTCGCCTGGCTGTTCGAGCTTCGATATCTTTGACAGCTATGTTGAGAGAGGAAACTACTTTAAGGAATTGGTGAATAAATTCCGCTGAGAACTATCGCAGTTACGAGCTCCCCTATGCTAGAATAAGCGGACGCATCAAGGGGGCTGCTTGTGAGGAAATGGCAAGTTGATAAGGGGCTACTGCTAGTCGTTTTCTTCTTCCTAGGATTGGGCCTGGTTCAGGTCTATAGTTCTTCCTACATTTTTGCCATGGAAAAGCACGGCGACGGACTGTTGATCTTTCGTCGTCAGCTGGTGTTTACGGGTTTGGCGGTGTTGGCTCTATTGGGTGGCACTTACATGCCCTTTAAGTGGCTACGAATCGGCACCCCCCTTTTGTGGGTAGTGGCTGTTGTAGGGCTTATTCTCACGTTTGTTCCTGAATTGGCAATCAAGGCCGGGGGGGCCCAACGGTGGGTGAAGCTACCTTTTGGGCAAAGATTCGAGCCAGGCGAAATGATTAAGCTGGTGCTCCCGCTGGTTATGGCGACTTACCTGAGTCGACCCGATCAGCGTCTCTCCGGCGGGCAATGGTTTTTTCGCTTTGTCTTTTTGGGACTGCCCTTATTGCTGGTCTTGCGTCAGCCGGACTTTGGAACTTTCGCCATTTGTGTGTCTGTGTGCTTTCTGATGCTCTTCGCATTTGGTTTACGATGGCGTTACATTTTGGGAGGACTCGCGTTTGCTTTGCCGGCCTTTTACTTCCTGGTCGTCAATGTTCCCTATAGAGCCGCGAGAATGAAGGCTTTTTTGGATCCATGGTCCGACCCCGCCCAAAAGGGATTTCAGGTAATTCAGAGCATGTTGGCCTTCTCTGCTGGGGGAGTGTGGGGTGCGGGCCTTGGTCAGGGGCAGGGAAAGCTATTTTTTCTTCCTGAAGCACACACAGATTTTACATTGGCGGTACTTGGCGAGGAGACTGGTTATGTGGGATTCTTGTTGGTGCTGCTTCTCTATGGCGTCCTGGTGTTCCGTGGATTCCAGATTTCGGTGAAAGCATCGGATCTCTATGCGCGAGCTGCGGCATTAGGTTTAACAGTTGTTTTCGGCCTTGGAGTTTTTATTAATGTCGGCGTTGTTCTTGGCTTCCTGCCGACAAAAGGTCTCACACTCCCCTTCCTGAGTTATGGTGGAAGTTCTTTGGTGATGACTTGTCTTGGCTTTGGCTGGCTGTTAAACATAGACAGGCAGAATAAACAGACGCGGCCGAAGCGCGGAGCGGCCAGAATTTAGTTTCCGGGAATTGGAAATAGTTAATGGCGCGGCAGACGGTATTTATAGCGGGTGGTGGAACAGGCGGACACATCTATCCGGCCCTGGCGATAGCGAGGGGACTTCTTGAATTGAATTCTGAATTGGACATTCATTTTGTTGGATCTCCCGTCGGCCTAGAAACTCAAATAATTCCCAACCAGGGTTTTCCTCTTCATCTGGTCCCCATTGGTCGTCTGAACAGAAACGTGGGATTGGGCGAGAGGCTCAAAACCCTAGTAGGCTTACCACTATCTTTCTTTGTTGCCCTGTTTTTGTTGCTCAAATTCAGACCTAAACTGCTATTGGGGGTGGGTGGGTTTGCTTCGGCTCCCGTGCTATTTGTGGGAGCTTTGTGTGGATTTAAAACGGTTATTTGGGAGCCTAATGCCTATCCTGGCCTCGCAAATCGATGGCTGGCAAAGGTTGTGGGCCTTGGATTGGTGGTCTTCAGCGAGGCCAAAGATCTTTTGAGAGTAAAGCGAGTACTCAAGATTGGTTTGCCGGTTCGCAAGGAGATTGAGGAGTTGGCAGGTAGTAGGCGACCCCACCTCGGTCCTTTGCGAATTTTAATATTCGGTGGCAGCCAAGGGGCAAGGGGAATCAACAATACGGTTTGTGATGCTGTTTGCAAGGGCGGAGATTGGCTCGATCAGGTGGAGATCATACATCAAACAGGTAAGCATGATTTTGCCTCGGTGAAAGCCAAGTACCAGTCGGATGGGGCTCGCGTGGATGTCAGGGAGTATCTACCCAATATTCATGAGCAATATGCCTGGGCGGATATGGTGATATGTCGGGCAGGAGTGAGTACTATCGCCGAGTTGGCGGCAGCGGCAAAACCGGCCATTTTGGTTCCCTTTCCGTTTGCGTCTGATGATCACCAGCAGAAGAATGCTGAAGCTTTGGTAAAGGATGATGCTGCGGTGATGGTAATCCAGAAGGATTTCACTCCAGATCGATTGGTTAGGATTATTCGTGAGATTGTTCGGAATCCAGCCCGGCTGGAGCAGTTATCGGGGAACATTCGTCGATTTCATCAACCCAAGGCCGCGGAGGGAACTGCGAAAGTTCTTTTGGCAGAGATGGCGGGAAAAAACTCAAATGAACAAAATTAAATCGACCTTAAAAAAGTTGACCAACGCAAAAGTGCATTTCATCGGCATTGGTGGAATTGGTATGTGTGGCCTGGCTGAACTTTTGCACAACATGGGTGCTCATGTTACCGGAAGTGATATGCAGGAAAATGCTCAGGTACAGAGATTGACCGAGATGGGGATTCAGGTCTTTATCGGTCATCAGGGAGACCAGATCGGTGACTCAGAGGTGATCGTCTATTCGAGCGCCGTCAAGCCCCACAATGAGGAGTACCGCGAGGCCCGGCGCAGAGGGGTCCCATTGATTCCCAGGGCTGAGGCCCTGGCTGAGATGATGCGACTGAAGAGGGGCGTGGCCGTTGCGGGAACCCACGGGAAGACCACTACGACAAGCATGGCGGCCTCTGTGTTTTTGACGGCTAAAGTAGATCCCACCATTATCGTAGGCGGAAGATTGGACGTGATCAAGTCAACTGCGCAGCTGGGTCAGGGAGAGTGGCTCCTGGCCGAGGCCGATGAGTCTGACGGTAGTTTTAACCGATTGAGCCCAGAAATTGTTATTGTCACCAATATCGACAATGATCATTTGGATCACTACAAGGATTTTGAAAATCTTAAGAATGCCTTTTATGACTTTGCCTCCAGAGTCCCTTTTTACGGATCAGTCATACTTTGTGGCGACGATTCAAAAGTGAGAGAGGTTTTTGCGGATTTCCCTAAGAGAACTTTGTATTATGGGTTTGATGGCAATAATGACTTTGTATTGAAGGGTGAAAAGGGAAAATATGAGGTCCATACGGAAGATGGATTGCTAGGTGAGTTTGTTATTCCCGTACCCGGAAGGCACAATGCCCTGAATGCGCTTGCAGCTATTGTTGCCGGATTGGCAGCGGGCCTTGATTTTGAAACGTGTGCCGAAGGTATTAGTCGTTTTCGCGGCGTCGATAGAAGATTTCAAAAACGGGGGGAGGCTGCGGGGGTTTTGTTCTATGATGATTACGGTCATCATCCCACCGAGGTTTCGGCCGTGCTTTCGGCATTTAAAGAAGGGTTTCCCGATCGTCGTCTCGTTGTTCTTTTTCAGCCCCACCGTTATTCACGGACACAGCTGTGTTGGGAGCAGTTTCTCGACTGTTTTAAGGATGCCGACCACCTTTTCGTAATGGATATATATCCCGCCGGGGAAGCTGTTATTCAGGGAGTAAATGCTCGGTTGTTGGTTCAACAGATGCATCACCCCAATGTTGATTATCTTGGTGATGGTGGGGACAAGAATATTGAAGGGCTGGGACAGTTTCTAAGGCAGGGGGATGTATTAGTGACCCTTGGTGCCGGCAATGTATGGAAAACTGGTGATGCGGTAAGAACCTATTTGGATGAAGGGGTCCAAAAGTGAGAAGTGATTTGGTTCAGGAACAAATGGCCCTACACAACCTGACTTCTTGGAGGGTCGGAGGTAAGGCGGAGTATTTTTGCTCGCCTCGGTCCATAGAAGAGGTGGAAGCCGCACTCGAGTGGTGTCATAAGAAGAACTTGGATTTGACCATCCTTGGGGGGGGAAGCAATTCACTAATCAGTGATAAGGGAATTAAGGGCCTGGTCCTGTCTATGCGTAGTCTAGCTGGGCTGGATGTCAAAGAGGCTGGAGGGCGATTACAGATTGTGGCCATGGCGGGAACTCACAAATCACAGTTACTCAGAGTCTTCATGCAAAAACGTCTAGCCCCGGCCTTGTTTCTCAGCGGTCTTCCCGGTGATGTGGGGGGAGGCGTGGTGATGAATGCCGGGGTCAGTGAGGACCGGACTCCCAAGGAATTCTGTGAGATTGTGGATTGGGTTGAAACCGTCCGTTTGGACAACGGCAAAGCAGTGCGAGAGACAATTCCCGCGGAAAGAATTAGATGGACCTACAGGCATAGCGAGGGTTGGCAGCCGGGAGTGTTGGTGAGAGTTGGACTGAGTTGTCCGCTGGACGTGGATGAGGAAATTCCAAGTCGAGTCAAGGAGGCCAACCGACTGCGTTTGAGCAAGCAACCCTTGGATCAGCCCAGTTGTGGATCGGTGTTCGTTAATCCTCCCGGTTATAAAGCCGGAGCTGTGATTGACAAGTGTGGGCTCAAAGGTTTTTCGATAGGTGGCGCCACCGTTTCCCCCAAACACGCTAATTTTATCGTCAATTCGGGTACGGCTACTGCCAGCGATGTTGATTCAGTTATTAAGCACGTCAAGCAGACAGTGTTTGAGCTGACCAAGATCGAGTTAAAGACGGAAGTCATTTATTTAGGCGATTGGTCTTAGGGAGTGGGAAAGAGTGAGTCCACCTGAACAACAGATTTATCCACAGGGACAGTGTGGAATGGTATGGAGACATGCCGCGGTTTTGCCGGAAGGGCTCATCTTGCCCTGTTGTCGGTTTTTGGACCGACAGCTGCTCAGTTCCTACAAGACAGTGAATGAAGCTTTTTATAGTCCCGAAATGGAGGGGCTTCGCCGAAGGATGTTGGGTGGGCAGTGGGCCAAGGGGTGTGAAAAATGTTTGAGCGACGAAACGGCAAGCCGATCCAGTCTTCGTACCCGGGGTAACCATCGTTTTCCCCAGCCTTTGGGAGAGCCGTTTCTCCAGTCTTTGGAGATTTCCTTTTCAAATGCCTGCAATATGGCTTGCCGTATGTGCAATGCTCAACTCTCGTCATCCTGGTATGAAGACGCGAAGGTGGTTATGGGCTACTCGGGTCCCAGACGACACTTCTTGGACTGGGACTTTAGACAATGGGATCTGTCCCGCCTGGGTTGGCTCAAGATACTTGGAGGCGAACCCTTATACGAGAAAAAGAACCTAGAGTTTCTTCATTACATGGATGAGAGGGGGTGGCTTAAAAACATCTGCCTACACATGACCACAAACACCTCGGTTCACCTGTCCGCCGAATGGGAGGAGATGATCCGCTCGTGCAAAACGGCTAAGATTTTTTGCAGCATTGATGGGGTGGGTCAGGTGAACGAGTATTTGCGTTATGGCGCCGATTGGAAAACCACGCAAAAGGTTTTTAGCCAGTTCTTGGACTTACAGACCAACTGCCCAAGCGTGGAGTTGAGCGTCCACACCGTGGTCAGTGTGTTTAATGCTCTTCACCTGCCTCAACTCGAAGGTTGGATAAGGGATACTGCTGGAGATGGGGTGAATTGGAATTTGGATTTTCTTTTTGAACCCAAAGAGATGTCGCTGGTGGGGCTGCCAATTGGCCTGAAGAACCGGATTTCTCAGCAACTTCCCCAGTTTTTCAGGCGTGCCGAGGTTCTTAGATTTCTGGCAGTTCATGGCGAATCCGAAAATTCCAACTATCTTTCGGAATTTGGGGAGTTTAATGCTCTCTTGGATAAGCTGAGGAATCAGGATTGGCGTCAGGTTTTTCCAGAATTAGACCAGGTTCTTTCCGTGTAAGGTACCAAGGTGAATACTAGATTTTAACGCAACACTTTAATAATAGGAGTGTTGTGAAAAAATTCAAACGAATCTCGCTAGAAGAGAGAGAAGAAATCAGTCGTTTATTGTCGAAAGGCCTGGGGGTTCGAGATATTGCTCAAGAGCTTTCCCGTGCTCCAAGCAGCATTAGCCGAGAGCTCAGGCGCTTCAAGGAGCAGATCAATTACCGGGCAGTTTGGGCAGATAAAGAGGCTCAGCGAGCCTCACGCAGCCGCCGTTTAGGCAAGCGCAAGATATTGAAAAATCAGCGTTTGTTAAGGGTCATTCGGGCTAAGCTCAAGCTTTACTGGTCTCCCGAACAGATTGCCCAGCACTTAGAATCCCGGTATGAGGATGAATCCATGCAGGTCTCCAAAGAAACGATCTATTCCTACATCTACATTCTTCCTCGGGGAGAACTTCGTGCTGAACTGACTAGGTGTCTTAGGCAGGCCCACAAAAAGCGTCGGACCCGAGGGCGAAGCGCGAAAGGGCAAGTATCCAATCTTGAGGACATGATATCAATCGAGGAAAGGCCGTCAGAGGTTGCTGATCGCTCCATACCGGGACACTGGGAGGGAGACATAATCATTGGCGGGCAAAGGGAGCAAACAGCCCTGGGAACTATGGTAGAGCGCACCACGAGAACCACTATCCTTGTCCCCCTGAAAAGCAAGAAAGCCGAGGATGTCAGAAGAGCATTTGCGAAGGAGATCAAGAAGTTACCAAAGGAGCTTCGGCTAACCCTGACATATGATCAAGGACGAGAAATGGCTCAGCATAAACTCTTCACTAAAGAAACCCAAATGAAGGTGTATTTTGCCCACCCACAAAGTCCTTGGGAACGAGGAACTAACGAGAACACTAACGGTTTGATCCGGCAGTTCTTCCCCAAAGGAACTAACTTTACCAACATTACTCGCAAGGAGATCAAACGAGTCCAACGGCTACTCAATGATAGGCCCAGGAAAACCCTGGGGTGGAGAACACCACGCGAAGCTATGGCGGAACTGTTGCGTTAAAACCTTGACCCCGCACAAGTTCCTTTTCCGGAAGCAGGGACCAATGAGCGGAGATAGATTTCTCCGCTCATTGGTCCCTGCTTCCGGAAAAGAAACTTGATACCTTACAATTCTCCCTTACTCGCAATAGCTCAAAGTAATCGTGCGCTCTTTGTCGTCTTTACTGATGGTGGCGCTACCACAGCCGTTGAAAACAACAGAGCCAGTTCCGGTCACAGTACCATCAAAGGTGACAGACAGGTTTCCAGATACTGGATGGCAGCATGTCGAGCTCCACTGAAGATTATTGGGAGTATAAACCGCAGTGAATTTGGCTAGGTTGTGATTCACTTCCACCTGGCCGCCATTCATCACACGGCTGGCTCGGGAAAGGCCTCCAGTGACGGTAACATTGCTCAAAGTACGAATAGAGTGACTCATAATTGTCACACCTGCGGCCGTTTTAAGAATCTTGTTCTTTCCGAGTACCTGAATTTCCCAGGCTGATCCGGTGTTGGTGAGTTTTCCTCCGCCCGAGATCGATGTTCCCCGGTAGTCTGTGAGGGCAGTGGAGAAAACCTGGAGATTTCCGCCACGAGGGCCGGTAATGGTGTAATCGTAGGTGCGAGCGACATTGTCACTCGCGGATGCCATTCCGCAACCTGAGTCCGAGTAGGTCAAAGTGACGCTTCCATCGAGACTAAGTAGGGTTCCAGAAATGTCGCAATTCGAATAGGTCGCCGTTTTAACGCCGCTTGAGCAGGTTTCCAGAGCCGCGCGTGTGCAGGTTGCAGCATAGGCTTTGGGAAGAAAAAGGTCGGCGATATTTTGCTTACGCAAATTGGCCGATGCATAACTTTCGCCGCTGTGGTCGTCAGCCGAACCACTGAGGGCAGTGATCATGGATTCCGCAGATAGCTCAAATGTGGAATCCAAAGCATCGTCTTGGTTGTCTCCGCAACCGACCAAGAGAATAGAAACGGCCACAATGGCCACAAGTAAAAATCGCTCAATGAAATCAAAAAACATGACATCTCCTCCAAGTTTCATGAACCCAGTGTCTGTGAAACCCCCGGGCTCCCGGAAAAGTTGCGTATCATCCTGAGAATATTATCGGCCTTTTTGGCATTTTGTTCCTTAGCCCTAAGTCCTGAGAATACCAGAATTTTTCACTCCCCGCGATTCCGCCCTCGTCGGTCGAAATGGCAGGGGGTATGATGGGCGAAAAGGAGACGGTCTCAATATGAAAAACAAGACCAAGGTCTGGGTGAGTGGAGGGATTGGCTTTGTCGTCACAAGTCTGATCCTGGTTGGTGCCTATTGGTCTGTGCATGGGGATTGGTTTAACCTGCAAAGTGTGCAGATTGAAATGGAGGAATCCAGTAATCAGGAAGTCCTCTTCAATCGCATTCGCTCAGAATTGGCAGGCAAATTAAATTCCCTCATTGGATTGAAGGCCTGGGAGGTGGAGTTGGGAGGTCTACTCTCTGAAATCGAATCTGATTCGAGAGTAAAAGCAGCTTACGTGTCTCGCCAATTCCCAAACAAACTTTTTGTGCGTATTTTACCTCGTGATCCGGTGTTGGTTTTGGCAGGAGCCAAAGGGTTTGTCTACCCTGTGGCGAGTGATGCAAGCCTTCTGCCTGCTATTCTTGCCCAGGATGCTCCCGACCTACCATTGCTGCGCGGAAGTGGATTTGCCAAGAATGAAAATTGGCGAAAGAAGGTCATCGAATTACTGGAAGAAGTTCCTCAAGAGGGGGACGTCGGGCTCAATCGCATTTCAGAAGTTCACTACACTCCAGAGGAAGGATTGGAAGTTGTCCTGATGGGTAAGGGAGTGAAGGTGAGTTTGGGTGAAAAAGCAATTTCCCGAAAACTCAAACGGGTGGAAAGAGTTCTTCATTACCTCCAAGAACACCAGATAGACGGACGCGTCATCGACGCGAAATTCTCCAAGAAAGTTGTTGTCAGGCTGCGTAATGCCCCTTAGCCTTTAGGCAAGGAATCTTAGGTCCAGCTTTATTTCGTTTGCTTGCGAATGGTATAAACTGGGTGAGTAACACGGATGTTGCACTTGTCAGGGATGATTGAAGGTTTCAACAACTTAGGGACTGCAACATTGAGGAAATATGACAAAGGTAACCAAGAACAACCACGTGGTTGCCGGTCTGGACATAGGTACTACTAAAGTCGCCTGTGTGATCGGCGTGATGGGGATCGAGGGACTCAACGTAGTTGGTGTGGGAGTCGCGCCGAACCCGGGAATGCGCCAAGGAACTGTGGTTAATATCGAAACCACAGTAGAAGCCATCAGAAAAGCAAGAGAAGAGGCTGAGCTCATGTCGGGTATCACATTGAACTCGGTATGGTTGGGTGTTGGAGGCATGCACATCGAGTCCTTTGACTCCACGGGAATGGTGGCAATCCGTAACAAGGAAGTGAGTGAAGAAGACATTCATCGGGTGATTGAGGCTGCGAAGGCGGTGGCTATTCCCACAGATCGTCACGTTCTGCATGTGGTTCCACAGGACTACAAGATCGACGGGCAAGAGGGAATTAGTGATCCAATTGGAATGTCGGGTGTGCGTCTGGAAACTTCAGTGCATATCATCACTGGGAATGCCTCTTCTGTTCAAAATGCCATTAAGTGTACCGAGCGTGCGGGTCTGCGGGTGAAAGGCCTGGTACTTCAGCAATTGGCCTCGGCTCTTTCGGTGATTAGTGAAGATGAGAAAGATCTAGGTTGTAGTGTGGTAGATATCGGTGGCGGCACCTGTGATATGATTAGCTTCACTCAGGGGAGCGTCACCCACACAGCTGTTATTCCCGTTGGTGGAAACAACTTTACTCATGATGTAGCCATGGGTTTGAGAACCACGCAGAATAGTGCAGAAGCCCTCAAGAAGAAGTATGGCTGTGCCTTGGCTGAAATGGTTAACACGGATGAATCCATAGATGTGGAGGCTGTCGGCGGTCGTAAGAGCCGCACCCTTCCACGCCGCGAATTGTGTGAAGTTCTGGAGGCTCGTGCCGAGGAGACTTTACACCTCATTCGTGGTGAGATCGCCGATGCGGATTTGACCACCAAACTTGGGTCTGGGCTGATCTTAACCGGCGGAGGCAGTCTTCTTCCCGGTTTGGTTGAAATGGGTGATTTTGTTTTTGATATACCTGTCCGACGGGGGGCACCCGATAGGGTTGGTGGCTTAACGGATGTAGTTCGCTGCTCAAGCTTTGCCACTGCCGTTGGTTTGGTTCTTTATGGCGTGGAACAGGAAAAGCTGAAACTGAAGCATAAGCCTGTGGAGGCACCCCGTGATTCGGAGGAAGACGGAGCTGTCTCTGGATTTGCAAAGAAAATTAAGGAATACTTTTCGAGCGTCTTTTAGGTTCCAGGGGAGGGAATATGTTTGAGCTGGAGGAAAATGCCAACATTGGTGCCTGCATTAAGGTCATAGGTGTTGGTGGCGGCGGAAACAACGCTGTCCAGACGATGATTGAGGGTGGATTGACCGGTGTGGAGTTTGTGGTTGCTAACACAGACCGACAGGCTCTTTCAGCAAACAAGGCAGAAAGAAAAATTAATTTAGGATCTGAGCTCACCAAGGGTTTGGGTGCGGGCGCCAATCCAGAAATTGGTAAACGGGCAGCTATTGAGTCTTACAATGACATTGTAGAAATTCTTGATGGTGCTGACATGGTTTTTGTCACGGCCGGGATGGGTGGTGGCACGGGAACCGGTGGAGCTCCAATCGTGGCCAAGATTGCCAAGGAGTTGGGTGCTCTAACCATCGGTGTGGTTACCCGTCCCTTCTTTTTTGAAGGAAAAAAGAGAAAGCGGCATGCCGACTCCGGAATTCAGGAGCTCAAGGAGAATGTTGATACGTTGATCGTCATTCCCAATCAGAAACTCTTGTCGGTTTCCAGTGAAAAGACACCACTTCTTGAGACCTTCAAAAAGGCGGATCATGTTTTGCTTCAGGCAGTAAAAGGAATTTCCGATCTGATCAATATCCGCGGTCTGATCAATCTGGATTTCGCTGATATTCGTACGGTCATGGCTGCCAAAGGCATGGCCATCATGGGGTCAGGTGTGGCTGTGGGTGAAAACCGGGCTGTGGAGGCTGCGACCGGAGCCATTTCATCTCCTCTTCTCGAGAACATTGCCATTGACGGTGCTACTGGAATTATCATCAACGTTACCGGTGGCCCAGACCTGACATTGTGGGAAGTCAACGAAGCTTCGACTCTGATCACAGAAGCCTCCCATGAAGATGCCGAGATCATCTTTGGTGCTGTTATTGATGAAAACATGGGTGACGAAGTTCGTGTGACTGTTATTGCGACTGGATTTGGTAATGAAAACCAAACCCGTCTGGTGTCTGATCAGATCAGCCGCCTTCAAGCGATGGCTGAGGCTCAGGTCAATATGGCAAATGCTCAGGGTCATCGTATGATGGATCAACGGGTAATCCACGCGAACAATCAGTATCAGGTTCCGACCCAGTATCAGGCCCCTCAGGCACCTGAGGCTGCGGTCGAAAAGCCCATCGCTCAGCCCCCTCAGCCGCAGCGGGAAGAAATCGAAATGATTGCTCCCCTGAAGGAAGAGGTTACTCCGCAGGCAGAGCCTACTTCTCAGAGTGCAGCTCCGGTGATGGCGGAGCATTTGGCGGCTGAAGACTCCGCAGAAAAACCTAAGCTTCCCCGGGATATTCTTTTGGCAAAAGCCAAGGCCTACAGGGAGAGCCAGGCTCACACTCACACTCAGGCTCAGCAGCCAGAACAATTGACAATGAATGTTGAAGAGGATGTGGACCCACTGGCATCAGCCCGTCGCTTGGCTCGAGAAGTGGCACGGTCCCCCTTTGATGCTGAAAATCTGGAGGTCCCTTCATATCTGCGGAAGAAGCATCAGATCGATGATAGTAGTGAAGGACAAAAGGATTACTAAGCTCCTTAATCAGTACATCTCAATTCGTCCGGTTGCTGATTGGCGACCGGACGTTTTTTTAGAGTAGGATGATGAGTGTTGCTGCCTATTTTGTATCAGATGTCCATCTGACCGATGCCTCCGGAGACAGAGCTGAGCTGTTCCTTTCCTTCCTGCGCCGACTGGGTGCTGACCTCGAGTGCACTCATTTGTTTATGATGGGGGATATTTTTGACTTGTGGCTATCCGATCACCAATATTTTCAAGAGCGATATCGAAATGTTGTCGACCAAATTAGACGTCTGACGATGGAAGGTGTTGCGGTACACTACTTTGAAGGCAACCACGATTTGTATCTTGAGAAGTTTTGGGGAAAGGAATTAGGTGTTGATGTGCACCCAGGTCCGATCAATACAACACTGGCAGGACTCAGGTTGCGACTGGAGCATGGTGATGAATTGGATCCAGATGATACGGGATATCGTTTCTTACGGTGGTTTTTACGGACACCTGTAATGAAGATGGTGGCTCATTGGCTACCAGAGACTTTGCTCGTGAGGATAGGGGAAAGGGCAAGCCAGGGAAGCCGGGCTTACACCAGTGGCTACAAGTCTCAGGACCAGGCGACAGCAAGAGAAAAGATTTTGGCCCACGGTCGCAGAATATTGGCGACCAAACCCTATGACATACTTATCGCCGGGCATATACATGTGCGCGAGGATCGAGAGATCAGCTCTGGAGAAACGAAGCACCGAATTGTCAATTTGGGAAGTTGGATGGAGAGGCCATCGGTCTTTGTTTTGACTGCCAGCGAGGGTCGGTGGTTAGATCTAGACAGGGTATCCAAATAGAGGGTGACCAGCCGTGGATGCGAGTCGAGAAAAATTCGACTTCCTGATTGTCGGTTCCGGATTCGGTGGTAGCGTATGCGCTCTCCGCTTGGTGGAAAAAGGCTATCGGGTTGCTCTCGTCGAAGAGGGGCGGGAATATCGGGATCAGGACTTCGCCAAGACCAACTGGAATTTGAAACGCTTTTTATGGATGCCGCGCCTAGGTTGTCAAGGCATCCAAAGGCTTCAGTGGTTTCGCGGCCTGCTGCTTTTAGGGGGAGCGGGCCTTGGCGGGGGGAGCCTGGTTTACGCCAACACTCTGTTCAAACCGCGACATCAGGTCTTCAAGCACAAAGACTGGCTCCAGCAGGTGGATTGGGCGGAGGAGCTCGAACCTCACTATGAAACCGCCTCAAAAATGCTCGGAAGAACTGCAAATCCGGAAATCCACCCGGCCGATGAGCAACTCAAACACATCGGGGAAGCCATGGGGGTTGCTGACAGCTTTGAACCCACACAGGTGGGTGTTTACTTTGGTTCACCTGATGAGGAGGTAGATCCCTATTTTAATGGAGAAGGACCCAAGCGAAGGGGGTGCACTTACTGTGGGGCTTGCATGGTAGGTTGTCGGGAAAATGCCAAAAATACTTTGGTAAAAAACTATTTATACTTTGCCCGCAAAAAGGGCCTGCAAGTTTTTCCTTCCACTCGGGCAAAAAAGTTGATCTGGCAATCCGAAGGTGGCTACGTCGTCGAAACAGAACAATGGAAGGTTTTTCGAAAACGGCCAGGACCAGTCTTTCGGGCTGAAAAAGTCATTTTAAGTGCTGGAGTGATGGGTACTCTTGGAATCTTGTTTGAGAACAAGTCAAATTTTAGGACCCTCTCTCATGTTTCCAATCGACTGGGAAAAGATGTTTTCATCAATGGCGAGTGTCTGCTTGGGGCGTCCGCCTATGGTCTTGGTCGGGATTTTTCAAAAGGGGTCGCCATTGGTGCCTCGATACATTTGGATGAACAAACCACTCTTGAGGCTGTTCGTTATTCAAAGGGTAGCAGTGCTCTAGGTCCCCTCGGCGTTCCGCTCACGGGTCCGGGCAGTCTTTGGGTCCGCCGTTTTAAGTTCTTTTTTAGAATGTTGTTTCAGGGTATCAATTGGTTGCGGGTTTTGTTGGCCAAAGGGTGGGCCGAGCGAAGCGTGATTCTTTTGTTTATGAGAGCGAGTGGGGAAAAAATGAACTTCACCTCAAAGGGGCGCGGTCATCTGTTCCGTCTGGCTCGATCGGGGGGGGATCAAATTACAACATTTTACCCTGAGGCCCAACAGGCAGCTCAAATCTTGGCGCGAAACATCGACGGCATGGCGATGAACATTCTGCCTGAAGTGGTGGCCCAAACGCCAGCAACAGCTCACATATTAGGAGGTGCTCGAATAGGCCAAAACGCCGAGGACGGCGTGGTGGATAAAAACCACCAGGTCTTTGGTTACCCGGGTCTCTACGTTTGCGATGGGTCTGTGGTTCCAGGAAACCTAGGAGTTAACCCCAGTTTTACCATCACGGCGATGGCAGAGCGGTTTTGTTCTCAGTTCTAAGTGTCAGCCAATTGACACCAAATTTCACCCGGGCAAAGCCAAAAAACAACCCTTATTTCAGATGATTAGCGGTTCAAAGTGAGAATCACTGACCAATCTGTTTTCACCCCATAAACGCCTGTATAAAGTCAGGTCAGTCCGCACATCTAGGCTATTTTGTTTGGAAAACATAGGATTTCTCAAATTGACTCACCAATATGTAGACAAGGTCGGGCTTTTCGCGATCTCAGCTCCGCGTTAAAAGGGGATTGGGCTGGTACGGGATTTGGATTAGCTAGGTAGTAAGACTGTCAACGCAAAAAAGTCTTGTAGATGAGAGAGATCACCAATTGCCCCTGGTGAGTCTCAAATGAGACCAAAAAGTTCCCCAAATTTTTTGGTCACAGTACCCCAGAACTATGCCCCTTGTGAAGCCTCTCTCATTGCCCCGAGTGAGGCTTTCTTTTTTTCTCTGGGAGAGAGACGTATGTGGGTTGGGGAAAGCGAGGTTATTGGGATGGCACAAACACTGGCGCTAGAAGGTAAGACAGAACCTCAACAGGTAGAGAAATCAAGGTGGTTGGGATTCTCCAAGATTGAATGGATCGTGTTCTGGGGAACAGCTATCACCGCCTTTGTTTTTATGGCGAGTATCACCCGCGATGGCAGTGATCCTCTTGAGGGCATGGTTCGCGTCGGCCTCTCAGTTTTTACTCTACTGTTTTCTTGATTCGGCCAACAGCTGGCGGGCGTGATCCCGACTGGTTTTGGTCACCTTTTCTCCTGACAACAGGCGTGCTATCTCGCTGATCTTTTCGTCATTGCTTGTAAGGGATACCACCTCCATTTGGGTTTTCTTGTTCGTGGTCTTCTTGTGAATAAAGAAATGATGATCCGCAAAGGATGCGACCTGAGGAAGGTGGGTCACACAAATCACCTGCTGACCTTTGGCGATAGCCTTAAGTTTTCGCCCAACCATCTCTGCCGTCATGCCAGAAACTCCGGCATCGACCTCATCAAACAAAAAGGTTCGTGGGAGTTCTGACAAGCCAATGGTTCTCTTTAGTGCCAGAAGAGTTCGACTCAGTTCCCCACCACTGGCAAACTTGGCCAGGGGGCGGGGTTGATCCTTCTCTCCACTCTTGGTGGTAAACTCAATATCTGATATCCCAGTTGGACCCACATCAGACAGGACTTTGAGGTCCACGCCAAAAGTGACTTCCTTCATGTTTAGATCCCGAAGCTCCTGATTAACCTTCTTTGTTAACACGGAACAGGCCTTCTTTCTCTGCTCATGGAGGCTTTGTGCCAAAGACTTAAGGGCGAGACTCAATTCCTTTTCCTGCTTATCAATCAAGGCGAGGGCCTCATCGCAGTTTTCCAACTGGTCAATTTCTTCCGAAATACGCTCAAGCGTTCCCAGGATAACTTCCACAGAGCTACCATACTTTTTCTGCAAGTGCCGCAGTTGGCTCATTCTCGCTTCCAGACCATCCAGTTCGCTAGGATCAATGTCCACATTCCGGCCATATTCACGCAGCTCATAGACCACCTCTTCAATTAGGGTTTTGGCCGTCTGCAGGGGCTCGATCATTTTTAGAACGCCCGGGTCGCAATCGGCTAGTTCCTGCGCTTTTTGAATAATCCGGTGAATGCGAACGAGTGAAGAGTCATCATCTCCGTAGAGAGCCTCCTCACTCTGTCCCGCAAAGCTCGCCAGCTTAGAGGAGTTCTTTGCCCTTTGAAAACGGGCCTGAAGCTCATCTTCCTCGCCCGGACGGAGATTTAAATTGGCGATTTCATCACGTTGATAGCGAAGGAAGTCCAGGCGCTGTTCACGCTGCAAACGACTTTCCTCAAGTTGCTGGCGCTTCTTCTTAAGCAACCGCAACTCATCATACTTTTCCTGTACACTGAGACGTAGATCCCAGCAGTTGGCCATTCGATCTACCATATCCAGATGGTAGGACTTGGACTGGAGGTTGCGGTTATCATGCTGACCAGTCATTTCAATAAGAGGAGCCGATTGATGCCCGGTTAGCTCAATCAAAGGACAAATGATTTCCTTCAAAGTGTTCAGCGACGTCAGAGCTCCGTTGAGGTAGACCCGGCTTTTGCCCTGAGAGGACAAGATACGGCGAACCACTAAATGGTCATCTGGAGTTTCAATACCCATTTCATGTAGGTGTTGAGTGATATCGGGACGGCGGGAAAGATCAAAGGCTCCTTCGATTGTCGCCACCTCAGCTCCGGTCCGAATGACTCCAGGTTGGGATTTGTCACCCATCAACAGGGCTAGACTCTTAAGTAGCACAGATTTTCCCGCACCGGTCTCGCCGCTGAGGATATTCAAGCCTTCGGCAAATTGAAGACTAATGGCATTGATGATGGCAAAGTTGGAGACGTTCAACTCCACAAGCATAAGGCTTCCCCCAAATTGACGACGATGTCGCTAAATTCAATTAGAAAACCGCACGTGTCCCAAAGTTGAGCTTTTCACGAAGTAAATCAAAGTAGTTATGACTCGGGCGCCTGAGAACAAAGTGTTCATTCGGATCCAATTTTATGGAGATCTCATCATCTCCAGTCACCTTTGTCACCTGTTGACCATCGACGGTCAGAGCGGCTTCACTCAATCCCTTTTTTACCTTAAAGATCAGGGTCTTATTCTCGGGAAAAAGGATTGGACGGTTTGTCAAACTATGGGGACAAATGGGAGTCACGACAAAAGACTTTACTTCCGGGTGCAGAATAGGCCCTCCGGCCGCCAAGTTGTAGGCAGTTGATCCGGTCGGAGCAGCGATGATCAGGCCGTCAGCCTTGTAGTCACAAACGTGCTGTTTTTCGCAAAAGGCACTCAGGGTGATCATATGATTGCCGCCTCGTTCGATCACCACATCGTTGAGGGCGGTGTGCTCAATGCGGACTTTGCCCTTGCGTTTGACCTTTACCTGAATCATGGCTCTGGGTCGCATCTCCATTTTGCCAGTCAAAGCCAGTTCGAGAGTCTGGTAAAGATCCTCCAGACGGGTCTCAGTAAGAAAGCCAAGAGAACCCATGTTTACGCCTAAAATCGGAATCTTTCGTCCTTCTAGGTAGCGAACCGCCTCCAGGTAGGTTCCATCGCCCCCCAGGACGACGACTAGGTTCAGGGAGCCAAGGGTTTGCTTGCTGGCTTTTTTGATACTTTTGGCAATTGTCTGATCTGGATGGCTGAAGACCTCACCCCCTCTGTCTAACAGCCACTTGGCTGCTTCCTGGGATACGGATTTCGCTGATGCGGTCCCTTGTCGGAACAGAATCAGAACCTTGTGCTTCTTCTCAGATGTCTTCATTTTTTTTGCCATATCCTAGATCAAACCATCCCTGCGCAAGAGTGCATCGGGGTCCGGTTCCCGGCCACGGAAGCGCTTATATAGAACCATTGGGTGCTCAGTTCCGCCCCGCGAGAGAATGTTTTTTTCAAACTGCTCCGCGACCTGCTTATTGAACAGACCCTTCTCCTGGAAAAACTCAAAGGCATCGGCGTCCAAAACTTCGGCCCACTTGTAGCTGTAGTAACCAGCCGAATAGCCACCACCAAAAATGTGAGAGAAGGCCGTAGAGAAAAGAGTCCCAGGAATTTGTGGCAGTACAGAAGATGCTTCGGTGACTTTGTGTTCGTAATCCGCCACGCTGCCAATTGTGTCAGGTCTGACATCGTGAAAGGCCATATCCAAAAGACCAAAGTTTACCTGGCGAACGCAATGGTACCCAGCCATAAACCGGGCAGTATCTTTGATCTTTTTGGCCAGAGCTTCAGGAATTTTCTCGCCGGTTTCGTAATGCCGGGCAAACAAATCTAGCGCTTCTTTCTCGTAAGTCCAGTTTTCCAGCACCTGGGAGGGCAACTCCACAAAGTCCCAGTATACACTGGTTCCTGCCTGACTGCGATAGTAGCACTGCGAGAGAAGGCTATGCAGGGCATGACCAAACTCATGGAAGAGTGTCTGAACTTCCAAAAAAGAGAGTAAACTGGGTTTGCCCGGGGTGGGCTTGGTGAAATTACAGACAATGCCCACGTGAGGTCTCATCAGGCCATTTTCATAATGTCCCTGCTCCCGAAAATTAGTCATCCAGGCGCCACCCTTTTTGCTCGGGCGCGGAAAGAAATCTGCATAGAAAAGTCCAATGAAGTCACCAGACTCTTCTTTGCTCACCTCATAAACTTTTACATCCTTATGGTATCTTGGATACTGGTCACATTCCTTGAACTTAAGGCCATAGAGTAGGCGGGCGTGGGTGAACACACCTTCGACAGTTTTCTCAAGCTGAAAATAGGGACGCAGCTCTTCTTCATCAAAATGAAACTTTTCAATCTTGTATTTTTCAGCGTAGTAGCTGAGATCCCAGGGCATCAGGGTGTTTGGGCCGCCGAGTTCCTGGGCAAAGCGGGTGATGCTGGCAATTTCTTGTTCTGCAGCGGGCTTTGAGGCCTTGAGCAACTTCTCCAAAAACCCATGTACCATCTGCGGACTCTCCGCCATGCGCTTGCGCAGGACAAAGTCAGCATGAGTCGGGTAGCCGAGCAGATTGGCCCGCTCGTGGCGCAGACCAATGATCTTCATCACCATTTCGGAATTGTTATAAGGCCCATCCACACAACGGCAGGCATAAGCCCGCCACAGCTTCTCCCGATACTCACGCACATCGGAATACTTTAGAAAAGGCATATAACTGGGAGCATCGAGTGTGAACAACCAGCCCGTCTTACTTTTTTCCTCAGCCGCGTGAGCTGCGGCTTCAATTGCTGATGGAGGCAGGCCCGACAACTCCTTTTCATCAGTGATATGAAGTTCAAATGCATTGGTGGCCTTGAGAACATTGTCATTAAAGGCCGGCCCCAACTTGGAAAGTTCCTCGTCAAGCCTGCGCAGCGTCTCCTTGCCTGCCTGATCTAATAAGGCGCCGTTGCGAGTGAAGTCGACGTAGGTGTCTTCAAGAAGGGTGATCTGCTCAGCCGACAATTGAGCCCGATCGGCACATTCATGGACGGCTTTAATGCGAACAAACAGCTCTGCATCGTGGACAATGTCCGAAGAAAAATTGGAGAGTAGAGGGCCAATTTCGTTGGCTAAGGCTTGAAGCTCATCACTTGTTTCAGCGCTCAGCAAGTTGTAGTAGACGTGGGAAATCAAATCCACTCGCTCACCAGAAATCTCCATGGCCTCAATGGTATTGGCAAAAGTGGGAGGCTCCGGGTTTTTCGATATCCGAGTGATCCCCTCCTTGGCCAGGCGGATGGCTTCCTTCAAAGCAGGAAGAAAATGCTCCAGTTTGATCTCCGGAAAAGGGACCGCCAAGTGGGGCTGGCTGGAATCGTGAAGAAGGGGATTACTACTTAAATTGCCTTGGGAATTGTTATTTTGGTTCATTGAATTGGGATACCATAGTGGCCGCCCCTGAAGGAAGCATTTTGGCTTCCCAATGGCTGTCAGCCTGGAGGCGGATGACAGCCATAGTCAAAGTCAGATTAGAATGTGGACCAGCACCACTGGAGGGTTCCGCCCAGCCAGTCGCCACAGCGGCAGTTACCCGATCCTGCGTAACAGCTGGCGAGGATGGGATTGCCTGGAGTCCAGACTCCACCCATATAGATGCTGTTAAGATACTGGGTGGTGAAGTTGGCACTAAGAGTGGAGTAACCAACGCATACCAAAGTGCCTCCCATCAACACGGGGTAGAACACACCGTGGGTGTACGCCGAGCAACCATTGCCGCTGGTCGTGTAGTAGGGGAAAACATTGGAGTTGTTGAACACGTTATTTTGGCAGTCCACTCGTGCGCCGTTAACATCCACATAAAACCCTTGATTTGGGTCCCATCGGTACTGTGAGCAGTTATTCGTGGCAGTATAACAGGTCACGGCCCGACCTTGAGCATCGTAATAAAATCCGTTGCGATAGGTGTACTGTGAACAGGTGTTGTTCGCGGGTGTCACGGCGACCGTGCTGTTCCCACTTTTTTTGTCCTTGTTGCAGCCGACTAGGCCAACTGCCAAGGCGAAAAATCCAATAACCAAAAGGTTCTTCATGGCTCTTCCTCCCATGCCTTAGGAATGTCCTAAACTCATCAAAGCCAGAGAATTCCAATAAATATGCCAGTTTTAGGTGGGTTAAGGCCCTTCCCGAGGGGGGTTGAGGCCCAATTTGTGCCAAAAATCGTCCCTAGGTCCCTGAAATGAGCCCATTTTTGGAGGACGCGGAGCAGCCCGCTGAGGGGGCAAACCCTTGCCCCAATAGGGGGATTTGGGCACACTTAGTTCAAGGAGAGGGGGAGTCTATGGTGCGCCTGTTGATCGGGGTTTTGCTGGGTCTGCTTTTGGTTCCAGGCACGTCCTGGGGGCTCAAGGACTATAAGCGTTCAATGCCCAAGAAGCTCAACTCATATCTGAGTGAGGGCGTGGTCATAGGCGGAGTTGCGGGGCGCGGGTTCTCCCTGCGTGATGTGCGCCGCAAATTTGGGAAGAAAACCAAAGTGGAGCGGGTTGTATTGGATCTGGGTGATGAAAATGGCGCCCCATTAATGGGAACCTCCTCCTACTTTCACATTGAAGTCGATTCTGCCAACTCCCGCATCATCATGGATCTCTCCCAAGTCCAGCGGTCAAAGCTAACGGAAAGCGAACTTAAAAAGATCTTTTCTGGTTCCCCTTATCTGGCTCTACAGTCAATTGCCTATGACCCTGAAGATCGAGCGACTAACCTTATCTTGAATATGAAACGTCCTATTCAGGTGGAGATTTTTTCTCCCAAACAGGCCAATAAACCAGGACGTATTATTCTCGATGTGGCGCCAGCCCCCAAGAGGGCTCAGGCCAAGCCACATCAGAAGGGGAAGAGTCGGTGATAGGATCAAGAGCGTGGGTGACATTGGCCTTACTGGTGGCGGTGGCGACCCCCTCTGTTTCCTGGGCACGAGTTTTTAATTTCAAAAACGAGTATCTAGCATCCTATTTGCGGGCCACTGGCGGCACTTCAGCGGCTGGGTCCGACGCATTTTCAAAAGCAGGTGGGACGGACACCGTTTATGCCGATGAGGTGGCCTATAATTTTAGTGGTGAAATTGGATTTCTTTTAAGATTTAAGGACCGGGTGACTGTGCGGGTGGGTATGGAGGTTCTGCAAACCAAACCTCTCAACGAAATCTCAGGCAAAAACCCCTCTGGCGTGAATCGGTTTTTACTGACGAGTAAAGTTTTAGTTTTACAACCGGTCGCAACCATTGAGGTCAATTTAGCCCCAAACCCGGAATCACGGTTCTATTTTTTTGCTGGTGCGGGCCTCTCTGACGTAACAATGGACAACGAATTTGCCATGACGGCCACAGGAACCTCTGAGTTGGGTGGAATTACTGATTTTGCCGAAAAGACCACGGCTTACGGAATCAGTGGGCACGGTGGAGTGGGCTATGAAATTCTCATGGCAGACACAGTTACTGTGGCCTTTGAGTTGGGTTACCGATACTTACCGGTACCTAAACTTGAGTTCAAAAATGATGTCACCACTATCGCCCAGGGCGCTGTCGTCAAGGGAGATACAGTCCTCAATTACGATTCCAGCAAACGGTCCCTCGATATGAGCGGACCCTTTGTCGGATTGGGCTTTCGCTTCTATATTGATTTTACGAGGTAGTTGTAGGGTGCCAGGTTCCGAAAATGCATCGGGGTGCGAAAAAAATGTGGAAAATCATTCCACTTTTTTTTCGCACCCAGATGTATTTTCGGAACCTGGCACTCTACAAGACGCTCCCGTCAACCCCATAGAGTCGATCCAAAACATCTTTGAATTTTTCATCGCAGAAGCGACGGCGCACTTTCAGACTAGGTGTGAGTTCCCCGGATTCCACAGTGAAGTCATGGGGAAGCACAGCGAAGTTCTTAATGGTTTCAAATGAGGAAAGCTGGCTGTTCACATCGGCGATGGCGTCGCGGATGAGCTCTTTTACCCTTGGGTGTTGGGTTAGGCTTGGGACATCACTATAAGAAACACTATACTGTTGAGCAAAGTCCTCAATGTTCTCCGGATTCAGAGTCACAAGTGCGACAATGTACTTTCTGCGATCACCGTGGATCAAAACCTGGGAGACGTACTTATTTAACTTCAACAGGTTCTCGAGTTTTTGAGGTGCAACGTACTTTCCACCAGCAGTTTTGATGAGATCTTTCTTGCGATCGGTGATGCGCAAAAACCCCTCGTCATTGAACTCACCGATATCTCCCGTTCTAAAGAACCCACCTTCTGTGAAGGCGGCCTTCGTGGCTTCGTGATTATTGTAATACTCGGTCATGACCTTTTGGCTTTTGACCAAAACCTCACCATCCTCAGCAATTTTGACTTCCACATCCCCAAAGGCTTTGCCGACGGTGCCGAAACAATAGGCCATAGGAGTGTTCACCGTGACAGCCGCTGTTGTTTCCGTAAGTCCGTACCCTTCGAGCAACAGTATGTCTGCGGCGTGGAAGAACTCGGCGATTTCGCGGCTCAAGGGTGCGCCACCGGACAGAGCAAAGCGAAGCCGTCCTCCCAGCTTTTCTTTGAGAGGAGCAAAAACCAATTGTTTGGCGGCCACAAACTGGGCCAAATCGAGAGAAGACAGCGGCTGGCGATGAAGTCTGGATGAACTGACTCGCTTTCCGGTGCCGACCGCCCAATTGAACAAGCGGTGGCGAAGAGGGTGGGCTTCCACCTGAGTGCGAATGCCATTGTAAATCTTCTCAAAAACGCGAGGAACGCCAATCAATATGGTGGGGCGCACCTCCTGGAGGTTTTTTCGCAACTTCTCCAGGTTCTCAGCGAAACTGAGTGTGAATCCGGCATAGAGAGCCCCCCAGCCTTCGACCCTACCCAAAATATGAGCATATGGTAGAAATGTTAAGGAACCATCTCGATGATCGACTCCAATCATTTGAAAGATGTCCTTAACCTCACTCATGATCTGAGTGTGGGTCAAAACCACACCCTTGGGGCGACCTGTGGTCCCCGATGTGTAGATGATTGTGGCCAATTGATTCAGTCGGTTCCCATGAATGGCGGCCATCAAAAAATCAGTCTCCTCCTGGGCAAATCTGCGACCCGAAATGATGGCTTCCTTCCACCCGGTGATGTTCTCCTCATCGGAGCTGTGATCGGTGAAGACAAGAATCTCCTTAACCTGAGGGCATTGTTCGGCCACATTCTGAAAGCGACTGACAAGCTCGCGATTTTCGGCCAGAATCATTTTGCACTGGGAATCATTGAGTATGTACTCAATGTCTTCTTCTCGATTGCTGGTGTAAATGGGGACGGTCACCGCACCAAGACCCATGATCGCCATATCGGCAATCAACCATTCCACTCGGGTGGAGGAGAATAGAGCGATGCGATCGCCTCGGCGGATTCCTTTTTGGTGGAGAAAGCCGGCTAGTGATTCCACCTCTCTGTAGAAGTCCCGCCAGCTCCAGCGCAGCCAGTTTTGTCCTGATTTGAATTGAACGGCAACGTGAGTTTCAGGTCGTTTGAGCGCGTCTAACAAGCAGTGTGTAATGGTGCGTTCCATGTTGTCAGTTTCTTCTCTATTGGTGTCTGCGATTCTATTTACGGCCTTTGCCGCGTTTTTTCAGATAGAGAGTAACACTTTTCTTCTGGTCGCGGGATAGGAAAATTTTCTCCTCAGCCGCCAGGGAGCTGATTGGATCCACGGCCTTTACGACCACCCACGTCTCAGCTGGAACCGCGTAGTTGTAGATGGGCAGCATTTCTCCCGACAATCGTTGGCCGTTGATAAACACCTTCACCGCACGGGGAGGAATAACATCGATATTCAGGTAACCGACCAATGCCTTCTGCAGGGTGGCCGCCAACTTGCGGCCAGTTTCAGATCTCAGCAGGTCTCTTCTTTCGTAGTCGATGTAACCGGTGCGTTTGAGGACCACCAAAAATTTTTCCGTAGATGGCACTTTGATCTTACTCGGAGTGACTTTGCCCGAATTTCGCCCGTCAACATAGATTTCCGCCCCAGACGGAGTGCTGGTGATCAACAGATCGGCCATCGCCGTACTCTTGAGCAATGCTGGATTCTGATTTTCAAGCGGATCAAGTTGCGGAGCTGTTGGAGGAGGAGTGATGGCCGCAACGGTCCCCCTTGGGGGCTCTACGGGCGGTTGAGTCCCTGTCTGGTGTGGGGAAGGAATTTGCCCGGAGCCGCCAGGGTTGAGTGGTGGCGGCTGATCCGATCCCCCCGGCTTGGTAGGAGCTCCATCTGATCCCAGCTCCACATTACCCCCCAAGGCCTTGTGCAGAGATCCCAGTACAGGTTCCGTGATGTTCATAACAGGCGTCATCTGGTTGGGATAAAACTTCACAGCAAAGGAATAGAAAAGCAGAGCGACAACCGCTCCCATCATGACACCAAATCCACGTTTGGCAACGGAGTTACCTTCCACGTCGGTGGTTGAAGTGTAGCGAGAAATACTATAGCTGGAGTATTGGTTAAATTTATTACTCTCTTCTTCATAATCAGGATCTAGAGCCATATGCCCATGTTGTTGATTATGGCGAAGGTTGGAGCTACCTACCTGTTCATAGTGCTGTTGCTGATGATGATTGTTTTGGTGGTTGCCATCCGTCAGAGGCTCTTGATCCTGCCGTTGGTGAAGTCGCATGACTTCTGCCAGAGCATTGTCATCCAGACTAGATGGGCCATTGGGGTTTAGGCCCTCTTGACCATCTTTCTGGACGCGAACGCCACCACGCATCTGGTTCCCCGGATTAGGCTTGGCTCCTGGTTCTTTGAGAGTCTGGGCCTTATCCACCAATGCTTTTAGGTTGTCCTTGAGTTTTTGTTTCGCAATCTGTTCAGCTTCCGACTCGGCGCTTTGGTCCATGCCATGAACCATCGTGGGTTCCTTTATCCGGAAGGCCCCAGTTTCGGCATCTCGATCGGTGGTGAAATCAATATTGGCATCACTGTAAGTATTGGGCCCCGATTCCCCAGAGTCCGTCTCGGTGGTTGTCGAAGTGGACGTCGAATCCGTCAAATGGACGGGGACCACCTTATTGGGGTCAGGCAGGTTTTGCAGTCTCGGACCACCTTGTTTGCCACGGCTAGGAGCTGGTCCAGTGACAGTCCTCCTATGGGACTCCTCGTCCGATGGTAGCTGTACGCCAAGTGAATCGAAGCTGACCTTGGCGTATTCAATCAGCCGACGACGAGTTTCAAGGATCTCGTCGGCAAATAGAGTTTTAACAAATACCGAATAGTCGTGCGGGGAGAAGTCGGGGAATTGACGGTTGAGATAGCGGTTCAGATCCCGGTGCATGGCTGCTGCTGTTTGGTAACGAAGGTTGCGGTCGCGGGCCAGAGCCTTTTGTACAATCCTCTCCAGCTCGGCGTGGATGTTGGGATTGATTTTTCTCAAGCTCGGAACCTGACAATCCCGGATCTTACGCAGAGTATTGATTTCATTATTGGCAATAAACAGTCGGTCATTGGCCAAGAGTTCCCAAAGCACAATTCCTAATGAAAAAATGTCCGTCCGCAGATCGACAGGCTGTCCTTCTGCCTGCTCCGGACTCATGTAACCAAACTTGCCCTTTAGAGTTCCAGCGCGAGTGGTTTCCAATTGGCTTTCAGCCTTGGCAATACCGAAGTCCACAATCTTGACTTCGCCCTCATAGCTAACCATTACATTTTGCGGACTCATATCACGGTGAGTGATATTTAGTGGCTTACCGGTGGTCCCATCCAAACATCGGTGTGCGTGATCAAGGCCTGCGGCCACCTCTTTGCAGACATAGACAATCTGATCAATGGAGAACTGGGTGTTGGCTTTTTTCATCTTGTTGAGAATTTGACGCAAGTTGCGCCCCTCAACATAGTCCATTACCAAAAAGAACTGGGCCTTTTCGACACCAAACTCATAAATGCTCACGATATTACTGTGTGAAAGGTTAATGGCGATTTTTGCTTCGTCTTTGAACATGTCAATAAATTCTTGGCTATCGGAAAATTGAGGTAGAATCCTCTTGATAGCGACGAACTTTCCTATGCCACCTGCCCCGGGAGAGCGAGCAAGAAAAACCTCGGCCATCCCGCCAGCGGCCAGTTTTTCGAGGAGGATGTATTTTCCAAATACCTCGTATGATTTACTTTCCACGCACGCACACACCTTTCACGCGGGATGAATCGCTCTGTGGGACTGTGTTTTGCCCATTAGATTTATCGGCTGACCAGCCCTTGAGCTTGATGGTAAACTCCTAATTATACTAAGGTCTTAGCTATGAAATGGATCGGACTTACAGGTGGAATTGGAACGGGAAAGTCGACTGTAGCCCAGTTGTTAAGGGCTCGTGGTTGCACTGTGGTAGATGCGGATCAGTTGGCCCGGCAGGCCGTAGCCAAAAATAGTGAGGGATTTAAGCAAGTTGTCTCTCTATTTGGGACGCAAGTCCTGGGACCTGATGGAAATCTAGACCGAAGTCGATTAGGGAAGCTGGTTTTTGGTGACTCAAAACGACTCGCTGAATTGGAAAAAATCATTCATCCCATTGTGAGACGCTTGGCCTTAGACGAGAGAGATCGTTTGGCAGCCCAAGGTCTACCTGTCGCCTTTTATGATGTGCCTTTGTTATATGAGAAGGGACTGGAGACCATGTTTGACCAGGTGGTATTGGTTTATGCCCCTGAGTCTACACAAATTGAGAGAGTCATGAATCGGGATGGATTTTCACTGGATGAGGCCAAGCAAAGAGTTGCCTCGCAGCTCGCCATTGAAGAGAAAAGGAGGAGGGCGCAGATTGTCTTGGATAACTCTGGCGCTCGCGAATTGTTGGAGCGCCAAGTTGCAGAATTGCTTGAGCGTTTTAAGGCTTAAATGTCAATTGAAAGCTCCAGCATATAGCGGCGGTTTTCTTTGCTCACATCTTGAGTGCCAACTTCTTCACCCCAGGTGGCAAAATCGATTTGGAACCAAGCTAACTTAGCGCCAATTCCTGCGGACAGATAACCTTGGTTGAGTCCTACGCTCCAAGATCCCTTCCACCAACCGGCCATCTTCCAGTAGAGTTCAGCCCCAATGTGTAGGCCCTTCATGAAGGTCCAATTCTCGTGTCCCACATCGCGGATATCGACTGACATATGGGGGTCAAACACCCAGAAGTCGGGGAGGTCCCACTTGGAGCCAAAGTCAAAGCGCCGTCCCAGCTTTGGTGGTTCACCAGAATTCTCGTCAAGGAGATGAAGGTTGGTGGAAAAGCCATAGTCCAAAATATTGCGAACAACAAAAGCAAAGGTGGGCTTAGCAACGGCCAAGAGACTAAAGAAACCACTCTCGGGAAGTTTTGGATCATAGAGAAAGCCGACGTCTGCATCGATGGTCAAGCCTTCATCGCCATCGTCCTGGTTGAAAATTTCACTACCGCCAGCTAGTTCGCCGGCTGAAACCGCTGTTCCGCCGTAAATACGGTGAATCGCCTTCGCCGTTACACCGGCGCTTAGACGGTGGCCAGCGGGCTGTCCCCACTTCACATCGCGGGCATAGGAGTAGGCAATGGTTGTATCCAGATAGGCATTGACATTGATCATAGGGCCAATCTGTTGGTGGAGACTGAGATCTAGGCTCAAGTCCATAGGAACCACTGCAACACCCCAATTGGGTCGTACCCAGGAGCCGCCAAGTGTTGGCAATCGGGAGTAGAAGTGATCACCATAATGAGATTCAAGAAGATTGATCATGTTATCAATCTGCTCAGCTTCGGTACCTTTACCATCAATACTTGAGATGTCGTCGGAGAGACCAAGAAACTCAGAATCCAAGGCGCCACGGAGAAAAAAGTGCAGGTTGCCATTTTCCCGTCTGGCTAAAGCTGCAGGGTTATAAAACATGGCACTGTGATCATCAGCCACTGCGGTAAAGGCATTGCCCATTCCCATGGCGCGGGTGCTTATGTAAGGCTGATGAATGGAAAAATCCAAAGCCGGTGCAGCTACTGACTCATGAGCTGCCATAATGAGTAGAAAGGTCCCAAGTCCAAGCCAAGCCATCTTGTTCATCATTGATTTCTCCTTCATCATTCAGAGAAAAATTCTATATGGCCAAGTGGATGTTGGGTATACTCTACTCCATGCATTCACGACCCAATCTGATTTTTTTGACCTTAGTCCTGTGCTTTGAGTTGGCAGCTCACGGAGCGCCACCCTCAGATTTAAGTGATCCTCCTCCACCACCCAACGAGGAGGGAAAGCCAATTGATGAGGTAAATCCAGATGTGATTGAAAGTAACAATCTTTCAATCACACCCGTGGAAATGAGTGAGGCCGAGAAAAAGGAGATTTCCTACGTTTACCCGTATCTTCAATCGATATCCCCTAGGATCATCCTCATTGCCGATTTGGATGCCATCCGTGAGGGAGAGAGTGTACCTTACGGACTGGGAGTTACCTACCTGGCGCCGAGAAAGCGCCAACCCCAATGGGAAGGTGGTGCCGATCTGTTTTCCAATTCTGATGGACATCTGCACCTCGGTCTCCGCTGGGTGCATTTTTCGGACAACTACTTTCGGCCCTACTACAAAGCAGGAATCGCGCACGTATGGAAAGCGGACGAAAAACTGGCCAGTTTCAGTAACTGGAAAAACTACTACCTGAAAGGTGCTGTTGGATTTGAAGATGTGATCAAGCCCCCTATGAGTGCTCGATTGGAAATGGAGTTAGCCGTGGGAACCGAGGAAATGTTAATCATGTTTTCCCTCGGTTATTCTTGGGGCTTCTGAGCAGTTTAATTGTTCAACAGTGGATAGAGCTGCTGGGCAACGGTCGCCGGATCGCCGCCACCCGTGGCAATTGCCTGATTGATTTCGTTACACATCTCCTGGTCCGCATCCTGGCCGCCACAGTAACTTTGGCCAATGGTAATGATGGCAGTGCCAATGGCGGCGTCATTGCAGTTCCCTGGAGTACTGCACTGGTTAATCAAAGCCTGCCCATCTCCGTTCCAAGAACCGACGGCAGCCACCATGTAAGTTCCTACGACGGAAAGGTTAGCCAGGTACTGCAGTCCAGCTATTCCAGAGGCATTACAGTAAGCAGCGGCCGTGTCGGCGGCACTGGGGCCATCATCGTTAGCCATGATTCCCATCATGGTGGCCTCTTTGTCAGTTGTTGCATTTTCTAATTCCTGAAAGGCCTGGGAAACCTTGGAAGTGGTTAGTCCGCCCGATACAACCTCGATGGCACAGCGGACGATCATGGCCTGCTGAGAACTCAAGCCATCAACAATGCCGCGACAGCCTTTGGCAGCGGCTGGGGTTCTTGCCTTATCCAGGCATTCTTGACCTTTGGAGATGGCATTTGTCTCGTCACTTTCGCAACTGCTCAAAGAGCTGGCGAGACCCGCAACCATTGATAAAGCTACTGCACCTTTTATCCATCCAAATGACCTTTTGCCCATGATACTCCCTCATTCGCGAGACCGTCTTATTGATACACAAATCCCTCTGTAGAAATCACCCAACAGTATATCACCCCAAGTGAGGTCGGGTAGGCCTTTCCTGGCTGGTCCAGTTTTCTCGGCCCAAGGACCAATTCGTTGCTCATTCGTCTCAACCTGAGGCGAGATGGACCGATACCAATACTAAGGAGCAAATCATGATTAAAGACGACATGAAGTTGTCCAAACAAGATCTCCTTTTTCGCGCACTCACAATCCTTGGTGCGGTCATTCTCTATATCTTTGCCGCCTATAGTGCCCATGCCGGACAGAATTTTGAATTTTATCGTGGAATACGCCAAATGGGGATGGGCGGAGCCTCCATTGCTGTGGTTAACGACGAGACCGCCCTTCTGGCGAACCCGGCGGGTTTGGGCAAGCTCCGTGACTACATCATCACAGTTGCTGATCCGGAAGTGGACGTGGGCTCCAAGACTCAGGCCATTATCGGGACCGGTGTGACCAAAGTCCTGGAGCCTCAGGAGACACTGGATTTGATTAATGACGGGCACCAAAACAAGCCCTTGTACCTCAGGGCTCAGGTCTTCCCTTCATTGGTGGTGCCTAACTTTGGTGTTGGTGTATTCAAGAAGTATGAAATCAGCGCGACTGTCGATACTACGGCCAATACTTATCGCTATGACTACATCAACGATACGGCAGTGGTTTTAGGCTATAACTTCCGCTTTTGGGATGGGCGTATCAAAATCGGCTTCTCCGGACGCTTTGTCAATCGCGCCGAGGCTCATGAGGCGGCCCTTGATCCCGCATCCGCGGGGTTGACCTTGGACTCCATGGTTAAGGAGGGCTTTGGTGCAGCCGCGGACGCAGGTATCATTTTGTCCGCCCCATGGAAAATGCTGCCCACTCTAGCAGCCGTCTATCGCGATGTGGGGAATACCCACTACAATGTTAATGACGGGTTGTTTTTTAATGCCACAGAAAGGCCTGTCAATACTGTTGGCACCCTTGACGTGGCGATGGCCGTTTTTCCCATTATTGGTAAGCGAACCAGGTCAACTTTCACAGTCGAGTACCGGGATATTCTGACCGCAAGTGATGAGACTGACGTGAATCGTCGCTACCACGCGGGTATCGAATTTAACTTTGCCGATGCGGTCTTCCTCCGTGGTGGATACAACCAGCGCTACTGGACTTATGGGTTGGAATTCTCCATGGGCAACTACCAGTTTCAGGCCGCGAGTTATGGAGAAGAAGTAGGTACGGTCGATGCTCCTAAAGAAGAACGACACTACAATCTCAAATTCTCCTACCGCTTTTAGGCTGGCATTGTCGTCTTTTGTCTAGTGAAGGGCTGGGTCCAGTCTCCAATCGCTGATTTTTCAGTATCCTAATATATAGAAACAAAACCATTTTCGGGAGTTGGAATGAAGCCGAAAGGGTCCTTTTATATTTGGCCAAGACTATTGCTATTGATCTCCTTGATCACGAGCTTGAGCTGCGGTCAAAACATTCTTTCTGAATTTGCTAAGGACGACACAGACGCGGCATTGTTCAAAGCTGCCCGTATTCACATCAACAGCAGCGAATGGGACGACGCAATTTCCAAGTTCAGCAGTATGTCAGCTGCCTACTTGGCAAAGCGTGAAGTGGCTGTGGTCTATGCCTCAGCTTACGCTGGCCGTTGTGGTTTGGACTTATTGGCCTTGGCAGAGAGTATGGCCGGAACTCTACCAAGTTTGTTGTTCAAGTTTCTCATGGCACAGTACAAGAACGTCACAACAGCCAATCGCGATGATTGTAAAACGGCAGAGACTATTATCAAGGCAATAAGTGCGGATGCGGCCCTAAGGACAGTGGACGAAAACCTTCTAATGGCCTTTTTGAGCTTTGCCAAAATTGGCGCCACGATTTCAGCTCACGCCGATAAGGCTGATTTTGATGGTAATCCGGATGGAGGGTGGAATGCCTGCACCGATGATGCCGCCAATTTCCCGGAGGCCAGTGTGCGCGAAGTGGGAACGGGTCTGGCCTTGGCCCTGATCAGCCTGGGGGCGGTTGGTGGACAGAGTACCATTGGCAGTGGGCAGCTGACCTCATTGACGGACCTGTGCAACGACTTGAGTGGTATCAACCCCGCCTTGGATTTCTGCAGCATTACTGAGGCCGCGACCTACGATGCCAACCAAGTTAAAGGAATTCGGTCGATCGTTCAGGCCAATGAATGGGTGGGGATTGGCTCCTGCAACAACACCTTGGACAACTGTTTGTGTCCCTAGATCTCAATGGAGAGAGATTGTTAAGACGAATAGTCATTGTTATTTTGATTGCCCTGCCGCTGTTGTTGGGAGCCTTGTGGCCAGGATTGTCTCAGGGCGCTGAGTTGTTTCAGGCCTCCAATTCGGTGCGGGCTTTAGGCATGGGAAATGCCTATGCGGCCGTTGTCCGCGATGCGGATTCCATGTTCTACAACCCAGCAGGACTGGCTCAAATCGGAGGAATCAACTGGACGATTTTTGATCTCATCGTTGGCGCTAGCGGTGTTGAAGTGGCGGACAAGCTTCAGGATCTTCAGGGGAGTGGTACCTTTTCGGATACTGTTAAGGGGCTCTACGGAGAAAGGGTGTGGGCGGCTGGAATGGGAAAATCAGCTATTACCTTTCCGTACTTTGGATTTGCAGTTTACGATCATTTGGACGCCAGCCTTGAGGTGAATAATCCGGTCTATCCCAATATGGACATTAACGTCATTAATGACTTCGGCTATGCGTTGGGTTTTGGAGTACCGATCCTCCCCATGTTTCACGTCGGTGGTGTGATCAGACGAATTACTCGGACGGGAGCTCGCGCTCCATTTGGTCCGAGCTTTATTGCAAGTCTTGATCCGGATAGTATTTCCAGCAACATTGAAAAAGAAGGCACCGGATATGCTGCGGACATTGGCATAAACATCAAGGTGCCGGGACCGGTGGCTCCCACACTTAGTTTTGTGTGGCGTAATGTCGGTAAAACCAAATTTACCGCTGAGGGTGATGCGGAAGCCCCTCCGCCTGACGAAGATGATATGGCCATCGGTGCTGCCCTAGCGATTGATGCGGGATTGATCAGCGTCACTCCGGCGCTTGAGGTCAAGCACTTGAACCGTAATGACGAACAACTCGGGAAAAAAATCCACTTGGGTGTTGAATTGGGTCTACCCTTGGTGGATATTCGAGCTGGGTTTTATCAAGGTTATTACACCTTGGGAGCCGGCCTGAGCTTAGGCCTTTTGCGCGTGGACGCAGCCACCTATGGCGTTGAAATGGGAGAGTACCCTGGCCAATTGGAGGACCGTCGCTATGTTGTCCAGCTCACGTTAGAGTTGGGTTTCGACATGGGATTCGGTTTTCTTGGCGACGGGGACGGCGGCAGTGGCCGTGGTAGCGTATGGGGGGGGAAGCGGCTTAAGCAACGGCGGTGACCGGGGAGAACTGCTGGGAATTTAGTCCATGCTTGAGTTAAGGGAAGTTCACCATCCCCACCAAAAACAAAAACTTTTCGAAGACTTTGATCCCAGCAGAGACACATGGTTGGTCTCTGATCTCAAATCCAAGTTGGAAATCCAAAAACGGTTTTTGCGCCAAGGAATGGTGTTAGCGGAGGACTCGGTCTTGCGGGTCAGTGAGCTTTGGCGCAAATTTTTGGTGCGTTGCTCGCCAGGTGCCCGCGTGATTTCCGCCGATTTAGCTAGGTCCCTTCTTGGCCAGTGGTTAGAAGAATCGGAGTATGAATGGGCAAAGTCGCCCGGAACTGCTCAAAATCTTTTTGCCTATACAGCTCAACTTCTACCCATTTTGACCCATAATCAGGGTGAAGAGATTCTGCAGGAGTGGTGGGGAGATCACTCGGACAGCCTGGTTCGTTGGGGCCATTGGTATAACTTGTCCAAGTGGGCTTGGAGTCAATTTGAGGAAAAGAACTTGGTTCCTTCCCCTTGGGTGAGCGCCTGGCTTTCAAATTGGAGCGGGCCAAGGTTGACCTGGTCCCGGCGACTCTTTGTGGATCTTGGTAGTGAACTTAGTGCTGTTGAGGCAGAGGTGTTGTGGGGGCTAAGTGGAAGCTCAGATGTTTTCATCGTCACTCCCGGAGAACAATGGCGTGGTCGGTTTGATAAGTCTCTGCGTGGGTATCGAGTTCTAAAAGAGAAGTTGGGACAGTCGATTCAGACCCCTAAGAGGGCAGAAACCCCGACAGTTAAAGGTTACGCTTTTCACCGGTATTCCACCATGCTCGCCGAAATCAAGGCCGCTGTCATGGCGGTGCGAGAGTGGCTCAAGCAAGGGGTGGCCCCTTCAGCGATTGTGCTTATGGCTCCGGATGTGGAAACCTACTGGCCAGTGTTGTCTGAGTATTTAGCCAAAGAGGGGATCCCGGCGGGCAAGGATCACTTGGTTACACTCCAATCCTTTCCTGATGTTATTCGCTGGTTGGCTCATTTGCGCATGGATGCTGGACTTGGGAGTAGTGCCGACATTGAACTAACGGCCTTCCGGTCTGAGTCTGAACGACGATTGGCCTTTGATGACTTTCGTCGATTGTTTTCAATTTACTATGACGTGGAAGACCTCAAAAGGGATGATCAGGTCCAGCGCCTGTTTGACATCCACGGCAACCCGCAAAATCTAATGCTTCGAGACGAATTTGTGGCTTGGGCGTTGCGCCGCTGGCCAACGAAGGAAGTGACGGATCAGTTGGAAGGGATATTTCATCAGTTTCTTCAGGATTGTCCCTATAGTACACGATTGAGTTTGCGAAACTGGGTGAGTTTTACCGAAAAGCTTTGTGCCCGCATTGAAGTAAAAGTGGGAAGGGGACTGGGGAAAGGCATTCAGCTCTTGAACCTCTCCTCAGGCGAGTGGGTCGATGCCTCCCATATTTGGGTTATGGGTTTGACCGAAGATGGAATGAGAAGGACAGAGACCACGGGGATTTTGTTGAGTGATGTGCTGTCTTTGGAACGGGATATGGGATTTTTTCTCAACCATCCGGATCGTATGCAGGCTGAGTTTGAGGCGGAGTGGATGTTGGACCGCACCTGGAGCGAGGCAGTTCTTTCAACACCGACGGTGGATTTTGCCGGGACCATACAGGCCCCAGCGATGTTGTGGCTACGTAGGGCGATGGATGAGAATCCTGATTGGGAGAAGTGCACCATTCCACCCAAGTGCCGCTGGGATACCTTGCAGTCAGTTGACATCCGGGAGATGGCCCAGGTGGAGGGGTGGACCGAGGATTTGCATGCGAGCATCGAGACCGAGCTTCCCAGAGAATTGGGAGTTCAGCCGATCCCAGGTTTTGGTGCCAATCTTGATCTATCTTTATCGGTCTCCCAGCTGGAATCCTATCTGGAGTGTCCGTTTAATGTTGCCGCAGCAAAAATATTTCGATTGTCCGACACCCCAGAGTTGGACATGGATGTGGATCACATGTCCAAGGGAAGCTTAATGCACAAGTTGTTCGAGATCCTCACTCGGGGGGAGGTGTTTCGTTCGGCCTACACACGGGAGGAACTTGGAGAGGCGGTGGATCAAGCGCGAACCGAAAGTGAATTGATTCTTGCGGACGAGCGCCTGTGGCCGCCATTGAAGAGCAAGATGGTGGATATGGCCGATCGGTTTGTCAGTTTTGAAACTGCCTGGCGAGCCAATTATCCCAAAACCCAAACCGTGGGTCGGGAGCTTAAGGTCAAGTGCCGATGGAACCCGAAGGAGAAAAAATTTGTTTCAGAAGATCAGGAGGGGATTCTCTTTCGGGGATTTGTGGATCGGGTGGATGTCGATGGAGACGGGCACTTTGTGGTCCTGGATTACAAGTCTTCTCCCTACGGACTTACCTACCACAAGTCATGGTTGAACAATAACTCCCTTCAGCTCAGCCTTTATTCCCATTGGCTGAGTCTCGGGTTTTCGCAATTAGGTCCCGGGGAGGTGGTAGGAGCCTTGTACTATGTGACCAAGACAATGGACCGCAACAAGGGCTTTGTCACTGATGAGGGAATTGAGGGCTTCATTGAAATCTCTGGTCGATCTCAAAAGCTGGATACTGCAGGTCGCGAGGCCTTGATTGAAGGGGTCGTGCATGTGGTGGATCAGACGATGGGGGCTATTTTAGCCGGAGATTTCAAGCCACACCCCAAGGACCCAGATACCACCTGCCAAGGTTGTCGATGGAGAGGATTATGTCGAGCGCCCCATTTGAATTGAACCATCAGATCGTTCGGGCCGGTGCGGGAGCGGGAAAGACCACGACCCTGACTAAAACAGTTATGGAGACGGCTCTGAGTTTTGATCATAGCCAGGGGCGCTTTCCGAGGATCGTGGTGACCACATTTACCCGTAAGGCCACTCAGGAACTGAGAGAAAGATTGGTGGCAGGTGCCGTCGCTACAGGCCGAAATGACTTTCTTGATTATGTTTCGAGCCGGTCAAACCTTCATATCTCCACCATTCACGGCGTCCTAAGCCTATTTCTGCGTCGTTATGGCCACCTTTTGGAATTGGACACGGGATTCAAAATACTTTCCGAGGCGGATGGATTTCGCCTGGCAAAGACAGTGTTTCGCAAACAGCTTTTGGAGAGTGCGGAAGCATCAGACTTGGTTGAAATCTGGTCGGTGAATGAGCTGGTAGGTATGTTGAGGAGCTATCACGAGATGAAGCTGCAGTATCCAGAAGCGCGGGCCCTTCAGCTAACCGATTGTGGAGAATTGTTTCGGGCACTGGTCTACCCCCTGGTTCTATCCCTTCGCGAGATTATTTCCCAAGCTAGGGAGCAAACCGATAACGAAAAGTGGCAGATCTACTTCACTGGCTTGGAAAGACTTTTTGTCGCCATCGAGAGGGTGCAAAATGAGACTCATTGGACGGCAATTGAAACCGCCAATGAGGCATTGGGGAGGAAGCCCAATTTTTCCAGTAAAACGTCTCCGGCGGCCTTCAGTCCTGAGCTCAAGGAAAAACTGGATGAGGATCTGAAGTCCCTGAAAGCATTGTTGGAAAAAGAAGGAGTCGGTGCTTCTTCCTGGAATGAGCTTGTTGAGTTGGCGGTTCGTTTTCAGTCTGTGGCAGATTTGTTTCACGAGAATTTTACCCACCACAAGCGTTCGACGGGCCAGCTGGAGATGGGAGATCTTGAGTTGCTGGCTCGGGATAGTTTACGCAAGTTCCCTCAGGTGGGAGAAGCTTTTTCTCAGGAGTGGGATTATTGGCTGATCGATGAGTTTCAGGATACAAGCCCGCTTCAGGTTGAATTACTGGATTTGTTAATCGGCGACCGCAAGGCCTTTGTGGTGGGCGATCCCCAGCAGTCCATTTATCTGTTTCGCGGAGCTCGAAGTGAGGTCTTCCAGGAACGATGGAAGGTCATTGGTTCCAAAGGAGGAGATCAAAGGGAAAAGGCCGTAAATTATCGTTCGCAACCCTCACTGTTATTATTCTTTAATGATGTGTTTCGCGGGCTGGGCTCTCAATTTAGGCCCATGGAGCCCAGGTCTCCAGATTTGAATACCGATCAGCCCGTTGCCTATTTTGCCGTTGGCAAGGACTACGACGGAGAGGTTGAGGGGCTGGAAAACTCAGAACTGGCGGCGATCATTCATCATATCGAAAGGCTTAGGTCTGGTAAGGCGGAGTTTCAGGACATCTGTATTCTCGGCCGCACCAATGGGCACCTAGCTGACTTGGCTCGTAAGCTACAGGCAGTCGGTTACCCGATTCACCTTCATGCTGCCAGTGGATTTTATGACCGCCGAGAAATTCGCGATGCCATGTCTTTGGTTCGGTTTTTTCTTAATGTTCATGATGATGCTAATTTGTTTACCTTGGTGCGGTCGCCCTTTTTTAGAGTGAGCGATGATGAGCTCGCCCACATCATGTCTTCTGGGGAAGGGTCACTGTGGCAAAAGCTTATCGACCGTGCTGGAGACTGTCCTGCGGTCAGAAGATTAAAGTCCTATCTGCAAATGTCACACTCCACCGGTGTGGCCTGGGCCGTCAGACGTGCGATCCTAGACGATGGAGTTTTCAGTCTGAGTTTCCAATATGATGGCACCGGACGGCGTGAGGCGAATCTTTGGAAGTTTATAAAGCAGGTGGTAGAGCTGGAGCGCAAACCGGGTTCCCGTTTCATTGATCTTTCAGATCGGTTAGGTAGGGAGTTGAGTCCCGATGAAGAGTCTTCGGAAAGCGATGCGGTCACCGCGTTGGAGCCTGATCGAATCAACCTGATGACAATTCACTCATCCAAAGGCTTGCAGTTTCCTCATGTTCTCTTGCCCAGGTGTGACCGTGGCAACAGGGCCAAAGCTTCTCCCTCTTTTGGCCTGGAGGAGGAAAGTGGAATCTGGGCGGTGTCGCGAAGAAGCCCCTTGGATGGAGAAAAGATTCACAGTCTGCCTGCACTGGTAGACCAAGCCCGCCGCCATACCCGGGAGATGGAAGAATCCGAACGACTCTTGTATGTGGCGCTCACTCGGGCTAAGGACACTGTCTTTTGCAGTTGGAGCGAAAAGGTGCAATCCAATTCGTGGGCAGAAAAATTGAACGGATGGGTTAGAGAGCCGGGTCAGATCAAGCGTCCAAGCTATTGCTTTGAAGTGGAGTTGGGGCCTTGGTCCGTTGAGACAAATCTTGGCGATCGGGATCTCCAGCAAAGTGTTCCTGAAAAGGCGATGCATCCAGAAGATCCGACGAGCCATGAAATGGGGCCCAAGTTTTCAGTGAGTGAGTATTTGGAGGAAAAGCTTGAACTTCCGCAGATGGAACAGCTACGTCCCGGTGCAGAGGAGGTGCAGTCGAGAGTTCAGGCGAGTAATGAGGGAATTCTCATTCATCGTTTGATGGAGACTCTGCACTTTGATTGGGATTTTGATTGTTCAGCTGCGGCCGAAGAATGGTTTGGCCCTCAGGCAAGTAAGGCCCGCACCGCCATCGACTATGTCCGCTCTTGTCAGGAGCCCCCGATGAGAGATTTGATTCAGGGTGGAGAGGTTGAGTGGGGATTTCAAGTTCCTACTGCTAAGGGAATTCTGGAGGGTCAGATCGATCTGTGGGGGAGGGACTCTGAGGGTCAGGTTTGGTTGATCGACTATAAGTCTGGGTCAGAGAAATACCTGGATAAGGCCCTTCATCAATTGAGTCTTTATTCCGTGGCCTTGAGAAAATTGGGGATCAAAGAAGAGATCCGACTGGCTGTGGTGTATCCTTTAACTGGGAAATCACATTTCCGACAGGCTCCGAGTGAAGCCCAGCTTGTGAAACTATTTCCCGAACTTTTTTAGGGATGCTCGGCCTTGGTCACCGTTCGATTTTCGTGCAGGGACTATTTACCCGGCTTTTTTTCATAGGCCACTTTGTAAACGGTGATGAAAATTCCACAGGGTCCTTTAGTCTGAAGTTCAAAACAATGGGGTTTGGCTGCCACCAGCCCCTGGCCATGACCTCCTCAGTGTTTTGGCCGTATCCTTGCAGAGCTCTATCCCAACGGTGAGGTAGAGGTGAAAAATCGTAAAAAATTTCTAACGATGGCTATCCTTATTATTGGGTTAGTCGGGGGGGCGGTCCCACTTTGGAGTTTGCGCCAGCCATCTTTGCAGGCTCGGCTGCATCCCAATAGCCCTGTAAGTTGTGGGGTCGAAGTTGTAGAAATTGGAATCCCAGGGGAAAATGGTCAATTCAACACCCAACTGGCCTTCCTGAGAGACAAGTTTGACGACACTTATCCGGGGATCATCCCAAAGGTCCGGACGATTTGGGACTACTCCCTTCCTTACAAGGAGCACTACAAAAAGGACGACTTCAATAACAGTCGGGATAGCTCTTGGGAGGTGGTACCAGGTCCGCCGCCGGCAATTATAGAGTATGAGAAGATCAAGAAAGAAATTCTCCTTTGGACATTTTGGGACTTCCTGAGCTCCGTCTTTGACAAGGTACCTGTTGTCGGACCACTTTTTTACCTGACAGCTGATCAGTTTGTGGATGCCTATCGTAACAAGAAAGAATATGCCCGGACCAAAAGTCTTTACAAACTTCGTCTACTTTTGGAGACAGAAAACAAGAGTCTTTTGGGAATGATTCCTCCTTCTGAGATTGAGCGCATTATGGCTGTAGGATCTGAATACAGCCTGAAGGGACTATTGATATCAGAGGGTTTTGAGGAGCTGGTTTATCACTACCAGCTCAATGCCCGGCGCGCCAACCGCTCTCAGGCTTTTGGAACCCTTTTGGGGGCCGTTAACAGAGAGGGCCTCGTTGCCAAGCCGATTCTACGGGACTTTGTTGTTGTCTACTACGACCCGAGTGTGCCCCAAGCCCGTGAGCTGGACGATTTGTTCCTGGACATCAAAGATATGCGGCGAATTAAGGATGCTTCCGGCAGAGAGTTGATCCCACTGGGCATCTACGGGATTGGCCAGGCCCGGACCCGCGTAACGGCAATGGATCTTACGGACGACACAAGAATCAAAAAACGCAAGATCTATAAACATCTTATGGATCTGGGTGCCAACACGGGGGCAATCTTTGTTCCCTTCCCATTCACCATCCTGTTGAAAGCTGCAAAAGAAGGGGTGAGCTTTGTGCTCAGTAAAACTGGGAAAAATATGCTGTCAGATATGCTTCAGACGGAGGCCGAGTTGGCGGCTCTAATTGACAGCGGCTTGGCGGCCCTTGATCCTGGTTTTGTAGAAATGGTCCGCGGCCAGCTAGATGATCAAAATGTCAATATCTTCCGCGCCCGCGAGCGGGAGGCCCAGGCCAACCAGTCAAAAAATATGCAAATGATGGGACAGTATCTTGTCGAACGGGCGGATCACTTGTGTAAGGAAGTGGATGGCAAGCGTGAGAAGGACTTCCGCAAACAGTATCTTGATATCAGTGAAAAGGTGACCCGCTTTCTGCACACCATACTTGCTGGAGTTTCCAAACAGGTTGAAGAAGAACTCGTTCAACAGAGGACAGATCTTATCCGTGAACGACAAACATGGGTCAATGCCCGGCAAATTTTGAAGGTCTATGACGAGTCCACAGGATTCATCCCCCACCAGAGCGCTGCAGATGCATTAGTAGTTATGGCCATGTACTCCAATGAAAAAGATGTGGAAATGATCGCCAGATTTGTGCGCCATTCGTCAAATTTAGAAATCGAATGGGCTGCCATGAAGGCGGTTGGACTTCATGGAGCAGGTGAGCTGGCGGAGCCCGTTTTGGACTATCTTGACGGATATGATCCTTATCCCGGTCTGATTCGTGATGACGAAATCATCCGCACGGCCTGGGAATCATTCTTAAAATTGCGTCTGAGTGAAAACATTTGGGAATGGAGTCTAATCAACCGGGCCAAGGAACTTTTGGCTAAGTACGAAGCTCAGGCTCTGGATGAAGAAAAGGTATTCTTGATGATGATTCGAGGGCAGCTGGAAGGTCTGAACAAACCAGCCTGGTCCGGGAACAATAATAACCACGACGATCGAAATGATCATTAAATAGGGTGTAAAAAACAGGGGTAATTAGGGTGAGAAAAATAAGTTTGGGGGTTATGGCTGGCCTGCTGCTGCAGGTTGGGGTCATTTCAGCAATCGCAGAGGAAGATTCGCCAACCGTTATTGCTCTGATGGTTGACGGGTTACGTCCAGATTTTCTAGATCACTTGGTTTACAATACCGACAAATTGCCCAACATCAAGCGACTGTTTTATCAAAATGGCACGGTTATGGCCAATTCCTACACGACCCTATCCCTTACCGTGCCGTCGTGGAGTGAAACCCTTTCCGGTGTCGGCATTGACCGCAGCTCGTTCAAAGGCAATGAAGTTTTCAACCGACAAACCAAGACAATGACAAACTACCTGGATTGGCGAAAGGACATCTTTAAGGATGAAAACCGTCGTCATGGTCGCGCCTATCGCCGTATGAAGATGAACGATCATACGGTGATCCTGGACTACTTTCGTGCGGGGACAGTGGATAAGGATGGTTTTCTTGAGGATAATGAGGATGAAACAGATTCCTTTATGACCTTCTTCCCACTCAATGACCGTTTTCCCCGCTATTTGATTCCAGGTTTGGGGGATGGTCCGAAAGGTGGCAGTATTATTCGCTCCCTATTGCATTTGGATCTTCTAGAGCAACAGGGCTTTAGAAAGGCGGCCATTCGCTTCTTCTTTGAGGACAGCTTTTTCAATATGTTCGATCGGGCAGGACTTGATCACATGATGAAGGAAATGACGGACAATGAGACACCGAAGAAGAAGTTTTTGGGTGTCTACATTGCCGGGGGTGACCATTACTTCCACCTAGAGCATAACAAGGGGTTGGATACGCTGTATCAGATCGACCATGCGATCGGTCGAATCGCCCAGGCAATGAGGAAGGGTAAGTACCGCAATAGTATCCTGGCGCTGGTCAGCGATCACGGTTCTCAGGGCGGAAAAGAGTATGAGTCCAATATTCACCATCCTCTGCGGGGCGAAGAGTTTGACATCACGGGTGTCAACCTGTGCAACTACCTGTCCGGCAGAATGAACGATGTGAATTTCATCGATTATGACTTTAACGTCACCGGAGCTTTCGCCACTGAGGGGCGTTTTTCCATGTTTGGTGGGGCCGAGGGCGATTTTTTTCGAAATTTAAACCTTAAGGAATTGGCTCTTCATTCCAGCCAGTGCACCAACGTCAGACAGGAATTATATAAGGACTATGGGACCTGCGCCCAGCTTCACAAAACAGATCCAGATCAGATTCAGGCGGCGGTATCAAGTTCGCAAACCGTTTACCTTCCCAAGAGTTCATTTGATTCCAATAAATGGAATGAGGTTAACAACTGGTATGATCTCACCCATTACAAAGTAGGGATCGACGAGGAGGGTCGTCCGGTTGTCCGCAATTTGCTGGCAGACTTCGATGCGATTCGCATGAGCAGTTTAAGGATTTATCCGGGATACAAGGATGGCGATCCGGATCTTCAATACCGATATGAGCAATTGAGGGAGAAGATTGGGCACAAACCACTCGATTGGCTGGTGGTGAGAATTAATCATGATGATTTCAATCGCAATTCTAACGTGCGCGCCGAGGGCATTGATTCCGCTGAGGATGTTCTAGTCGTGCATAAGCACAGCGGTAATCAGGGCCTGATTGTTACTCGCTTCGGACGTTCTGGTGAGCCAGAGTACATGTACCGCCCGATCAAAAGTTTCTCTCAGGACAGTTCTGGAAGAATCGATTTCGAGTTCCACTGGGCTCCTGATCCCTTCGGCTATTTCAACCACCCCCGCACTCAGACCCGGGGGGTGACGGACCGAGCTTGGATGAGGCAGTTTCACACGTTCAAGGAGTGGACTGATCGTTATGTGAATACCTATTACCCAACGGTGGTCGGTGCAATTCCTAGGTTGATGCTTTCCCGCTCTGAGGGAAAGGCTCAGGAAGTGGCTGAAAGGCCCGATCTTCTTCTGGGACCGAAGCATGGTTTCATTTTTGAGTGCGGGGAGGACTACTCTCAGGCACACCATGGGATGATGATTAGAGAGTCTGTACGCTCCACCATGATGTTTTCCGGTCCGGGAGTGATGCGAGGGCAGGTGGTGGACGATGTTGTCTTTAACTTGGACTATCTTCCCACCATCCTGGGGCTGATAAATCGGGATCATCGAGGCAAGTCCCCGGTTGGGCTGCAGCCAACCGGATTAAGAAAGCCGGTTCGGTTTGATGGCCAGCCGATTATCAAAGTCTTTGCCGACTGAGGGGTGAAATCTTACTTGATCGAGGGAAATTCGAAGGTCGTGGTTCCCAGGGAACTGGTAAATACGATTTTTGAACTTGCCTGTTCAACGGCCGTCATAGGAATTTTGAAGTAGACCTTGTAGGGGGTGCTCCAGCGATTATGATAGTGATAAACTGTTACCAAATCGGCCAGCTTGTCATTGCGTTTGACCACCCGACCATCGTAGCGAACGCCGTTGACCTCTAGGTAGACCTTCCAAATAGAGGTTCCTTTATTAAGATCGTTATGATCTCTTTCCGGGGTAAAAAAGCTAAAAAAGAATGACGATTCGCTGGACATTTCCTGAATGGTCTTCTCTCGTTCTTTTCTAGCCTTTTCAGCGTCCCACTGGTGATAAAATCCTTTGTTTTGCAGAATCAGTCGATTGACCTCGGAGTTCAGGAGAGTCCCTTTAACTTCATAAGTCTGGTAAAAGCCCGAGTACTGTCGGTCATGGCGAGTGAATTTTTCCAGTACGTCCTCATACTCACTTGAATCTACCGGCGGCACAGCTCCAGAATTGTAAATCTCTGAAGAAGCGCAACCCCACAATAAAAATATAGAAAGCACCAATCCAGCTGTTAGGGCATTGCGTATCCAGCTACACCAATTCACTGAGGAACTCCTTGAGATGGCGAAAGGCAAGGTCCTTATCCAAATCGTTATAGATCTCATGATAACTGTCCGGATAGATTTGGAGGTATTTCTTTGGCGTCGAAAGCAGCTCAAAAAAATTCTCGGCAACCGGAGTACTGACGATTTTGTCGTGGCCACTCAACTGCAAAAGAACCGGAATTTGTATCTGCCCCGCCTCACCAATGACCACTTGCATGTTCTCAAGCATACCAAGAAAGACATGAGGCGAGATTTTGTCGTGCCTGAGAGGGTCTCTTTCATAGGCCTTAAGGACTTCTTCATCCCGGGAAAGGTCCTCATAACGGATTTCATTGTAAAGAGTGAGTTTGGGTAGCCACCTGCCAGCCCACTGGGCGATCTTTTCTTTTGCCTTAGGGACATCGACTCCCACGCCCAGAAGAGGCGCGCTCAACGCCATCGCCCTATACCCCATATCACCAAAATTGACCATGGCTCTTAGGGCAATCAAGCCACCCATAGAGTGAGCGAAACAAACCACGGGTCCCTTGGCCGCCAGCTTTTCCTGTTCAAACAGGTGCTCCGACAAAAGTCTAAGATCGCTGACATAATCGCCGAAGTCTTCAACGTATCCCCGCTTGCCTTCCGAGCGGCCATGGCCGCGCATATCCCAACCAACGACATTCCACTTTGCTTTGGTCATGACCAGAGCAAAATCGTGGTAGCATTCGCTATGTTCCGCAAGTCCGTGAGTCACGACAAGAGTTCCTACCGGATTTGGCACTTGCCAAGTCTGGTAAAAGAGCTCCGTTCCCTTGGTTCCATTAAAGGTGGTTTCAAATCGCTTCATGGTTTCGTATATTGAGTCTAGCCCCTTTCCTGGTCAAGCGCCATTGTTCCTTGCCTTATGGCCCTGGAAACTTTTAACATATGATTGAATATGATTCGTCATCACTGGTCTTTATTCCTGTTTTTCCTGACTCTCTCTCTACCTGTTCAGGTTTACGCTCAACAGCCGGATGCCGACCCCAATGCAAACATCACCAGTGAGTTCGGTTTTCATCTAGGTAACTTGCTGCCGGCGCAAATTGATGGCGTCACCGAAATCATGCCCCTTTGGGGGTTACGTGGTGGCTATCGAATGGGCCAGGGATTCGTCGAATTCGGTGGAATCGGGGGCAATGCTCGCGGGGCGGAGTGGACGAATCTTCATCTGAGTTTGCGCGCCGATATGCCGATCGAAGGTCTAGTGGGCATTCTGTATTTTGGTGCTGATGCGACTCAGTTCAAAGGGGCTGGGAAGGAAAAGAAGATCTTCGGAGGCGGACATGTGGGTGGAGGGCTTTATGCCAATATTTCACCAACTGTGTGGTTTCGGGGGGAAATGAAGTTCAACGTTAACCCAGGTACCTCTTTGTATATCGGTTTTGGCTTTGTCTTTCGTTTCCAGGGCGGTGGTAGCGGCGCGGGTTCCCCAGGCACCTAACAAAAGAGGTGGAGATTTAGGCGTTAACCGTCGGATCCAAAATAGTATCGCGGCCGCCCGCTGCCAGGTCTCCAGGTGGATAATCCAGGCTAAAATGAATCCCTCTCGATTCATGGCGATTGAGCGCGCATTTGACAGTTAAATCCGCCACTAGGGCGATGTTCCTCAGTTCTACGATGTCCGAATGGGTGCGGAAATTCGAGTAATATTCCTGAAATTCGTTAAGGATATTGGTCAGTCGGTGCTGGGCTCTCTCAAGTCGGCGCCTAGAGCGGACAATACCCACATAATTCCACATCAATCTGCGAATTTCATCCCACATATGACTCACCACAATTAATTCGTCTGAGTCCTCTTTGTCGTGAACATTCCATGGGGGTGGTTCACTTTGACTGGGCTCCAGGTGATTCATATTTTGTTTAAGATGTTCACTTGCGGCATGGGCAAACACCAAACATTCCAGCAAAGAGTTGGAAGCAAGGCGGTTGGCTCCATGGAGGCCCGTCTGCGCACACTCTCCCAGGGCATAGAGTCCCTTTAAATCGGTCTGTCCATCCAGGTTAGTGAGAATTCCTCCACAAAGATAATGGGCAGCTGGCACCACGGGAATTGGCAATCGAGAGATATCAATTCCCAACTCCAAACATCTTTGAAAGATCGCCGGGAATCGACTTTCCAAATACTCTCTTGAGTGATGAGTCATATTCAAATAGACGCAGTCGGCCCCGGATCTTTTCATTTCCGCATCAATGGAGCGAGCAACGATATCTCGGGGAGCAAGGCTGCCTGATGGATGATATTTTTTCATGAAAGCCTGGCCACTACCGTCAACGAGCTCCCCACCTTCACCGCGCAAGGCCTCCGAGATGAGAAAGTTTCGGGCATGGGGGTGATAGAGGCATGTCGGGTGGAACTGCATGAATTCAAGGTTGGCCACTCTTGCACCGGCTCGGTAGGCCATGGCGATGCCGTCACCGGTGGCACCACTCCAGTTACTGGTGTAAAGGTAGACCTTACCGGCCCCCCCGGTCGCAAGAACCACGCCACGAGCCAGCACCGGCTCCACCTCTTCGGTCTCTTTGTTGAGAACATACGCTCCCAGGCAGCGATCTGGACTAAAGTCATAGGGGTTCAACTGCTTGTTGAGAATAAGATCAATAGCCAAGTGGTTTTCCAAAATCTGAATTCCCGGGTGGCTTTTTACCTTTTCAAGCAGGGGACCGTGGATGCCGGCGCCGGTTTGATCGGCGATATGGAGGATCCGGCGATGACTGTGGCCCCCTTCCCTTGTTAGGGCAAAGTCCTGGCTGTCGGCCAGATCAAACTTGACTCCCCAGTCGGTGAGATCATTGATTCTCCGCGCGCCCTGCTCAACCACATAGCGAACCACATCCTCCTTGCACAGCCCAGCTCCGGCCTCCAAAGTGTCGCGGATGTGACTTTCCAGACTGTCTTCCCTGGAGGTGACGGCTGCAACACCGCCTTGAGCAAGTCGAGTATTGGTATTTTCAAGTGAGGATTTTGTGACCAAAGTTACCCGAGCAAACTCGGCTGCCTTCAGAGCAAAGGACAACCCAGCCAAGCCAGAACCAATCACTAAAATGTCTGTCATCGCCGCCATAGTTGGGCCTTATAGCAGAGATGGTCCCTACGAGGGAAATGTTCCTATTCGACTACCTTACACCATGTGTCATTCGAATGAAAAGGACCCTCTTGGTAGGGGCTAGACTTGATTCCAGGCTTCTCCTAAAAGTAGAATAACTTCGGGAACTTATTGCTTTGTGGGGAAGGTTGTCGAAGTTCGTTTGCCTTCGCCGCGATCTCGACCCAGGACGGGTTGGTGAAGGGGAAGAGGATTCCATATCTAGGCTAAGGATGGTGTCATGACGAACAAAATAAAAATTGTCGCCGTGATTGTGGGCTCGGTGCTACTAATGGCTTTGCTTGCTGGCCTCAGGTTTTCAGGCACAGTTGCAGATGATCAAAGAGAACAGCTTAAATTGTTGACTGAGAACCAAGTCTCGTTTGCCCGCCACACTCTGCAAATTCAAATCGGTGATCTCACCCGTCAGCTTCTCAACCGAGTCGAGGAAGAGGCTTCAGGGCTTGCTCCTTCGCAGGCAGCCTTGAGGGAACGTAAGGGATTGGGTGATTTTCTGGCGGTCGCCTGGATGGGCGACCGTCGCACCATATCCTGGATGGCGGTTAAACCCGAGTGGAGCAAACGGTTTTCTTTGGCGGTGTTTGACAAACAAAAGGAGCACCTGCCCTTGTTGGTGGTTAAGGAACGTTCGGTCATCTGGGCGCGCTTGACTGAAGAAAACGGACGACCTGTATTTGCCATGTTGGTTGAGGCCCAAAGTCAGGACGGCAGTAAGGGGATTGCTGTAGGAATTCTGGGGCCGCAGACCTTTTCTGACCTGGGTGGCTTTTATAAAGCGCAAAGTGCAGAGTTGATTCTTGTTGACGACAAAGGTTTTGCACTGGCCTACACCACACCTCAGTATGTCGGAGCACAAATTGTGAATCATCCGGCAGTGGAATTGCTATTAGCCCAGTTGTCGGTGGCGGCGTCGGGCGAGGCCAAAAATATGGAGGGTGAATCGACCGTCTTTGCTTATGAGAGGCTGGGTGATTCGAACCTCTACGTTGTATTGACTAACCCTTTGGATACGGCAGGCCATTATCTTCCGGGATATTTGTTTAACCTAGCTGGAATGGCTCTGGCCTTAGCTCTTTTGGCCGGGGCTCTCACGCTTGCGTTGTTGCGTAGACAAAACCTGAGTTTTGAGACCCTAAAGGAGGCCGTCCAAAGGTTGGCGAGTGGACAATCCTTTTTGGTTCCAGATGATCGCAACAAAGACCTTGAAGATGTCCGTGAGGAATTGGTTCGTTTAAGTGGTGGCATACCAGAGAGACCGCCGGGTCTATCAGTCGCTCCGGTCCTCGACCGACTTGAGAGTGACGAAAGTGGAGTTGGGACATTGCCAGCGGCTCCGGCGCCGGCTCCGGAAATTGATAAAGCTGAAATTCTCAAAGAGATGGGGCTGGGATTGGTGGATTCCCTGCGTCCCTCAATGGCCGCTATTTTGGGGCACGCTCAACTGGCTCGGTCCAAGGCGGGAGAAGACGACAAACTTAAGCAGCATTTCGTGGTTATCGAAAGAGAGTCGCGGCGTGTGCGAGAGGTTCTCGAGAATCTGGAACAGCTGGTGGGGGATGAGTCTGGCTCAGTGGAGAAAGTTGATCTGCAGGATACCCTACTTTCATCATTGGCCTCACTACGGACTGTACTTCAGGATAAGGGTGTTCATCTGAAAAAGAGTCTGGAAGAAAATGGACCTGTCATGGTGGCACCCAAGTCTTTTCGCTTTGTGATTGACGAGATCATTCACAATGCCGTTGCCGCAATGGAAACCTCCGCCAAAAGGGAGTTGGAGGTGTGGACTGAGGCAAAGGGACAGAAGATTACGATTGTTTTTAAGGATTCTGGAAAAGGGATTTCCCGTGAGGATCTGAGCAAAGTTTTTGACCCATTCTTCACGACTCAGGCACGTGAGGAGAAGTCAGGATTAGGTTTGACCATGGTCAAACGTATTCTTAGTGGAATTGATGGAGAAATTCATATCTCCTCAGAGGTCGGGGTAGGGACTGAAGTTCGCGTGACCTTGCCTTTGGTTGGTGTCGAGCGCAGAGCCTTTAGTGATGAGGAAACAATGAAGATCATGACTCCTCAGAAGGAACTGGAGGAAATGACCTTGTCATCCATTTCTATTGAAGAGGGGAGTGGTATCAAAATCCTGTCAGTGCACAATACTGAAGATGATCAGGCCAATGAGGACGAAGTGCTGTCCAGCCTAGAAAAGACGCCTGCGCCTAATCTGGATGAGATGAAGCCGCTATCTGGAACGGCAGCCGATCATCTCCCAGCAGCGCCCGCAGAGGACGAAATTACTTTTGTCGGAAAGGTGATCAATCACGATCAAGTCTTTGGAGAGTCGCCAGGTGAGGGTGAGGAGATTGCTGAAGAAGGTAAAAAACAGAATTCTGACCAGCTGCTTACAGATAGAACACCACCCTCGCCACCAAAAGTGAATCGACCTTTGGTGACTAACAGCCCGGGTGAGGGGCTGCAATTGGATGCTGATGCTATGGTTGCCGACAAATCGGTGGAATTGGATATGATCAAGAGCGATCCAGGCCTCGAACTCGACGAGTTTGAGTTGGGATTGGATGGCGAGGATGACGAGGGTGGATTTGCTCAGGTTGACCTAAAAGTCAAGACAGCAGAGGCTTTGATAGATGATCTGCTAGATGAGGACAGCCTGGTTGCCAACAGTGGACATAAGGCTGCGGGTGGGATGACCCCACCTCGAGCAGAATCTGAAGGTGCAGGCGAAAGTGAAGATGAAGAGGATGAGGATGAGTTCGCCGTGCAGATCAGGTCTCCAAAAATAAAGGTGTGAATTGAATATTCGCAAGTATCGCAGCTCATTTAGAGTTTACATTGTCGATCATCAGGATGATCGCAGAAGCTCTATTGGTGATATTTTGTCAGCGATGGACTACAGCGTGGCGGAACATGAGAGTATTGATTCGGCAATCTCCACAATTCCTGTGGACCCTCCTCATTTCGTTGTTCTGGGGGGTGACTTCGTCGCTCCTACCGAAGTGAGACAACTGCTCGATTTGTGCCCTGAATCCCATCTGGTTGCTGTGGTCGAAGCGGGGCGAGTCCAGGAGTATTATCCTCTGTTAACTAAAGGTCTTTACGATGTCATCGCCTGGCCGCTACATGATGCTCATCAGCTTGTAGCCGCCATTGATCGTGGGGCGGAACGTGATTACTTCATGTACCAAAACGAACAGATCAAGGAGCAGGTCAAATCATTAAAGACTGAGCTGGCGCAAAGGGCTGAGGCCATTGCTCAATCAGAACCTAAGACAGCAATTACTTTAGTCGATGAACTTGTGGTTTCCGGCGACACTGATGAAGGGGTGATTGAAGAACTGCAAAATGCGACATCTGAAATCCTTTCTGCGACCACTAGCGGACAGGGGGTCGATACCTATTTGCAGACAATACATCGTTGGGTGCAGAGACCTGTGTGTTTGTTTAAATATCTGGCTGCTCGACGTTCATTGTTTCTGGCCATGGCAGCCGGAGTCTCGCTGGACGAGCACCGAGGTCTTGGCATTGATTTTTCCAGGGAAAAGGAGGGTTTTGGAGCGCACCTTCTGAAAGATCCTTCTGCCCTTCCCATGCTGCGGGATCTTGTGCGCACCACCTTCAAGGTTGATAATTTTACCGCGTTGCCAATTGACGAAGGAGATTCTGTAAGATCCGTTGTCGTCATCTTGCAGGGTCATATGGGGAATAAGACGATTCCCACCCGTCTGCTGACGAAAGTGCTGGGTGCTCATTTAAGCATAATGGCCCTACAGAACCGACTGCACAGCGCCGAACAAGTGGATCCCGTCACTCAGGTTTGGAACCGTGAAAATTTTGAAATCAAGCTTCAACAGGAGATGTCCCGATCTAGGCGCACTCATTTGCCTTTGTCCATGATTGTCGCCAGCGTCGACAACTTTGGTGATTTGCGTGCAAATACTGATCAGGAGACCGCTGATATTCTTATGCGCTCATTGGCCGGTATGATTCGCAGAAACAGCAGAGTCAACGATGTTGTCGGACGTCTGAACGAGGATGAAATCGGCCTGCTCCTGGCGCACACGGGTAGCCGGGGGGCTGCGATCAAAGCAGAGCGCCTTAGAAGGATGGTTGAGGCGGCAGATTTTACCAAAGTCCTGCGCCGGGACCAGGGGATCACGATCAGTCTTGGGGTGAGCGAGTACCCGAGCTTTTGTCATGACGGTGACGAGCTATTGAGGTCCGCCGACGATGCTCTATTTCAGGTAAAAGAGGCAGGCTTCAACAAGGTTTGTATGGCTCCATTGCCTGAAGGATTTGTTGCAGATTTCGAAGTGGGACAGCGGTGACAGCAAGGCACTTTCGCCAAACGCGGGCTGAAATCAGTAAATCTCGATTATTAAGCAACCTTAGGGCACTTAAAAGTCTCCAGCATCAGGGTGAGTTCTTATGCCCGATGGTTAAGTGCAATGGCTATGGTCATGGTGCGCTCTCTGTTTCCCACTGGCTAGTGGAAGATGGGGTGGATGCTCTTGGCGTTGCGCTGGTTGAGGAAGGCCTGGAGCTGAGAAGGGGTGGAATCGCCAACGCCCAGGTTCTTGTTTTCGGGGTTTTGCCGGAGACGGCGGCATCTTGTCTACAGGACAATGGGTTGACGCCAGTCGTATCGACTCTTGAGGAGTTGAAGTTCTTAGCTAAGGCATGCAAGGGGCGAAGTGCCTTTTCGATTCACTTGAAAATCGACACGGGAATGCATCGCCTCGGTTTCGAGTGGGCGAGTTTGCCAATGGTACGACAGGTACTTGTGCAGAATCCATCCCTTCAAGTGACTGGTATCTGCACCCATTTGGCTTGCGCAGAGGACATGGGCCAAGCCGGCTCCATGTCAGTCAAGCAGTTGGAATTGTTTCAGCAGGTCGGAGGTCAGCTTGGTCTGTCAGGTGTGGGAAAACATATTCTCAATTCAACGGCCTTGGTCAGTCGCAAATTTCTCCCTGATAACCAGAAAGTCCAGTGGGCGAATTTAGGAGCAAGACCTGGAATTTCACTCTATGGGTGTTTTGATGACTATCAGAGTCTTAATGCCCAAGGACAGGCCTGGGTGGATGCGAACTTGAGACCAGTGATGACCCTAGTGGCAGAGTTGGTCATGACTAAAAGGCTCAATCCAGGCGAAAGTGTGTCTTATGGAGCAACTTGGACAGCAAAAGTCCCAACGATAGTTGGGGTCGTGGGCCTCGGCTATGGGGATGGTTACCCACGGCGATTTTCAAACGTTGGTACAGTTCTCTGTCGTGGAAACCGGGTACCTGTTATAGGCCGGGTCTGTATGGATTACACTTTAATAGACTTGGGAGAATTCGCGCTGGACTCTCACCCCAAGCCGGGGGATGAGGTGATCTTTTTCGGAGACGCAGAGAAGAAAATTTCGGCGCTAGATTTGGCCCAGTCTGCGGGAACAATTTCCTACGAGATATTTACGGGAATATCTGCGCGGGTCCCCCGTAGAGAGGTTTGATATGTTGGGAGATTATGGCTACTCGTGGACTGTTTGAATCCTGGCAGGAAAATCGCCAGGCTCTCAATGACAAGATTGATGAATTTCTTTTGTTGCTATGGAAAAGCGTCTACGATCTGTTTTTTATTTGTGGCAAAACAACCATCTTTTTTTACTCATCTGTTCGTGTTGCCTTCCGAAAGCCCTATCGTTTTGAAGAGCTTGTTAAGCACATGGAGTTCGTTGGCAACAAATCCATTTTGATCATTAGTCTGACGGGTATTTTTACCGGTCTGGCACTTTCCTATCAAATCTACCTAGGATTTAATTTGGTCAATGCCACCAATCTGGTCGGGCCCACGGTGGCCTTGGGAATCACCCGGGAATTAGGTCCGGTTTTGACTGGCCTAATCGTGTCGGCCCGCGCTGGCGGCGCCATGGCTGCACGATTGGGCACCATGCGGGTGTCTGAGCAAATTGATGCTCTGGAAGTCATGGGCATTGATCCCAAACAGTATCTTGTGAGTCCGCGGATCATCGCCGCTGTCATCACCATGCCCCTTCTATGTGGGGTGTTCGACTTTGTGGCTATGGCCGGAGCACACTTCTTGTGCATCAACGTCCTTAGTCTTGATGAGGCCATCTTTTGGGACAAGATTCAGCTGTGGCTCGACCCGGGCGACATCAACGAAGGTCTCATTAAGGCAGGTGCCTTTGGTCTAACTTTTGCGTCTATTTGCACCTACATGGGCTTCAATACTGAGGGCGGAGCCAAAGGTGTGGGTGAGGCCACCAACAAAGGCGTTGTTTACAGTATGGTGATGATTATCTGTATTAACTTTTTCATTACCAACATCATACGCTTTTACTATGCCGTTGCGGGGCTCAACTGATGTTTGAAGGGAGTTCAGCAGTCAGCATTCAGAACTTGCGCAAGTCCTTCGACGGGGGCAAGGAGTTCGTCCTCAATGGTCTGAATCTCGATATTCCCAAAGGCGTGATCACGGTATTGATTGGCTATTCTGGCACAGGCAAGAGCGTCCTGATGAAACATATCCTGGGGCTGCTGAAACCGACTTCGGGAGTTGTTGAGGTCCTGGGCAAGGACCTATGGTCCATGTCTGACGAAGAGCTAGTGCAGTACCGCTGTCGCTTGGGCGTTTTATTTCAGCACGCCGCTCTTTTTGACGATATGACAGTGCTGGAAAACGTCTGTTTTCCGCTTAAGGAACATCGCCGGGAAATGAGTCCATCGGCCATAGTTGACGAAGCTGTGAAGAAACTTCAGATGTCTGGAATGGAAGAGAAACATTTTGCAAAATTGCCTGGCGAATTGAGCGGGGGAATGCGCAAACGGGTTGGGTTGGCGAGGGCTTTAGCCCTAGATCCAGAAATTATCCTTTACGACGAACCAACGACTGGTTTAGACCCAATTCTCACTGAAATGGTAGATAATTTAATATTGGAGACACATCGACTTCATAAAGGTTCGACATCCGTGATCGTGTCACATGACCTCTTTGCCGCATTCCGAATTGGCGAGCACATCGCCATGCTAGACAAGGGCAAGGTCTTACTGTCAGGAACGGTTGATGAATTTTTGAATTCTGACGTGGATCTGGTTAAGCGTTTTGTGGACAAAGGTTTTTACAAGAAATGATTTTCTTTAACACGCCAGAGTTTAAGGTTGGTGTTCTCGTCGTTCTGATTGCGGGACTCATTGGCGTCATGTCTATGAAGGTGGCTGAAGGCCCCGGAGTCATTGGTGGTAGTAAAGAGCACAGTTTTATCCTGGGGGATGCCAGTGGTCTGGTTAAAAACAGTGCTGTCAAGATGGCAGGTATTAAAGTCGGCGTGATTGACGATATTGTCCTTGAACAGGGAAAGGCCCGGGTCAAGATCGTGATCGATAAAGAGGTACCTCTGACCCTTTCCGGAAAAGTGGAAATTCGGGCCGATGGTATTTTGGGTGATAAGCACGTCGAGCTGGTGCCTGGAAACCCTGCCGACCCGCCACTGCCCCCTGGAGCGGAGATTTATTCGGCTTCAGACAAAGGGTCCATGGACAAAATCATGAATGAGGTGGGCAAGATCACAGACTCCCTTGGCAAACTTGCCGACACCCTTAGTCGGGCTGCTGATGGAGGGGATGAGCAAACCACAATTGGGCGGATCTTGCTGAACATTGAAAAGGTGTCCAAAGACCTGAGTGATATTACTGGTCACAATAAGGGCAAAATCGATGAGATCGTGGACCAGGTTCACTCCATAACCTCGACACTCGACGGGTTCGTTAACGACGACAGTCCTGACGGGTTCAAGGCTGGCTGGCAGAAGGCCGTTGATAGTCTGGCCCGCATCGACACCTCTCTGAAAAATATTGAGGAGATTACGGACAAGATCAATCGTGGTGAAGGAACGATTGGCCGATTGGTTAATGACGAAGAGACGGTCGATGAGTTAAATGCCGCAATACGCAATGTGAATAACTTTGTTGGCGGTGCAGCTGAGATGGAGACCAGCATTGATTTTCACTCAGAGTACTTAACCTCAATCGATGACACCAAATCCTATTTGTCGGTGAAGGTCCAGCCCGGCCTGGATCGGTATTATGAGTTAGGCATTGTGGACGATCCCAGGGGGCTGGTGCGCTCCACTTCCACGACTTCGACCGTCAACGGAGGTTCGCCCACCACAGTGGATGAAACGAAGACATTCCGCAACAAGATCAAATTCAATGCTCTGTTTGCCAAGAACTTTTATGATTTCACCGTCAAGGGCGGGATCATTGAAAACTCAGGAGGCGTTGCCTTCGACTATTACTTGTGGCGGCGTCGGCTGCGATTGTCGGTCGAGGCCTTTGACTTTAATGACCTATATGTGCGAGCTTACGCCCGATACAATCTACTCAAGGGCGTCTACTTGATTGGTGGTGGTGACAACCTTCTGGGTGAAGGTGATGAACCCAGCACCTTTTTCGGAGCTGGTATTTTTATTACTAACGACGATCTGAAGACGCTCGCATCAAAGGTGCCGTTGTAATGTTTAAGAATGCCTTAGTCAGCGTATCGGATAAGTCAGGTTTGATTGAGTTTCTTCAGCCTTTAGTTGCAAAAGGAATGAGGGTGGTTTCCACAGGCGGAACAGCTCGGCACCTTAAAGAGGCGGGAATTCAGGTGGTGGATGTTTCCGAGCAAACGGGATCTCCGGAAGTGATGGACGGCAGGGTAAAGACACTGCACCCTAAGGTACATATGGCCTTGTTGGCCCGGGCACACGTGGCTTCGGATATGGAACTACTCAAGGAGCAGGCCCTGGAGCCCTTTGATCTGGTTCTCTGCAACCTCTACCCATTTGAAGAAGCGCTGAAGAAAGATCTCTCGGACGAGGAACAAATCGAGTTTATCGATATCGGTGGTCCGTCTATGTTGAGATCGGCGGCAAAAAGTTTTAATCGCATTGCTGTCATTTGTGATCCCTCTGACTACCAATGGGTGGCCGACAAAAGCGAATTGACTCTCAAGGATCGTCGGTTTCTTGCGGCCAAGGTGTTTTCTCATACAGCCACTTACGACTCCATGATCGCTCAGTACATGGGAGCCGATCAGACATTTCCGCAGTTCGCCTTGGGTGGAAGCTATGTTTCCCCATTGAGGTATGGGGAAAACCCACAGCAGTCCGCCGGCTGGTACAGTCTCTCCGGAGCCAAGTCCGGTCTTCATCAGGCGGAAATCCTTCAGGGCAAGCCCTTGTCCTATAATAACATTCTTGATCTGGATGCGGCTTGCGAAACTTTGCGCGAGTTTACGGATCCAACTTCGGTGGCCGTAAAACACAACAACCCCTGTGGGGTTGCAGTTGGTCGCAACCTGTTTGAAGCGGTGGTTGGCAGCCTCAAAGCCGATCCTGTCAGCGTCTTTGGTGGAATCATAGCCCTCAATGGTAAGGTCGATGGTGATACGGCAGCCAAGCTCTCTGAGATATTCTTGGAGTGTATTGTGGCTGCGGACTATGCTCCTGAGGCACTTCAGGTCTTTGCCAAGAAGAAAAATCTGCGCATTCTAAAATGGCCACAAATCGCCAATCAGAGCCTGGAGTTAAAGGTTAAAACCATTGGTGGTGGCTTTTTGGTTCAAACTCAAGACCAGGTCAAAGGCTGGTCTAACGAGTGGAGCGTGCTCGGCAATGAACCTCCTCCCGAGATCAAGGTTGACCTAGGTCTGGCCTGGAAGGTTTGTGCTCATCTAAAAAGTAATGCCATTGCCCTTGTTTCTGGATCAACGACCGTGGGATTGGGCATGGGCCAGGTCAATCGTGTAGATGCAGTTGAACAAGCCATAGCTCGCATGAGAAAATTTCACGGTGATGCGACTAATGTGGTTTTAGCAAGTGATGCGTTTTTTCCTTTTGCAGACTCCATTGAGCTGGCAGCCAAAGCAGGCGTGAAGTGGGTGATACAGCCGGGTGGTTCGATAAAGGATGAGGAAGTGAAGAGCAAAGCCAAGGAGCTGGGAGTGACAATGGTCCTCACCGGCACCAGACATTTTCAGCATTAGGCTGAGGGGGATGATTGGCGGGTCAGGAAGGACCGTGGCTGGTCAAGAGTGGGGGGCGAATTATGGGCCCCTACTCAAAGCAGCAGCTTGAACAATTGCTGAAGACCCGAGAATTCGTGGTTCTGGATGAGATTGCCCAGCCATTTAGACGTTGGCACTGTGTCAAGGACGTTCCTGCCTTTGCAAAAATAGTCGAGGAACTGCGAGTTCAAAATCTAAAATTCAGCGGTGAGGATACGGTATCCACGACTTTGGATGCCACTGGAACGATCACCCTGACCGAGCCCATGGACTCGTTTGGTTTTGACGATACTACCGATAATGTCTCCAGCTTTCAGCGAAATATGGGCGAAATTGTCTATGACGATATCGACGATGGAGTAGGTGTCAGACCAGACGCCGGACCATCGAGCTACAAATCTTTTGGCTATCAAAACGACACCGTCATTGCTCAACAAGCCGAAGCAACAGCCAGGCTGGCGTGGCTTGTCACAGGTGCAATTCTCTTTGGAGTGGTGGCCTTTATTATCTACAACCGATTTGTCGCCCAGCCGATTCAAAAGAAAGGCACAGCTTCGGATGTAAAAAACCTGGCCATGGAGGCCATCACGATTGGGGATTACAATGAAGCCTTGGAATTGTTTCAGAAAGCCAACCGACTAAATCCAACTGACAAAGGTATTTTCGCCTACCTAGGGACTTTGCAGATTCAGGTTGGAGGTCAAACAGTAGAGGGACGACGGAAGCTACAGGAAGTTGTCACGGCTGGCAAGGGGGTCTTTCCCAAGTTGGCGGTTACCGCAATTGGCATTGCCGATTTGATTGATGGCGAGTCCCGCACCGCAGACGAACACTTCAAAAAAGCGATCAGTCAGGACACCTACTATGCTCCGGCAAAAATCAATTTGGGGGCTTCGGCACTTCAACGGCAGGAATACCAAACCGCAAGGGATTGGTTGTATTCAGTCGTGGATCAGGGGACCGAGGAGGGGGCTGCCTACCTCATGTTGGCTGAAGCCAACGTGAATCTGTTCAAGCAGGAGAATCGTCGTAGCTATTTGGAGCAGGGACAGAAGCAGTTAACCAGATTGATGCAGACGACCTATGATTATTATCAGGAAGCGGCATTGATGCTCGCTTACATGGATTTCATTTCGGGAAATCTGGACGGAGTGATGAAGAGGGTCGAGCTGATTTTGGATGTAGACCCCCAATTAACAAGTGACCATCGCCACGACTTGTTTGTCTATCGAGGCAGAATTGGATGGGAAGCTTTGTCTAAGTCGTGTGTCACCATGACCAAGGGCCTTGAGCAAACTGCTCGGGTGAAGGCCCTTCGTGGCTATTGTTTATTCCGTGGTGGAAATGAGGTTGAAGCTCTAAAGTGGGCTGACGATGCGGCTGCTCAAGGGGTAAAGGACCCCTTGGTCCAGGCAGTTTACGCTTTTGTATTGGACGGAGTGGGGCAGGAAACCCGCGCTTCAGTAGCCCTTGGCAAGGCCAATGATCTTAATCGCAAATCCAGGCTGATGTTGCCCAAGGTGCTTCAGGCTAGATTTTTCGCCCGATCGAATAAACATGATTTAGCTCTCAAGCAGTGGCTGGATGTCTATTCCATTGATGACAAATCCATTGTTGGTATCACCGGTATTGCCCGATCTCATTTTGCCAAGAAAAATTACTCTGAGGCCCAGAGCTATCTTTTTGATGGATTTCGATTGTCGCGTTCCTATCGCCCGCTTATTCGCCTCAAAAAGGAAGCCGAGAGGGAAGGGCTACTTCCCAAGGACAGCTTTTGATGGCGGCCTCACTTGGGTCGGCAGTTTTGATGTTCCTGGTATTTTTGGGGCTCCCATCTTGCAGTCGTCCATCACCTCTTAAGGGTGATCCTGACCTGCCGGCGGGGAGAATGACCAGTACGGATAAGCACGTTTTGATTCCCGATCAGTTAGTTAAGGATTTGGAAAGGTCTTACTTAAAGAATTATCGTAAGAATTTTGCGGATTCAGATCTCACGGATGGTGAAGTTCTGGCTAGAATTCCGAGGCGTACTCTCAAGCTTAGGGCTCAACTGGCCAGCTCCAGTCCAGATGTGTTGGTTAGCCCTTCCAGTTTTGAAGTTGGGAGAGGCGGGGGGATGTTAGATTTGGCTGAATGGGTTTCAGGGGTTAGGGGAGACTTTTTTCTTAGCCTCAAAGCGGAACTGGATGAGAGTTTTGATTCTTCTGGGTTGCGCGTTTACTTTATTGGCCGGGCGCCCGGAATCGAAATCGATGGCAAGAATTGGGGTTTGGGCTGCGGGAGATACGCGGACATCACAAAATTCTACAACCGGAATCTTAAGACAGAGGGAGTCCGCCTGAATTCCACCAGAAACAGGTACCTTTATACCATTGCTGGAACCTTCCTGTTTGTGTACGTAGAGGGCGAGAATTTGCATCTATCGACTATATCTGTCACAGATTCGCGTTACCAGGATAAGCTGTGTAACTCTCGGCTAACGCAAAGCGATGACGAAGAGGTTTAGTTACCGAAAATCATGGTATGATCTTTTTGGTTGGCAATGGGTGGTGAGGATGGATCAGAACAAACAGTATGTCAGCGATCTGAAGGATAAGGATCCCGTTCAGTCCATTTTTCTCGCCAAAGAAAAGATGGTTCTCACCGATAAAAACGGTCGGACTTATATGAGTTTGAATCTCTCCGATGTCACAGGTTCCATTGATGCGAAGGTGTGGGAAAAGGCTGATCAGTTGGCTGCCATTTTTCAGCCGGGTGATTTCGTCAACATTAAGGGTCATATTCAGCTCTATCAGAATCGACGTCAGTTGGTTGTCCACGATTTGTCAAAGGCATCCCCTGAGGAGATAAATCTCCGGGATTTTGTTGCTGGGGCGACTCGTAGTCCGGCGGAAATGTATCAAGAACTCCTGGCCGTGGTTACGACAATTGAGAATCCCCATATTCGCCAGTTGTTAGAAGAAACTTTAACGGATGAAGAGGGTAAAGAGCGGCTTTTGGTCAGCCCCGCCGCCAAGACAATTCACCATGCCTCGATCGGCGGACTGCTGGAACACATCCTGAGTATTTGCGGAATAATGAATGCCTTGGCTGAGCACTACCCCATTCTCAATCGGGACTACCTGTTGTTTGGTGCGATCTTTCATGACATTGGAAAAATTTGGGAGTTAGAAATTGCCGCAGGCGTGCAATACACCAATGTGGGTCGTCTGGTTGGACACATGGGCATTGCCTGCCAGATGATTGACGAAAGATCCGGTAAAATTCTTGGTTTTCCCGTCGACCTGAAAGACGAACTCAAACACATTGTGCTCAGCCATCATGGCAAGTTGGAGTACGGCTCACCTAAGCGACCCAAATTTCTTGAGGCCATGGTGGTTTCCATGATCGATGAGCTGGATTCTAAGATCAATACTATGGTTGGAGTTCTCCACGCCGAGTTGGACCAGGGAGAGCGGTGGACTCGCTTTAACCAACAGTTTGATCGCTATTTGTACTTGGATATCTTCCGGAATCAACTCGATAAGATCAACAGAACCAAGAAGTAAGCCCAATGAGCCTATTTGTAATTGCAACGCCCATTGGTCATTACCAGGACCTTGGACATCGTGCCCTCGAAATCCTTCACCAGTGTTCGGTTATCATTACCGAGGAAAGAAAGGAAGGCTCTCGCCTGCTTCGGCACTTTGGCATCAGCGGACGCCAGCTGGAAGAGCTCAACGAGCATACGAACAATGAGGGGCTGGCTGAACTGGTAGCTCTCTGCACCAGCCAGGACGTGGCTCTCATTTCCGACGCCGGAACCCCCGGCTTCTGTGACCCCGGAGCGGATTTGGTTTCTCTTTGCCGTAAAAAGGGAGTTCAAATTCAATCTGTACCTGGTCCGTCTAGTCTCATGGCTTTGTTGTCCATCAGTGGACGTCGATTGGATGAGTTCTATTTTCGTGGGTTTATCTCACCCAAGACAGAAGAGAGAATAGAACAGCTCAGGCAACTGAAATCTACTAAGGTTCCCGTTGTGTTGATGGACACTCCCTATCGGTTAAAAAAGATGCTCACTGAACTTGATGGGGAACTTGGGGAGCACACGGTACTCCTTGGTTTGAACTTGAGTCAGGAGAATGAGGTGTTCTTAGAGGGACGACCGGGGAGGGTCCTGAAAGATCTGCCCTGTGATAAAGCTGAATTCGTCCTCATTCTGTTGCCGTCCTAAGAGGTGGTGCTGGGGTTTGTATGTCAAAATGGAAAGTCCTTGAGTCGTCAGAACTGTTTAAGTCAGGTTTCCTGAGGGTGCGCACGGACAAGTGCGAACTCCCTGACGGTCGAGTCATGCCCCGTTACTATGTGATGGAATTTCCCGACTGGGTCAACGTGGTGGCAATCACCAAGGAGGGTATGGCCTTGGTTGTGGACCAGTATCGTCATGCAGCTGAAACCACTTTTTTGGAAATCCCTGGCGGCAGCACTGATCTGCGGCAGACGGAAGATCCGCGCCTTGCGGCGGAGCGGGAACTCTTAGAAGAGACAGGTTACCAGGCTGGCCGATGGATGGATGTGGGCTTTCATTTTCCTAATCCGGCAACTCAGCAGAACAAACTTCACACCTATATCGCTTTTGAATGTGTGAAAGTGCAGGAACCTCATCTCGATCCCTATGAGGATTTGAGCGTCCGCCTAATGCCATTAAAGGAACTCTATGAAAGGGCGGATCGGGGTGAGGTCACCCATTCCCTCATTCTTTCGTCATTGGCACTAGCCCGCCAGCATCTCCTCCACCTTATTTAAATTTGCCGCGAATCGCTGGTAGGTCTTCCGGGGCGGAGCTGCGACCCGAGTGAGTGGTGTCGACAAAGACAATTTTGATCTGGGGGGCTTCCCGGCGCACCAAATCAATGATAACGGGCTCATTTTCAAAAAACCAGACCTCTGGATAACGTGTATTGAGTTCAATCAATTTGTCCGTCTTATAGCGCGCATCCTCGATGCTACGGTGAGGTTTAAGAATTAAGTGGCGCTCCTCATCATCCAAGGGAAGATTCCAACTTTTGAGAATTCGTAGAGTTCCATCCCCCATTCGCTCCTGATCCCGACCGGTGAGATATATAATACGGGCACCGGCTTCATAAAGCTGTTGAACAAACTCAAGAGCTCCATCGTAGAGTCGATCATGGTGGAGATAATCGTTGCCAAAAAAGTTCTCCACCCAAAAAGTACGGACAGTTTCAAAAAAATCCAGAGTCGCGCGAATTTTACTTCTCTCCAGAGCCACACGAATTCCCCAGTCTTTAGGCAAGGACCTCACGCCCGCCAATTGCCGGGCCTCTTCAGGGAATTTCTCCTGGGTTTTTGGGTGAGCAGCTAAATCATGTAGGATGGCCTGAGTTCTGGGGCTGACATCAAACAATGTGGAATCAAGATCAAAGACGGCCAGCAGAGGACCTTCATCCAGGGTCTTCATTTTGCGCGATCGGTCGAGGAGATAATGGAGGATTTCGCTCACATTTTTCATGGTGGCTAAGGTAACGCCGCCTATCGTAGTTGGCAACTGTCTTAATGGGGGACGTGACTCAGGCTGAAACAATTCCTGAAAAATCAAACCCAGTCTTGGATTCCGACCAACAGTTCCGGAACGATTGGCTAAGGAGTGAACAATAAAAAGGAATTTGAGACCCCTTTGCTTCACTGTGAGACAGAACCACGAAAATCGGTGCTGTCTTATTCCGATTTTAGTCTCTCAGGCCTTAAGTCGGATTTCTCAGATTCCGATCATTTAGAAGGTTTGTGGGGACTTTTGTCCATGAGCCAAGGGTGTGAAATGAGAGAAATGGCCATATTGAACGCGAGGAATCGGTGAGATGAGCACAACTCAGTACTACGTATCCCGTGAGGGAAAACAAATGGGTCCTTACCCTCTAAACTCAATAGCGGAGATGGTGAAAAAGAATGAGCTCACCATGCTTGATTATCTTTATGATGATAGCTCCGGCGACTGGGTTTTGTTGATGGAGTATCAAGACCTGGCTCAGCAGCTAAAGGACCACAAGCCGGAGGCTCCGCCAAAACCTGGTAGTAAACAGCCGGCCGCGGAAGCCGATACTGAGGATCACGAGGAAATGGCCGAGGCCGTTCAGGCAGCTGAAGGTCAACCCAGCCACATGGTGGCTGAATGGTACATCCTCAAAGGGGAAAATAAATTTGGTCCCTTTTCCTATCCCGACGTCCTAAAAATGTTGCAGCAAAAAGTGGTGTTTGAATTTGATTTCGCCTGGCATCCTGGTCTGAGCACTTGGGTTCGCATCGCCGACCTGGATCCTTTTAAGCCGGACAATATCGGCAAGATGAAAGAAACCCTGATGCCGGAAATTTCCGAAGTTTTCTTTCGTCGCCGCCATCGTCGGGTCCGCTACGGCGGGACAATCCTGGTCCATGATAATAAGTCGGTATGGAAAGGTAAAGGTGTTGAAATCAGCGCTGGCGGAGCTGGCGTGGTGATGGAAAATGCCATGGTGGTGCCCGGACAAACTCTCTATCTCCACTTCAAACCTGGAGATGGTGTACCGCCTTTCAATGCAATTTGTGAAGTTGTTAGCAAACAGTATGTTGAAGGAGTAAAGGAAAAGAATGCTCCGATTCGTTATGGATTGAAGTTTACCAGCATCAGTCCGACGACTCAGAAATTCCTTCAGGAGTTCGCCAAGAGAAGTGAGGCGGCCTGATTTAAAAATATTGATTGAACCTACGAGCTGCCTGGTGTGATCAGGCATTAAGTTGGACGTTTCTATCGAGAGCTCGAGACCTTGCATGTACCTTGAGAGCTTTTTCGAAATACACGGAAAAGTGTGGGGGTACGTGCATGTACCAGGAAATATTCCCCCATCACCAATAAATTAACGTTGGCAGAGTTCGTCTGCTTTGGGTCTGATGATGGACCCAGGCGGATCTCTGTATTTGAAGCCGAGTGTTTAAGGGGGTTAACATGGATAGCATCGGTAAAATGATTGCAGAAGCCGGTACGGTGGGATTTCTCATTGGTTTTATGGGAATCTGTGCTTTGGCGCTAATTATCGAAAGAGGGCGCGTGCTCTACTTCGAATTTGCAATCAAGACGGACGAGTTCATGAAGCAGGTCAAGAGTCTGGTCATGAACGATCAGATCGAAGAGGCCATTACGTTCTGTACGGCCAACGAGAAGGCGCCTCTTGCCCATGTAGTCAAAGGCGTTCTGGAAAGATCTGACCGGGATGATGAAGGTATCAATCAGGGACTCGATATTGCCTTAGCGGAAATTATTCCCAGCCTCGGTAAGCGTCTCGGCTACTTAGCCATGATTGCCAACGTGGCCACTCTTTTGGGGCTGCTAGGAACCATTCAGGGACTGATTATGTCGTTCTCGGCGGTCAGTTTTGCTGATCCTTCCCAAAAGCAAGTGGTTCTGGCCCAGGGTATCTCGATGGCCATGAACACGACATTTTTAGGCCTCAGCGTAGCTATTCCGGTGATGGTGATTTACGCCTTTTTGCACGCCAGACAAAATCGGTTGCTGGAAGAAATCTCCGAGCATTCCGCGAAAGTCGTGGATTGGTTGACCACTCGTCATTACCAGCCGTTTTCAGCATCGGGCGCGTTTCCCAAAGATCTTCAGCAAAACGAAGTCGGGAAATTGTTAAAGGTGGAGCCACCGCCAACAACATTAAAGGCGTCCTAACTTAGAGAAGAGGAATAGGGAGAAAGCTTATGGCTAGAACCTACAATAAAAATATTTCCTCAACTATCGAGTCCTCTTTTGAGCTGGACCTGGCGCCCATGTTGGCTCTGATGGTGACCTTGATACCGATCATGCTGCTATCCACGGTGTTTGTTCGGGTGACCATCATTGATACCCCTTTGCCACAGGTGGTGCAGAAGGCTCTTGAAGAGGACCGCAATAAAAAGGATCGGATCATTACTGTCGCTCTTGATATGAAAGATAACGGTTTCACGCTGCAGCTAAAGAGCGATGGTAAAGTGGTTAAAAATATTGAGCTTCCCAAAAAGGGAGATGGCTGGGATTTGGCGGGACTTCATACAGAAGTGGTGCGAATTAAGAAGGAGCACCCCGATGTTTTTAGAATGGATCTGAACCCGGAAAAGGTCGTTCCCTATTCTGAAATCGTAAAGGTCATGGATGAGGTTCGGCAGACACGCAGCGAGGATCCCAAGATCTATATTTTGGACAAACAGACCAATCAGCATGTGGAAACCGATCTGATGTTTCCGGATGTGGTGTTTGCCAATGTGGTGGAGGGCTGAAATGAGACGTGCTGTTGATCAAATGATAAAGAACAACAAGAAGGCGACCTTCATTCTGCAGCTGACTTCGATGGTGGACATGTTCACTATTTTGATCGTCTTCTTGCTGAAGAGCTTCTCGACCAGTTCTGTTCACATTACTCCACACAAAAATCTGAACCTGCCCTTTTCCAGTTCTTACACGAACCCAGTCGAGGCATTGCGCCTGGTGGTTGCTTCTGACGGAATCTATGTAGAGGACAAGAAAATCGCAGAAATTGCGAATGGCAAGATTGATCCTGGAGCAACTGAGCCCAATGACCCTGACTTCATTCGCAGCTTGTATGAGGAACTTGATAAACAGGCTTTGAAGGCTAAGGAAATCTCGGAGGCCAATTCTGAAGTTGAATTTGAGGGTAAAGTAGTGATGCAGGCCGATTCGAAGTTACCCTATGAAACCTTGAAGAAGGTGATGTATACATCCTCCTTGGCTGGCTATGCGGATCTCAAACTAGCAACGGTATCCGGTGACTAAAATGACAAAATGGACTTTGCACATTTTTTCTAAATCGCTGATAGCCGCCGCGGGAAGATGGCTGGCTGTCACGGGCATATGCATTTTTTCGGCTGTTGGACACGCAAAGGACGCGGTTAAAGACGCCTCCGGCCGGCAATCCAATGAAGCGCTTAAGGACTTGCAGTTTGTGACGGGTGATGAAGAGGGTAATGAGGTTCGCGCCCTTAAGACTGAAATGCTGGTCAGCTCTAGCGAAAAGAAGGCCGTTGCTCAAATCAAGATGTTGCTGAAAAAGTATCGCAACACGCCCATCGAGCCTGACTTGTGGTTTCGACTGGCCGAGATGCATATGCGTCGGGCTAAGTCAGATATGTTTTTTGAAGTCCACCGAAAATCCGAGACAATTGTTAGCCTTGCTCCCAACGTGGTGAAGTCGGCCTCTTCGAAGAAGAATATCAAAGAGGCTGTGGATATCTATGAGAAGATCCAGGCGAGGTTTCCTCGTTACTCGCAGTTGGATATTGTTCTATTTAACAACGCTTTCGCTCGCCAGCAATTGGGTCAGGACAAAGGGGCTGAGGCCCGCTATAAGCAGCTTATCGCCAGATACCCGAATTCGTTTATGGTTCCAGACTGCCATCTGGCAATTGGTGAAATGGCCTTTGATCGCAAATCATTCAAATTGGCTCTAGAACATTTTAATGCGATTAAGAATTTTCCGGATTCGAGGGTATTCCCGTACGGACTCTATAAGGCAGCATGGACCCACTACAATATGCGAAATGCTCTGGCAGGGCTGAAGGAATTAGAAAAGGTGGTGGAGTACGGCCGATTTGTCGTTCAGAATAACATTGATGCTCGCTTGGACTTGCGCAGAGAAGCCCTAGGAGACATGACGTTGTTTTTTGAGGATGTCTATTCTCCAACTAAAGCTTGGAGTTACTTTGGCGAACAGGCTAAGGGTCTCGATGTAGCCCCCGTTATTCTAAAGTTGTCAAATTTATACAAACGCCACAGCCGATTCAACGATGTGAATGTGGTTCTAACGGACTTTATCAAAAATTTACCATACTCAGCGCTTCGTCCTGAAGTCGAAAATGAAATGATCTGGAGTCACGAAAACCTCAAGAAAAGGGATCTGGCTGTTCAGTACATGGAGTCCATGTACAAGGTTTGTGACCCGAAAGGTCGGTGGACAAAAGAGCAGAAAGCCAGCTCAACAGTGGCAAATGCTAAGGGAGCGGCAGAGCCTTTCATTGAATGTCAGGAACTACTTGAGAAGACATCCCTGAGTTTGGCAAAGAAGTGGTACAAGTTTTGGCGTAACCACAAGGATATGGTTGATCTGGCGGTCGGAGCTGAGAAATCCTTTGAGATTTATCTACGCAGGGCCAAGCCAACAGATGAGGCTTTTGAGGCTCGCTTTGCCTATGCGGAGCTTCTTTTCAAGAGAGATAAGTTCCGCGAGGCAAGTGAAAACTATGCGATTGTGGGAACTTCAAGCAATAAGGTCGAGCTTAGCCACGATGCTCTGTACTCTTCTCTGTTAAGTATTGAAAAGGCTGTAAAAGATAAGTGGTCTGATGAGGATGAAAAGAGATTTGTTTTTTTGGTCAAGGAGTACACTGGGCGGCATTCAAAAGGGAAGTACCGCCTTGACCTGGAATTTAAAATGGCACTCATTGCCTATGAAAAGGGACGCTATGCCGATGCATCTCCAATTTTTGAGCGGTTGGGGCGTGAGTTTGATGGTGAGGATAGAGGAATCAAAGCTCAAGACCTCTACCTGGATATCCTTAATATTCAGAAAAATTACACGGCATTAAAGAACTATGCCGCGAAGCTAAAAACCGGAAAGAAGCTCGGGGAACGTAAGGAAAAGCTAACGAAAATCTATGAGCAAGCCTACTTTATGGAAGTTCAGGACTTGGCTGAGAAGAACAAGCATCTTGAGGCCATTAAAGGATACAAAGAGTTTGCCGGGCAAAACAAGTCGTCAACCCTTGCTGAGCAGGCGTGGTGGAATGCCCTCCAGTTGCATTTCAAGATTCTTGATTTTCCTGGTGGCGCTGAGGCCGCCGAAAGCTTCTATGAGCAGTTTCCTAAGTCCAGTCGCTCGGTAGAGGCCTTGTTGAGGGCGGCCCAGACATATGAGGACATGGCTCAGCTCGATCGGGCGAGTAAGGTTTTAATGGACCTGGCCGTGGCAGATGCAAAATCAGCCCACAAATGGAAGAGTCTGGCTGCGGACTTTTTGGTGTTAACAGGCAATGAAAAACAGGCTGTCGTCCTTTATGAGAGTCTGCAGGGACACCAGGACCAGGCGACGGCCTTCCACGCATTGCAGCAGATGGAGCTAATCTCCCGAGCTCAGCCGACCAGTGCTCGCCGTAGATTGTTACTCAAGCGGATTGCCGAGTCAGGGCAGCAGCCTCAGTCCAGCCTGGCGCAGCTAGCTCAGCTCGAAGAGGTTTATTCGAGCAAAGATTATTCTCAGGCTTTCATAGATGCCAAGAAGATTGTTGGAGCTGGCGGACAAGCATCGATCAAGGCGAGAGCTAGAGCCAGATTTATTCAGGCCGAGATTCTTGAGCAGGAGTTTTTGCACCAAAGCGTAAAAGCTCGTGCGGAGCGAATTGCTGTGGTTTTGGCTCTTAAGACAGAAAAACTTGAGAAGGCTCAAAAGGCTTACCAAGCCGCCATTCAGTATGGCGACCCAGAAATTTCAGTGAAGTCTCTTGAAAAACTGAGTGACCTGTATAGCCATTACGTGGAATCTCTCCGTCAAATGCCCAGTCCAGCCGGATTAGAGGCAGCTGAGGAAGCAGCCTTCCGACAGGAAATGGAGAAGCTGGCAATTCCTTTGGAGGAGAAGAGCGTTGAGACCTTGGCACAGGCGTTGGCATCTGCGCAGAAAATGAGACTTCGCAACGGATCTGTTGCACAACTTCAATCCAAGTTGAACAAGGCAAATATGGTAAAGGAGGAGGTGATCGACTATAAGGTCCACGCTCCTGCCGCTGTATTGCCTGAATTTTTGAGCGAGGTGGGATCATGAACGGATTCACGAATCTCCTTCTAGTTTTATGTTTGAGTAGTCTAATTGTGGGGTGTGCCACTGGAGGCGGATCCAAATCCAGCCGGAAGGCCGCAGCAACAAAGTATACCAAAGCTCTAAGGACTAAGTCGGCTAACACCTACAAGTCTAGGAAGAGCTGTCCAAAAACAGTCGAATTCAAAATTGAAGTTAGTTGGCAGGATCGAGTGTCGATCATAAATTCTTGCATCAAGTCGGCAAAGTGGGGACATGTAGAAGCAATGGCAAACCACCTGGCTAAGACCGAGTATCTCAGCCCATGGGGAGTTTATTATCTGAGTTTGGTGGCCCTTGAGAAGAAGGATTATTCGCGGGCATTGTGGATGATTGAAGCGGCCCTTAAGAAGGCTCCATCAACCGCCTTATTCTACCATCAAAAGGGCCGTATTCTTTGGGCAATGGATGAAACCGACGCGGCCGTGGCTGCCGTTGAGGAATCACTGCGTTTGGACTCTCAAAATTCAGAGGCGCATCTGTTCGTTGGCCAGATTTACCTGAGAGATCTAGATTACAAGCGTGCAGTCGATCACCTGGAAATCGCAAACAATGATAGATCTCGAGATCCCCACATCATGGATGGCCTGTCCTATTGTTACATGAAACTGGGGAAATACGAGAAGGCCGTTGACCTGCTGGATACCGCTATTGCCGAAACTCCTAGGCGATTGGATCTGAGAATTCGCCAGGCTAACATTTTGGAAGTTCATCTTAAGAATGAAGAACGCGCTCTCTCAGTCTACAAGCGTATTAAATATCTATTGGGGAAAAGAAGTCTGGACGGAGAGCTCAGTATTTCACTCGACGACAAAATCAAGACTTTGGAAGTTGCCGTGGAGAAAAAGCGAGCGGCATCGCGTAAGCAGGTCAGCCTGAATCGGGCTGATGAGCAAAAGGGCGAGGTGACAAAATGAGATATTTGTTGGCTTTGGCTGTAGTTGTAAGTGTGATTGCCCAGGCTGAGCCCAAGAGCAAACCGGTCTACCGCAAGACCCAGGAAGTAAACTTCGAAGAAACGGACATCGACGGGGTCGTTCGCAGTCCGGATGGAGCCTATTTGCTGCAAAAAAGAGGGGTTAAATTTATGCCCCTTTATAAGGTGCAAAAGCACTTCGATGACGAAATTAAAAATTCGGTTGATTACCTGAGGTAAGCACTATGCGTAGGGTTGAATTGGATTTGGAACATCGTTATAAAAATCGCTTTGTTGGCCGGCATCGGCTGAAGGGCGGTGACGTAACGGTTTTAGGGTCATCCCGTGATGCCGACATTCGTCTATTGGGTGATGATGTTGGTGGAGTACATGCCGTGATAGAGCAAGAAGGAGAAAATTGGAAGATCGCCGACATGGGAAGTCACCATGGGACCTGGATTAGGAAAAAGCCTGTTGTTGAGCAACAATTTAAAGGCACTACAATCGTGCGCATTGGTGGTCATACGCTCAAGATCATTCCTCGCGAGTTGGATCACGGATTGTTTGCGGAAAACCACTTGACCGATAAACCGCTGCAGGAAGGTGATCAATTTCACCAAGTTGTGGTGCGGCGTCGGGGATATGTGCTTGAATCTCACCTTTTGCCTCCGGGAGAGGACTATACCTGTCGTCATGGAGAAAAGTCCCACCTTCTGAAGCGACCTGAGGCCTATACCTGGACCACGACAGAACTAGGAGATGTGGTCGTACAGCAGAGGCTTGTATCGACAAAGGTAGTTAACAATTCGAATATTGAGAAAGCTAGGGACCTTTGGGATCCGAGTTTACGAACGCCACTAATGGTTGCCGCTGCGTTCTTGATTCTCCTGGTTGCCCTGATTTCATTGGCTCCGGAGAAACCATCAGAGGAAATGGTGGCCCTTAAGCCGGATCAGAATAAATACACGCGCATGATCTTTGACGCCAAGGCGGTTAAAAAGAAGCGGGCCCAGGCTACCAAACTCACCAAGACCATCGTCGGTCAATCTAAGTCCATTGGCTCCCAGGCCGCAAAAGTGCCGGTGGCGCCAACACAGAAATCCGCAAAAAATCAAGCGAAGTCAGGACAGAGAGTGGTCACGAAGATTAAAGCCGCCGGACTGTCTCGATTGATTGGCAAAATCTCAAAGCGGGCGGCCAAGACATCGCATTTGATTCAGGCGACTGGCCGAACACCAGACAGCGCGCCAACCGGACCGGCAACAAGTGTTCCTTCGACAAAAGCCATGAAAGCCGGGGTTGGTGGATCAGGAAAGGCCTTCAAAGTTACAGGCGTTGCCACTGCAGGCAAGGGTGGTGGTAAGTCCGATTATCGCGGAGCCGGTGGTCTGAGTATTGGCAATGTGGGAAATGCCTCGGTCGGTCTTCTTGAGGAAGAGTCAGAGGTTGAGGGCGGACTGGACAAAGAAGTTATTGCCAATATCATTCGATCCCAATTGGGTCAGATTCGCTATTGCTACGAAAGACAGTTAAGTGCCAGCCCGGAATTGTACGGGAAGGTGCAGGTGAAATTTACGATTGGTGCGGGAGGAACAGTCACCGCACAAAAAATTGGATCAACAACACTTAGCAACGCCATGGTTGAGGGATGTATTTTGAGGCGTGTGTCTGCGTGGCAGTTTCCAAGACCGAAAGGTGGGACAACTGTCATGGTGACTTACCCGTTTCTATTTAAGGCGACAAACTAGGGTTCGTAGCTGCCTGGTTTGGAGACTGGATAGAGCGGGCATATTTGCCTAAAGGGGGGCTTTATGCGCTTAGGGTACACATCAATGTGTTGGCTATTGCGGCTTACACTAGTGGCCACCTTTGTCTTCGCACTTGGAATTCAAGCGACGGAGGCACAGTCCAAAAAAGGGGAAAAAAAACCAGCTGCTCCTGCAGCTGAAAAGAAAGCTGACTCGGAGAAGCTCGATATCCGAGATTTAGAGCAGAAGTATTGGGCTCCCAAAGATACCGATTTTAATGTAGTTCAAAATCGGGCATACACCAAGGAAAAGCGGTTCTCATATTCCCTCCAGTATGGGCCTATAATCAACGACGCGTTCAATGAGGGTTGGAATTTGGGATTATCTGCCAACTATTTTTTGAATGAACGGGAAGGAATTCAGCTGGAATATGTCTCTTACAATGTGTCGGACAACTCAACTGTGAAAGGCTTTGCCAACCAGTATGGTGGAGTGAGGCCGAATATCGGGCGAGTTTCCAGTATGTGGGGAGTGGGTTACAACTGGGTGCCTATTTATGCGAAAATGAGTCTTTTGGGCCAGCGAATTATTTACTTTGACATGGCCATCACTCCGGTTTTGGGAATGATGAACTATGAACAGACCACAAAGAACGGTAATAAGAACGATAGTTCTTTCACCTATGGCCTGGACATCACCCAATATTTCTTTTTATCAAAACATATTGCGATTCGCGCTGATTTAAAGAATCGGTGGTGGAGTGAAGAGGTGCTCAACTGGACGGCAGGGACAAAAGAGAAGTCCCAGACAACCAATAGCACCTTGTTTTTGATCGGAATTACTTATTATCACTAAGGAGTGAACCGTGAGACATTTGTGCGTTGGCGGTATCACAGTTTTACTGATGATCTTTGGCCCCCAGGCCTTCGCCCGGCCTCTAGAGGCCTCTGGAACCATCCAGGAGGCGATGCGGAACTCTTCCGGGGAAGGTTCAGTACAGACCAAGGCAGGCGCTAAAAACCAAGCATCGGAGTCAACAACCGAAAAGGTCGAGAAAGCGTGGGTCGACCTAAAGGCCAAGGCTAAAACACTATGGGGCAGCTACTTTGGTGATTCGCCGCAAAGTGTGACAGGCAATAGTGGTGGCGGATCTCCCCAGGCTGTTGCGGCAAAGCCTATGGTTGTACAGCCAGATAACAGCGTTGCCGAACTGAAGAAGGAGCTTCCCGACTACAAAACTGCGGATAAAGGATTCAGTCGATCCGAGGTTGAACAAGCCAAGCAGAGCATTCGTAATGAGCAGGGAATTGTCACCCTCAGTCCTGGGAGAAAAGGGACTACTGATCTCCCGCTGTCTCAGGCTGGTGTTCCCAAGTACTCCTTTTATGAGACTAAGAGCGAAAAACAGAAGAGTGGAAAAATAAAGTCAGTCAAGATCAAGAAAAAGAGAGTTCCCCTCCTAGATATTGGTGAGGAAGAGACCATTTCTGCCCAGCAGCTGGCGGATCTCACATTTGAGGTTAAAAGGCCGGTGTATTCTGAGGCCAAGGCTCTGAAGGAGCCCAAACATTACAGCCAGAGTGAAGTTAAGACCTGGCTGACAAAGAAGATTGCTGATCTCAGGGCCTTTGATGAAAAGGAGATGCGCAAAGGTTTGGTCGATGGCTACCCCGTTACTAGGGAAGCGGTGGACAAGATCGTCTTGAATGAAAAGGAAATCGCTGAATTTGCCGAGCTGCCCGTTAAGCATCTATCGCAAGAAGAGCAGGACATGTTGACGGCTCTAATCGTGAATAGAAGTGGGAAAAACTGCCATCTGGTTATTGGTCTTCTTGATAACCTTTCAAGGCAAAAGGAGTTTATTGAAGAGGCGTCTTTCCATTTGGGGGTTTGTGCACAAAAACTACAGCTTTATTCACAAGCTGTGGATCGATTGACTAAGGTGATCAGGGCTGAGGAGCCAACCATGGCTTCCGAGGCCATTGCTGTCTTGGTAATGGACTTGCCCAGAGAATACGAAGTGCGTGTCACCAGAGTATTGGAGGGTTTGAAGAACAAGTCACTGATTCCGGAGACGAGCTGGGACGACGTTAACTATGTGATGGCCAAGGGCTACTATGATCAAAAGAAGTATCAAAAAGCAGAGGAGCACGCCCAGGCCGTCTCGTCCAAGAGCAAGCGCTATGTAAATGCCCGATACCTATTGGGAATCTCCCAGTACGCTGGCAATAAGATGAAGAAGTCGATTGCCACCCTCCTGGAGCTAAGGCAGTGGATGGAGAGCAAGAGCAAGGGCGACAAGAATGTGGCCTCCCTGATGGCCATTAACATCGCACGAATCTACTTCAACATCGGCGACTTCAAAATGTCTCTCGCGGAGTATAAAAAGATTGGTAAGGACCATCCGGTATGGGTCCAGGGTTTGATTGAGCAGGGCTGGGCGCAAGTGCTGCTTGACGATAACTCAGGAGCCATCGGCAATATGCATTCTCTGCACAGTCCCTATTTTAAGGCCGTATATAAGCCCGAATCCTATGTGGTTCGCTCCATTGGCTACCTCAACATTTGCCAATATGCCGATGCCTACAAATCTCTGGCTCGCATGGAGCAGGAGTATATTCCCTGGCTGCAGAGGGTTGATGGCTACGTCAAGACCCACTCTTCTCCTGCCGACTACTACAATACGGTAAAGAACTATTTGCGTAGCCCTAGTGGTGAAAATGTGGACAACCTCCCTTACCAGGTGATTCGTGAAATGGGAAGAAGCAGGGACTTTTTGAACTTTCAAACATCCATAAACGACAAAGTGGACGAGGGAGAGCGCTATCCTGAGATACCTGGCCGCATACAAAGGGAAATCAACAACGTTAAGGTGAAAATGAATAGGTCCAAGAACCGTTTGGCCCAGGCTGATGCAAACCTCAACAAGGCCAAGAGTGACTCGTCCCTAATCAAACATGTGAATGAGTGGAAGGCCCAAAAAAGAAATGAGCGAGATATTATTGTCGGCTATCAGTTTCTTCTAAAAATGTTGGGAAAGAGCAAATCCCGTTTTGTCCAGTTTAGCGCGGCCTCCAATAAGCGCCTTGGCGACGAGAAGTACGCCCTTCGACAGGGGGGAGCCAAGGCTTTACAGGCCCGTTTAAAGGAAATGCGCAAAGAAATGAGCCAGTATATCGCCAACAACGAGCTGCTTCGCTACGAAGTGTTTTCCGGTGCCGGGGAGAATATCCGTTATCAGGTGGCCGGCGGCGCGACGGCAACTCCAAATCGCATTCCAGCCAGTGTCAAACCTCAGAAGATTCTCAATTGGGAGTTTGATGGGGAGTACTGGGAAGATGAGATCGGAAATTACCGAAGTCGGGCAAAAGACAATTGTCCACAAAAGGGTAAGGTGAGCTCTATGGTCAAAAAAGGGGCTCAGGTTTTAAATGAAAAGTAAAAAATTGAGGGAGATTAAGATGAAGCATTTAACAGTGTTGTTTGCCTTAATGGGAATGATGGGAGTTGCTCAGGCACGGACGGACGTAGAGGCCAACCTTGAATTATTGAAGGCCAATGAGGAAAATAGCCAGGCCAACTACGAGCAGTACCAAAAGAATTTGGAGATCTCTACTAATAATGAGGGTGAGGCCAAAAAGGCACTTGAAGAGCTGGCCAAAAAGAAAAAGCAGCTGCAAAAGAACGACAAGGATTTTGAAAAAAACAAACTAGCTCTGGATAAAATGAAGGGTCAGTTGGGTCAGCTTAAAACGGCTGAACAAAAGAAGCTTGCTGAAGATCTGAAGGAGATCGAAAAGGTAAAGGCTCTGTTGGCGAAGATGGAGAAAAACAAAGTTCAGCGCGAAGCAAATATCAAGGCTTACGATTCTAAAATGATTGAGATCGACCAGGAGAAAATTGACTGGGATAATCAAAAGAAAATGATGGGCGAACTACTGGCTGAGATCGACAAGAAGGAAGTAAAAGCCAAGGCGAGCCTTGAAAAGTGGCAAGAAAAACGGAAGTCCTATGCCAAAGAGACCAGCCGTTGGAACAAAGAAAGAAAAATCGCTGAAAAGTCCCATACAGAATTCAAGAAGATGGCTGAATAAAGAGAGCGCCCGCTCCAGAGGAAGCCACAAGGCCGTCCCAAGGGATGGCCTTTTTCTTTTTTGCTGACCCCAATTGCTGGCTGTGTTGAAATTATCAGAATGGATACCCCGAAAACTGCCCAGCAGCTGGTACGGCAATACTTGATGATAGGTCGAATCATTTGGGGGGCGCTGGTTTTGGCCTCTGGCGTCTACGCCTATGTGGCCTACATCATGAGCGCACAAAAAGAACTCTCTGCAGACCAAGGTCCGGGTGATGTGTTCTTTCAGATCTTAGTCCTCCTGTCGGTGGGGATGGCAATCAGTAGTATCTTGGCCAAGAACTGGATGCTTAGCCGTCCTGTGGGCGGGGAACCCAATCACGTTAAGGTAATGAGTGATGATCAGCAAAGAGCTATTGCCGAAGCCGACCCACAGACCAAGGCCTTTATTCTTGCTTATTCACAGTGGCTAGTGGCACACATCGTAGCCTTGGCTCTGGCGGAATCGGTCATTATTTTTGGTTTGGTTTGGTCGATGGTCTCCGGACGGTTTTCTGAGTTCATGCCCTTTTGGCTTGGTGGCGTTTTACTAATGGCCTGGCACTTTCCCCGTCTTCGCGTGGGTAGCGGGAGAAGATCTGATCGGCGTAGGTATTGAGAGGTATTAGCTCATGGGTAGTTGGTTAAAGGATTATGGGCCTCGGCTGATAGTCGGCCTGTTAATGCTTGTGGGTATAACGGCCTTGGCTTTGCACTTTGTCGGCATTCCCATCTTACAAATATCAAAATCGGGAATCGGTGATTTTGACGGGCAGATACTTTACTCCCGATCCATGAAGCAGCCAATCGAAGTATTGCCCAAACAAGAAGTTAAAGAAGTATTCATTATGGATTTAAAATCTGGTCGGCAAAGACAGGTCACCGATCATCGATCGGCCTCTGTCCGACCGGTTTTTTCAAATATTGGGCCTTGGATTGTCTACACGTCCTACGTGTTTCACAAGAAGGAGAAGATCCGCAATGCAGATTTATTTCTCTATAATCTTATGACTCGTGAGCGAAAATTATTGTCTTACAAAAGGGGACTGAATCTTGCTGGGAGTTTTGATGTTAAAGGCAGAAACGTCTATTTCACGATTAAGCAAGGGAAGGTGTTAGATATATTCAGGATCGGCTTAGACGGAAAGGATTTTTCTCGAGTGACCCATGGAAAACGGATGAGAACCTTGACAAAAAAGGGGAAGACTCTAAAGGGCAGGGTTCATTCCTCCGAGCCAGCCATATCCCCCGATGGCACAAGGATGGCGTTTGTGTCTGACCGAGATGGACGACCAACACTTTACATTAGGGATTTAAAGTCGAAGGAAGACACGCGAATCCTTTTTGCAGGTAAATACAATACTCATCCAAGATGGTCTCCCAACGGAGAGCAATTAGTGTTTCAGGGGTATTTAAAAGGCCATTTTGATCTTTTTATTGTCCATTCTACCGGAAAAAACCTGCGGAAAATCACTCGCGCCAAGAGCCCCTCGGGAATCTGGGCGAACAATGAATCCCCCGATTTTTCTCCCGACGGCAAGCAGATCATCTTTACTAGCGACCGAACAGGATATAACCAGCTTTACATCATCGATTCCACCGGTCGCAATGTGCGCCGCTTGACCTACGACACCTTCCACTACTATGACCCCCAATGGAGTGATGCTGTCCTGCCAACCGATGGAAAGTAAAAGGCCGACTTCGTTGAAGCCGGCCTGTGAGATCTAAATTCTCCAAAATTCAATGTTAGTTCGGACAGATATTCTTATAAATCTGGCAAAAGCCGGCGCAACCCTTTCCTCGGGTGCCGTATTGAGAGCAATACTGCCGCATAGGCTGATAACACTGCTGTTGACCCACCATCTGTGGGTGGGAGCAATCCATGGCCTGATTTGAGGCGGTTCCTGTGGATGCAAACGAAGTTGTCGTACCAGTCGAGGCGCTGGTTGTGCTGCCGCCCGATGATCCGCCCGAGCTAAAAGGAGTTGCCGTGCTCGAAGATGTTGTCGAACCGCTTGGGCTAGAAAAAGGAGTTGGAGTTCCTCCCCCGGGAGCGACCGCCTGTTGACAGGAGTCCGCGTGGTCGACCTTTCCACAAAAGCTCGCACAATAACTGTCCTCAAGACGTGTCGATGCGTCGATGGTCATGCAATAGTCATTGAGTGGGTCAAAGCAAGCAGGGGTGGAATGTTGTCCCTCATCGGCACAGCTACCAAGGACCAGGTTGCCATAGCCCAGTTGTCCGGCAATGGTGCGACAGGTGTCTTTAATATCATCCGAGGCTTCGATTTCCCCCTTGATGACTTTGTCACATTGGTTGTCAGCCCAGAATTTCTCTGCATCAATACCACTTCCAGGGCCACTTCCACCGCCTCCGCCACCACCACCAGGGCCACCAGGTCCTCCAGGAGCGGCTGAGTCACCCTTTTTTCCACCAGACTTTGTCGCCAGTAGCACTCCGCCGGCTAACAGAGCGGCACCACCAAGAGCGACGGCCTGGGTGGTTGAGATTCCTGACATTGTTCCTAAGTTGACATTACATTTAGCCTGGGTTTCTTTGGCAGCCTTTGCCAAGTCGGTCTCTCGTGTGGCAGTCTCAACTCGTCCAGCCTGGGCCGCCATCTGTGAGCGATTGTTGTGAGTGGTGATGGCGGCACTACACATGCTACTACAATACTGACGAGCTTGTTCGCAGGTGGCCGCAACAGCTTGGTTTCCGCCTGCGGCGATCTCGCTCGAGTTTTTCAATCCTTGAGCACCACCCTGGATGCTACCATTGTGAGCCTTACTACTCTCACCGGCGATCGCTGCGCCCCCAACCGTATCAGCCGTCTTTGCAGCGTTAACACAAGAGTTGGAAGCCTGAATGTAGGCGCTATTGCACTTGGAGGTTGTCGCCGCTCCGCCATCGGGCCCAACCCCAGCAAAGTCACTATTGTCGACATTTGTCGCACCAAAGTCCATCTCCGGAGTGTGCTGGATCGTTTCTGGCGGACCTTGGATATCAACACCATCAAATTCACCGGCGTATGAGTTACCAGCCACGGTTTGCCCTGAGGCAGGAGGAGTGGTCACGGTCGCTGAAGGGGCGACAGGTGGCTTCCATGAGCCTGAGTCATAACAGATACCGTCTTCATTTAGGCAATCAGCCTGCACCTGCAATGCAAATCCAAATGAAAGAAAGAGTACAAATAAGGAAAAGGTGGTGCTTCGACAAAACCAGCCTGGTTCCGTGAAGTTTACTTCGCGCTTCATAGATATCCCCCGAGTCAAAATGTGCAAGAAAAATAGTCACGGAACGTACTAGGTTAATAATACCCTAAATCGGTGAAAAGAGCGGGAAATTGAAGAACTAAGATCAGTTTTTGGTCAACTTTCTCAGTTTGAGACAGAAGTGAAAAATGGGTGTCAGCAACTCTTGTACAGAGAGCAAACAGCTGCAAAATCTAACGACAGCTAAGTGCTCAGGATTGGGTCATCAGGCAGGGGCGTGTGTTGGTCCTCGAACACCACTTGCCCGCTATCATCCTCCTTGAATTGGGAGTGATAGAGCTCGAAGTACTTGCCCTTCCGGTCGAGGAGCTCACGGTGAGAGCCCACTTCAATGAGCCTGGCCTTATCTAGTACGGCGATACGGTCACAATTCAAAATCGTCGACAGTCTATGGGCAATAATCAAACTTGTTCGCCCCTTTGTCACCCGTTCCGTTGCTTGTTGGATGAGAAGCTCACTGAGAGAGTCAATGTTGGCCGTGGCCTCATCGAGGATCAGAATATCCGGATCAAAAGCCAGCACGCGGGCAAAGGCAATCAGCTGGCGCTCTCCGACGCTTAAGTTGTTGCCACGCTCTTCAACCTTCGCATCCAAGCCACCTTCGTGTGTCGCAAGCAATCGATCACAACCAGCCTCTCTGGCGGCCCATTCAATTCTCTCTTTCGAGATATCTGGATTTTCCAGGCTGATATTACTGGCAATGGTTCCACGGAATATAAAATTATCCTGAAGAACAACACCCACACGGCGCCGCCAATCTCTGGGTGCAATATTCTTCAAGGGTTGACCATCGACAATGACACACCCTTCGGTTTGGCTGTAAAGTCGTTGCAGAAGAGATATCAAGGTGGTTTTGCCACTTCCGGTCCGTCCCACCAGGGCGAGAGACTCACCTGCACGAATTTCCAAATTGATATCTTTGAGGGCCCAGGGATTTTCCTTTCCATAGCGATGAGAAAGGTTTTCCAGAGTCAGCTGGCCACTCAATCTTGTGAAGGGTAGGGGGGTGCCCCCCAGAACCTCGGTTTTTTCCTCCATTAAAGAGAAAATACGATCGGCACTGGCCAGACTATTTTGAAACTGGGTGTAGCGTTCAAGAATGACTCGCAGGGGATGGAAAAAGCTCTGTACCAGAAGTAAAAAGGCCGACAGTGCACCGATGGAAAGACCAAACTCCTTGTAGTAAAGGCCGCCCACAAAAAGAGCCGTGGTAATGGTGGCAGCATTGAAAAATTCTAGGATGGGCCACAGGGTTGCAAACAGTTTGACCGTTTTAAGGCTAAGGACCTTGTAGGACTCAGAGTGGCGATTAAACTCCCGCTGGCGATCGGCGGTCTTGTCAAAGAGCTGAAGGACCTTCATGCCGTTGAGGCTTTCGGCAGTAAAGGCATTGATGGTGGCCAGTTTCTGTTTTGCTTCTTTGAAAACTGCGCGTATTTTCCGGCTCAAATGAAGAGAAACCACGGTCAAAACAGGTGCGATCGCGATGGTCACCACAGTCAACTTCACAGAAATCAAAGACATGGCGATCAGGATGGCGATCATCTCCACACCATTAACAAAAATGGCGGTAAAGCCCATGCTGAACATTTCGCCAAGGGCAGCAATATCATTGGTCACCCGAGTCACTGTGCGGCCAACTGGATTTTTGTCGAAGTAGACCAGAGGTAAGGATTGAACATGGCCGATGAGTTTTTCGCGCAATTCAAAAAGAATTCGATTGCCGAGCCTCTGAATTCCGTAGCTTTGGGCAAAGTACAGGGTTGAGCGGACGACTTCCAAAACCAAATAGGCAACGGCAATCCACAGGACCACCCGCATGTCGCTCTTTTTGATGCCCTCGTCAATGGCGTAACCAAAGAAGATGGGCAGCATCCGTCCGGCTACCGCATAGAGGATCACCACAGCAATGAGACTCAAGAGTCCTGGCTTATGTGCCCACATGTAGGGAAATATCTTGCGAATAAAGGCGGTGAAACCCATTTCGCTTTGAACCTGATCCTCTTGAAAGTAAGAGTGGCGGGTCTTGTCTACCTTTTTACTCATGCCAGACTCCTCCCTTCGCTCTGCAGTTCAACCAAATGGCGATAAGTTGAGCTCGATTCCATCAAGGCATCGTGAGATCCGAATGCTTCCACCTGACCTTCATTGAGGACAAGAATGCGATCCGCCCACTTAAGACTGGCAATACGATGGGATACCAAAATCACCGTGACTCGATCTTTGCCAGCCAGGTATCGACCCCGAAGACTTTGTAGGATGTTTCTTTCAGTTTTGGCGTCCACGGCACTCAAAGAGTCATCAAAGATGACAATAGGAGTATTGGCCATTAGCGCCCGGGCGATGGTCAACCGCTGCTTCTGACCACCGGAAAGGTTCACCCCTCGCTCACCTAAATAGGCGTCGTAGGCTTCGGGGATTTCATCGACCTCTCCTGCGATATTGACAAGCTCACTCATGGAGCGGATTTCATCCATCGTCCATTCATTTCGGCCGAGGGCAATATTCTCTTGGATCTTTTTGGAAAACAAAAAGGCGTCCTGTGGCACTAGGCTCACCAATCGACGCAGACTTTTCTTTTGCAGTTGTTCTACCGGAACTCCATTGTAGCGAATGGATTCCTCTGGAACAGGGTACAAGCGGCAGAGGAGGTCAACCAAAGTTGACTTGCCGGAACCAATGGAGCCCACAACCCCCAAGGTCTCTCCGGCCTTGAGATCAAAGGACACTCCCTTTAGGACGGGGCGGTCATTTCCTGGATAGGAGAAGGTAAGACGATCGACCTTGAGTTCTTCAAAGCTCGCGACTTCCCGTTCACCCACATCGGGGACATCATTTTCGGTCTTCAAAAGATCGAGAATGCGGCTAAACGAAGCCCGCCCCTGCTGAACAAAGGTAAAACCGATTCCAATGGCTGTCATTGGCCAGATCATCCGTTGAATGTACTGATAAAAGGTAAAAAAGGCGCCAACCGTCACCGCCCCACTCATCACCTCTGGAGCGCCGATGAGGAGAAGAATTACGGATCCAATGGCCACGCCAAATTCCATCACAGGTGTGAAGAAGGCATCTACCCGAGCCACGTCGTTACAGGCCAGTTCAAAGTTGCGGCTGAAGACGTTGAACAATCTCGTTTGATTCAGTTCCTGAGCATAGCTTTTGATCACGCGAATACCAGAGACAATTTCCTGGGCCGAGCCCGACATTTCGCCAAATTTATTTTGCTGGGTGCGATAATTCTCATGGATGAGCTTCAGAATTCGCGCAATCAGGGGAGGAATAATGGGCATCAAGATCAGGGTTTTCCATGTCCAGGACAGGGAAAGACTCATCATCAACGGAGGAACAATAAATAGAATAAATAAGGCATCGGCCAAAATCAGCATCCCCGGACCGATGGCCATGCGAAAGGAGTTTACATCGTTGGTGATGAGACTCATGAGTTCCCCCACCGGACGTTTCTGGTAAAAGCTGGGGCCTAGATCCAAAAACTTGTCAAAGATGCGATTGCGCAGATCTTCAGCCACACCATGATGAAAGCGACCCCAAAAAATCCGCCACCAGTACCGGCAAACCGCCAGACAGGCCGAGGCAGCCAGCAGCAAACCCACTGTTTGGCCAAGACTTTTCCAACCCGTTTGGTTGGAGATCTGGTCGATGGCCATCCCGATCAGGTAGGGCGGAATGGCGTCGAAAGAGTTGGTGAGAAGCAGGGCAATCAGGCCCATTGCGAAGAGCTTCCAGTCCTTACGAAAATAGAAGCCGAAAGGATTGCGCAAGAGCATCCCTTCTCCCGTTGAAATTTGCGAACGGCAGACGTCATCCTGTGACGATCGATTCACGCGATCTCCCAAAGCGGTTGGAAGGTTGGTAAGCCTGATTTTGAACTGTATCTATGTATTAGGAATGTGAGACCCCATCAACGACTGAGTTCTCATTGGTAAATTGTTGGGCGTTTTTCGTCAATAGGATAATTATTTTAGTCTTCGTCATTGGCAAAAAAGGTAAAGAAAACACACCTAGACTAAATGGGAATAAAGAACAAACTGGACCTCCAGATTGCTGATCAACAATCTAGGAGGTCAGTTTCAAATAAAAAAACCCCCTCCTTGCGGAGGGGGTTGGGAACTAAAGATCCATTCTTCTCGTCTTAGTTCATCATCAGATTACGAACATCCAGCTTACCGCCAGAGAGCACTTTGTTGCTCAGGCTATTGGTGCGACGAGCAGTCGTCATTACAGCCTCTTTGACCTCCTGCCAAGTCTTACCCGGGTTGCGTGACCAGTAGAGAGCTACGGCCCCAGCAACGTGGGGGCTGGCCATGGAAGTCCCGTCCCAGGTCACTTTCATGCCCAGCATATCGATCACCAGATCATTATACTGATTACCCACCATGGTGGAGAACACTGCCACACCGGGAGCCGCGACGTCGACTCCCTTGGGTCCCCAGTTGGAGAAGGACCCCAGGTTGTCACTCTTATCGATAGCCGCAACACTGATAATGATGTCATGGGGATAGCTCGCAGGATATCCCGGACGAGAATCAGTGTCGTTGTTATAACCCCGACCTTGATGTCCGTTACCAGCAGCAGCGACAAAGATGCTTCCCTTGGATTCAGCATAGGCAACAGCATCGCGAAGTGCCTTGTTCCCTGCCGCATCGTTCGAGTCTTCACCTTCAGAGCCCCAGGAGTTGTTAGTTACCTGGGCTCCGTTATCGACCGCATAGCGAATCGCCTTAATAGCATCAGCCGTCGTTCCCTCACCTTTTTCAGTCAGGAAGCGGAGAGCCATAATCTTAATGTGGTTATCGGCCACGCCAATAACTCCCTTGCCGTTGTCGCTACGAGCCGCCACACAGCCGGCAACGTGAGTTCCGTGGCCAGGGTTTCCGCCTCCAAAGAGCAGATCGGTTGGGGGAACAGAGAGATCGAAGGGTTTATTGTCATTGCGGGCAAAGTCCCACCCAATCACGTCGTCCACATATCCATTGCCGTCATCATCAACACCATTGGTAGCCTTGTCCCGGCCCTGAGAATCTTGGCCCATCTCTCCAGCATTGCGCCAAAGGTTGTCGACCAAATCCTCATGAGTGTAGTCCACACCGGTGTCGATCACGGCCACAACGACGTCTTTAGCTGCCGTGCGAGCTTTCCAGCCATCTTTAACTCCGATGTCTTTCATTCCCCACTGGCGATCATAAAGGTTGTCGGCCCCACTTCCGCCGCTACCGCTGGTCGGAATGGCAGGGTTGTCGGTGCGCACGCCGGAGCCGCCTCCACCACCGCCGCCGCCACCACCGTCACCGGGGTTGCCAGGCCATGGGAATCCACCGCCACCGTCGCCGCCGCCGTCACCGGGGTCGCCAGGCCATGGGAATCCACCGCCACCGTCGCCACCACCGTCACCGGGGTCGCCAGGCCATGGGAATCCACCACCGCCGCCGCCGCCGTCACCGGGGTCGCCAGGCCATGGGAATCCTCCACCACCGTCGCCACCACCGTCACCGGGGTCGCCAGGCCATGGAAATCCTCCACCGTCACCATCGCCTCCTGGAAATGGAAATGGAAAGTCATCGCCAAAAACCTTTTTCACCTGTCGGGCGAGTTGGCGGCGAAGAAGAGGGTCATGAACCTTGTAATCGTTCATCAGACTGATTTTGTAGTTGGGTTGAATATGCAAAATTTGTGGGTTGTTGCGCAGATTCAGAACACTAAAGGTCTTCATCTCGCTTGCTGGAACCTGAATGCGGAGCCAATTGCCGACTCCAAGGTCTTCCATCTTTGTGCCTCCAGGTACGGCACTGAAGAGCTGTAGTGGTGCTGACTTGAGTTCCGGTGTGACTTGTATCAAATAGTCACCCGCTGGTTGTGAAGCCCAAGCCGAGAAGCCCCACATTATAGTGAAAAGAAGAATGGCTTTCATATTACCCCCTCCATAGGTTGGTCTGTGTCCACTCTGATCCGCCCCCAGTCCCTTTGAGAGCTTTGGTCAGAGAACAACTAGGCGATGGTCCGCATAGTAGGGAAAATTCTATTTATAACCTTGGCCCAGTTTCAAATTGAAACCACCTGTCATACCCAAAACTAGCCCTTTCGGAGCCCGGCGCAACCTGATGGGGAAGAGGGTCGAACCCAATCGTTGGCAGGAGACCTTGTGCGATGCGCAATATGGGACTTCCGACGTCCATCGCGAGTGGATTTCGAGAGCCGTCTCCAGTCTATTGATCGTGACAGTTTATATTAAGGATGTTAATAGCTTGAAAACCAAGTGAGATTGGCAATTTGGCTCGTGTCGGGGAGAGAAATCAAACATCCCTGACAACTATATCATTCGGAAAAAGCGAATCTCGGTAGATGGGAGAAGTACAGCTATGTCTCAGGCGATGACTGCCACTCGACAAATGGACAGGGATTTAGTCGAATCCACGCGCTCCTTTGCCTTCACCACCCAACTGGACAAAATCATTGCCTGGGGTCGACGCAACTCCTTGTGGCCTATGCCCTACGGTACGGCCTGTTGCGGGATTGAAATGATGTCGGTCATGGGTCCTCGTTATGACCTGGCCCGCTTTGGCGCTGAAGTGGTGCGTTTTTCTCCGCGCCAGGCAGACCTGCTGTTGGTCGCAGGGACAATAACTGAAAAGATGGCACCCATTATTACCCGCGTGTATGAGCAGATGCTGGAGCCCAAGTATGTGATTGCCATGGGCGCCTGTGCGTCGTCTGGCGGTTTTTACCGCGCCTATCATGTTCTGCAAGGGGTGGACAAAGTGATCCCCGTCGATGTTTACGTTCCTGGATGTCCTCCCACCCCTGAGGCGGTTTTGGATGGCGTTATGGTCGTGCAGAAGATGATCACTGATCAACATCCTCGCCCCTGGCGCGACAACTGGAAGCCCGGGGAGTACAGGTAAATTATGAATATCATCGAAAGTCTCCGCGAAGATTTGAATAGAAAGTTCCCAGGCAATAGTTTTGCCTTCTCTCACGCTGTTGGTAACAACGTGATTGAAGCCGACAAGGGCAGTGTATTCGGCATCCTTGAACACTTTAAAAACACCGGTCGCTTTGATTTTCTAATGCAGGTGGCTGCCGCTGATTTTCCTGATCGGGAAAAGCGCTTTGAAGTGGCTTACGAGCTGTTTTCCTCAAAAAATGCCAACCGGGTGAGGATTAAGGCCCAGGTGGGTGAAGGGGAATCCATCCCTACAGCTCTACCATTGTGGAAAGGGGCTGACTGGTTCGAGCGCGAGTGTTGGGATATGTATGGGATTCAGTTTGAAGGCCACCCTAATCTCCGTCGATTGCTGACTCACCATCAGTTTGTCGGTCATCCTTTACGCAAGGACTACGATGCCGACCACCAACAACACTGCACCCAGGCTTTGCCGATTCATTTTGATTATGACCCCAACTTTGTCGACGACGGCAGAGAGGTGGTGCCTCTTAACCTAGGCCCCTCTCATCCTGCCACACACGGTACACTGCGAGTGATGGCTCATCTCGACGGCGAAATGGTTCACCGGGCCAGTGTGGAGATTGGTTACCTGCACCGCTGTTTTGAGAAGATGGCTGAAACTCATGCCTATAACCAGGTTATTCCTTATACCGATCGACTGAACTACTGTTCGGCACCGATCAACAACGTTGGCTACTGCAAAGCGGTTGAAAAACTCTTGGGTGTGGAGATCCCTCCACGGGCACAGGCCATGCGGGTGATCCTATCTGAGTTGTCGAGAGTTATCGACCACCTGGTTTGTATTGGCGCCAACGCTGTGGACCTGGGGGCTCTGACAGGCTTTTTCCATCTCTTTACCTACCGGGAAAAGGTCTACACCTTATTCGAAAAACTCTGCGGAGCACGTTTGACCGTGGCTCTCACTCGTATCGGGGGAATGGCTCAGGACGCCCCCGAGGGTTGGTTCGACGACGTTCTTGAGTTCTGCAAAGAAATGCGCCGGGGAGTGGACGACCTTGATGTCCTTCTCACAGGCAATAAGATTTGGATTCAGCGAACTCGCGATGTGGGTGCCATTTCCGCAGAGAATGCCATCCAGTGGGGCTACACCGGACCACTCCTTCGCGCTGCTGGCGTCAGTTTGGATTTGCGCAAAGCAGACCCCTATTATGGGTATGAGACTCTGGACTTTCAGGTACCCATTGGCACGAATGGCGATGTCTTTGATCGCTATCTGGTGCGCGTGGCTGAAATGCGTGAATCCCTGAGGATTATTGAGCAAGTGGCCAAGAATGTCCCCGGCGGTGACTTTACCATTCGAGATCGAGGCATCGTACTCCCTGAGAAGAAGGACGTTTACGGCAACATCGAAGGCCTAATGAATCACTTCATGCTGGTCATCAAGGGTCTTCGTCCGCCCGTTGGGGAAATCTACGATGCAACTGAGGGAGCAAACGGGGAGTTGGGTTTTTGGCTGATTAGCGATGGCTCTGCCAATCCCTATCGTCTCAAAGTCCGTCCACCTTGTTTTGCCATTTATCAATCCTTCGCAGAGCAAATCACCGGCGGCCAGGTGGCTGACGTGATTTCGATCCTGGGAAGTCAAAACGTTATTGCCGGCGAGCTAGATAGATAAGGAGCTGGCCATGTTTGAATTATCACCAGATGGTGTCGAGTTTGTTAAAAAAGAAATGACCAGGTACGAAACCAAGCGTTCGGCCATCATTCCTTGTCTGTTCCGTGTGCAAAAGGAAAACGGCGGGTGGGTGAGTTCTGAGAGTGTGGCCTATTTGGCGGAATTGATGGACGTGCCAGAGAAGTGGGTTCAAGAGGTATCCACCTTCTACACCATGTTCAACCAAAAGCCGGTGGGGAAGTATCACGTTCAGGTTTGCTGTAACATCTCCTGCTCTATGGGGGGGGGTCGTGAATTGGCGGCAAACCTCAGTAAATCCTTGGGAGTTGAAGAAGGTGCCGTCTCCTCCGATGGGCGCTACACTATTTCGCGGGTGGAATGTCTCGGGTCCTGCGGAACGGCGCCCATGATGCAGGTGAATGATGACTACTATGAAAACCTGACCGTGGATAAGGCTGTCAAAATCCTTCGCGAATTGGATTGAGAATTATGGAAACGAAACTGCTGACAGAACATTATGACAAAGACGAGTACATCGGCCTGGACGGCTACAAAAAGCACGGCGGCTATGAGGTCCTGAAGAAGGCCCTCAAGATGGACCCCAAGGCCATTATCGAAGAGGTTAAAGCCTCTGGCTTGCGAGGCCGGGGCGGCGCGGGATTTCCGACTGGTGTAAAGTGGGGGTTTTTACCGGATAACGGCGAGCCTCGCTATTTGCTTTGTAATGCGGACGAAGGTGAGCCTGGGACATTCAAGGACCGGGCGATGATGGAAAGAGCTCCTCATCAACTCATTGAGGGGATGATTATCTCGGCTTTTGCCGTCAAATCCAATAAGTCCTATATTTACGTGCGGGGCGAATACCAAATGTGTATTCGCAAGCTGGAGAAGGCCATTCGTGAAGCCTATGATGGCGGTTTCCTTGGAAAGAATATCCTTGGCTCTGGATTTGACCACGACATGGATGTGTATTCTGGCGCTGGAGCCTACATTTGTGGCGAAGAAACCGGCATGATTTCCTCACTTGAAGGCAAGAAGGGGCAGCCCAAGTTAAAGCCCCCCTTCCCTGCGGTACAGGGCTATCTGGCAAAGCCCACAATTGTGAACAATGTCGAAACACTGGCTGCCGTCGGTCCGATTATTCGTGATGGGGCTGCGGCCTATCGAAAGCATGGCACCGAAAAGTCAGCGGGAACCAAGTTGTTCTCGGTGAGTGGCAATGTGAAAAAGCCGGGCGTTTATGAAGTTCCGCTGGGATATCCTTTGATTGATCTTATCAATGTGGAATGTGGTGGCCTGGAGCCTGGTCGCAAACTGAAGGCCGTGATTCCTGGTGGGTCTTCAGCTCCGGTTTTGACCGCGGAAGAGGCCATGAAGGCCACCATGGATTATGAATGTCTTCAGGGCATGGGTTCCATGTTGGGTTCAGGAGCCGTTATTGTCATAGACGACACCAACTGCATGGTGGATATGCTGAAAGTGATTATGCACTTTTACCATCATGAGTCCTGCGGACAGTGTACTCCCTGCCGTGAGGGCACAGGGTGGTTGCATAAAATCGTCAATAGCATTGTCACTGGAGAAGGACGCCTCCAGGACATCGATCTGATGCTGAGAGTGTCCAGGCAAATGATGGGGAAGACCATTTGTGCACTCAGTGATGCGGCCGCCATGCCGGCCATCAGTTTTGTTGAAAAATTTCGCGACGAATTTGAGTTTTACGTGCGCGAGGGGCGATCAAAAGTGAAAGGTAGCCTCCATGCCTAAGGTTAAAGTTAACGGTAAAGAAATCGAAGTCAAAGAGGGCACTCTGCTGATTGAGGCTTTTAAACAGGCCAAAGAGGACATCGCTCACTATTGCTGGCACCCCGGCCTTTCAACGGCTGGTGTGTGTCGATTGTGCATGGTCGAGATCGAAGGCAACCCACGCTTGCAGATCGCTTGTAACACGGTGGTGACCGAAGGGATGTCCGCTTGTAACAACTCGGACAAAATCAAAGAGACCGTCAAGTGGGGGTTGGACTTCCATTTGATCAATCACCCATTGGACTGCCCGATCTGTGATCAGGCCGGTGAGTGTGGTCTTCAGGATCAGTACATGAAGTTTGGCAAGTACACGCCTGAAATGTCTGAGCACAAAGTCAAGAAGCACAAGGTGGTTAGCCTTGGTGAGCGCGTGGTGCTGGACTCTGAACGGTGTATTCTTTGCTCCCGCTGTGTGCGCTTCACTTCTGAAGTCAGCAAGACCAATGAGCTGGGCATCTTTAATCGTGGTGATCGTGCTGAGATCGGTACTTTTGACGGCAAACCCTTGGACAACAACTATTCTATGAATACAGTAGATATTTGTCCGGTGGGTGCACTGACCTCCAAGGACTTCCGATTCCGTCAGAGGGTCTGGTATTTGAAGAATGGCACAAGCATCTGTACGGGCTGTTCTACTGGATGCAACATTAAAGCCTATTACAATGAGGAAGGCCTGTTTCGCATTAAGCCGGAGCCCAACCCCGATGTGAACGTCTACTGGATGTGCGACAAGGGTCGCGAGATCTACAAACACATCAACCTTGATGCCCGTTTGACCGAGGCTCGCTCGGGTCAGGCCGGAAACTGGCAGGTCAGAGAGTCGGCTGAATGTCTAAAAGAAGCCGGCGATGCTATCCGCCAAGCGGTGAAGGACGTTGGCCCGACTCGTGTAGCAATGGTTCTTACCGGTCAGCACAGCCAGGAGGAGTACCAAGAGTTGGTCAACTTCTACTTGGGCGATCTGGCTTGTCGGGAAATTTACCACTGGATCAATAACCCAGAACAAATGGAAGAGTTCGATGGAATTCTCTATCGTGGAGACCGCAATCCTAATACCAAGGGACTTCTAGGTATCTTGGCCAAAGAGAAAGTTAATGCTCCTTGGAAACAGTTGGAAGATCGCCTTAATCAAGACTCTGTTGATGTCCTCGTGGTCGCCGGACCTGAAGATCCTTCTGTATTTCCGGATTTAATGGAGAAGCTCCATTTATTCGGTAAGGCAAAAAAGCTTCTGTGGCTGTCATCAACTAAGTCTGAGATCGTTGATCAGGTGACAACACCCACATGGCAAATTCCGTTGAAGACTTTTTTTGAGAAGGACGGAACCTTTGTTAACTTTCAAGGTAAAAAGCAGGAATTTAAGCGGATAGCCACCATTGTCCCTAAGGCAATGGGCTTGACAGATGTCACCAAGGTGTTGAGTGGACGGGGTGAAGGCGCCTCTCAGGGTGATAAGTCGGACTTGGATTGGAAGAAGACTAACTTCTTTGTGCAGCAACGAGGACCATTATGAGTATTGTGCATAAGCCTGGTGCGGTTTCTTCCTGGTATCTACCCGGTATTTTAGAGGGCCTGTGGCTGACTCTGAAGTATATGTTGCGCAACTTGTTTAATCGCAACAAGATGCCGACCTTGAATTACCCAGAGGAAATCTACCAATATAGCCCACGCTTTAAGGGTAACCATGTTTTGACCGTTAAAAAAGACGGTTCCATTCGCTGTACGGCCTGTATGCTTTGTGCGACCAACTGCCCGGCTCAATGTATTTCCATCGTTGCTGCTGAATGTGAGGACCCCTCCGTCGAAAAGTATCCCAAGAGTTACGAGATCGATGTTCTTCGTTGTGTCTACTGTGGATTTTGCGAAGAGGCTTGCCCGGTGGATGCGATTCGCATGGGTCCAGAATGGCAGACGGCAGGCTTAAATGGTTCCAGCTTCACCTATGATATCCAGCAGCTGGCTTACCGCCCTCAGCTCAAGGGCGGCATTCTTAGTCGTGTGGATGATGAGGAAAGGCACAAATTCGGAATTTAGTGCCATAGAGGTCCTGGAGATTTTAAAAATCCAGGCCGACGTGAACTTTGGTGTAGGCGCCATCAAGTTTTTGTTTGTTGGCCCCTTCTCCGATCTCAAGTCCCAGATAGCCAACTTCGGCACCTACGAGAAACCCAACTAACTTCATGCCAGCTTCGACTCCAATTGAGTAGGAGCCGCTGGTATCAATGTCGGCCGTTGTTTTGCCGCCACCACTGATCTCCAATGTTTGATCCCCACCGTGAGATAAGCCATATGAGCCAATGGCGCCTACGAAAATGAGGGTGTCGATGAGGCGAAAGGAGACCAGAGCCGATGTTCGAGTCATGTCCACGGATAGCTTTCCGTAGCTATTTGACTCTTCGGCTCCCAATATTTCATGGCGAACACCAAATGCAAAAGGGAAGAGAGGAGGTGATACTATCAGATCAGCACTAAAACCCGTCAATTTTGATAGAGTCGGGTATGAGCCAATTTGATCGGGTTTAACGGTGTTCAGTCCGTAGCTGGCTCTCAGCTGAATCAAGGCATGGGCAGGTTGAGCGGCCAGAGTGATGAGGGCAAATCCCATCATAAGGATCAAGGATTGAAGTAAACGTCCCTTTTGCATAGAGCACTCCTCGTAAAGTTCAGCTCATAGGATAATGCCTAGGCCTCAGGGCCTCAAGAGGGCGCCCTGCTCTTGGCCTTTGGTCGCGTTACCGTAGAGGTCTTGTAGGCAGAAAAAGGCCGCTTAACTAGAATATTCAGTGGGGGATTGCGGTGTTAACAGACTGGCGACCAATTGAAAAATGGAACATCCTCAACCGCGAGCTGACAGAAAAGCTGCTGGGGGAGGAGAGCAAACAGGAAATCAGGCTTTATCAGGGAGCGGAGCACGCGATCTGGGAAGTCACCCAAGGTCTTTCCAGGCTGTTTCCGCATCGCCGTAAGGTGCTTTATTTTCAGTATCAAGATCCTTTTCATGACCATGCGATATTTACCCTTTTGAGGGATGGCTTTGAGGTAATCAGTCTTCCTATAGATCAAATTGACGATCCCAAGAGTTGGCAAGATCAGATCGGTAAAGACACCCTCATGTTTCTTTACTCTGAAGACGATCCCATTCTCGGTCGCCGATTTAATTTTGAGGGTGTGCCTGAAATCTGTGATAAAAATAAGGCCTTTGCTGTGAAGGTGAGTCACCATTGCCATCTACAGGATGAATGGCTGAACGCCGAGTCTCCCTTTGCGGTAGACATCAAGTCGTTTCGGTCAGATCTTGCAGTGGCTCACCTAGGAAGCAAAGCAAAAATTGGTAGTGCTATTGCGCCCTTTTTGGAGTGGGAGGCTGTGGATGTCACCCCAGTTATTGATGATGTCCAAACTGACTTCGATGGATTCAACAAGAAGGTTCAAGGTCTTGAGGCCGCCGTACCGGGAGGTGGTCAACCTCTGTGGAAGAAGGGCGTCCCGCGTCTTTTTGATCGAGCGGTGTTATTCTGGGAAGACATGGACGGACATGCGATAATTGATTCTTTAGCCTTCGCGATGGGTTGGATTCTACAAGAGCCTGGTTACGAATGTCGATTAGAGACCACCAGTCTGAGTCGCTGGGGAGGGTTGCGCACCATGGATTGGCTTAAGCACCAGGGGATGACGGCTGAGCAGATTCGCGGGACCATTGTCATCCATGCTTCGGTCATTTCAGATCAATTGATCAAAGCTCTCGACGGCAGTCTTAAGAGAGTTCGAGAGCTTCAGGGCTTTTAGTGCAAAAAAAGCTTATCTTTCGTTTTCTGCCAGAGCCTGACGGCCAATTCCATAGTACTCAAAGCCAAGGGACTTCATCTTACCAGGATCATAAATATTGCGACCGTCAAACACGATGGGTGTGTTCATCAAGGATTTGAGCTCTTGAAGATCGGCACTCTTAAACTCATTCCATTCCGTGACCAAAACCAGGGCATCGGCACCTTTTGCCGCTTCAGTGGCACTTTCAGAAGCCTCAAATGTCGCCTGACAGGAAGATTGGGCATTTTTGAGCGCAACCGGGTCATAGGCCTTCACCATCGCCCCCTGACTGACCAGGTCCTCAATGAGCTTCAAACTGGGAGCACGACGAACATCATCGGTATGGGGCTTAAAGCTCAGTCCCCAAAGAGCAATCGTCTTCCCCTTAAGGTCACCAAAGCGCCCTTTCACCCGTTGCGCGAGGATCGTCTTTTGTCTTTCATTAACCTCATCGGCTGCTTTGAGCAGTTTCATGTCCACATCATGCTCTTCGCCGGTGTGAACTAAAGCGCGAACATCCTTAGGGAAGCAGCTGCCGCCGTAACCAATGCCTGGGTAAAAGAAGGCAGGATTGATCCGCGAGTCAGAAGTAAATCCGCGTCGGACTTCGTTAATGTCGGCACCAACCTTGTCAGCCAGCAAAGATAGCTCATTAATGAAGCTAATCTTGAGAGCAAGAAATGAATTTGCCGCGTACTTTGTGGTTTCTGCCGAGGCATTGTCCATAAACAAGATGGGATGGCCATTTTTGACGAAAGGCTCATAGAGCTTCGTCATCAGTTGCTTGGCTTTCTCCGTGCGACAGCCAATCACCACCCGATCCGGGCGAAGGAAGTCATTCACAGCAGCCCCTTGCTTTAGAAACTCCGGATTGTTGACGATCTCAATGTCGACCTTAGCGCGTTCGGCACAAAAAGCCTGGGCTTTTTTGGCGGTACCGATGGGGACAGTTGATTTGAGGATGACTGTCTTGGGTGTAATGGATGATTCGCAAATTTCCTTCAGGACATTAAAGGTAAAGCTCATATCAGCACTGCCATCCGGGAGTTCCGGAGTGCCAACGGCGATAAAAATGGTATCCGCTTTCTCTGTCGCTTCGGCCACCGAATAGACAAATTTCATGCGCTTGTAATTGCGAAGAAAGAGATCGCTCAGGCCCGGTTCATAAAAGGGGAGTTTTCCATCGAGAAGTTGGCTAACTTTGTCTTTGTTAGAGTCCACACAAATAACGCGATGTCCTGCATCGGCGAAGCAAACACCGGCGACAAGCCCCACATAACCCGTTCCGACCATGGCAATATCCATTGATCTCTCCTTGGCAAGGGATTGAAATCAAAGTAGTAATGAATCACTTGCTAAGGCATGTCAACCAGTCAGAAAGAGGTCGTATGGCGGCGTCAGTTAAGGGTATTTCCGCCAAATTACTCAAATTTGGAATTGCCGGTGGCTTGATCTATTGGATGGTGCAAAAGGGTCTGCTGGACTTTTCCCTTTTGGGGCAGCTACTCACTCCTGTTCATATGACCGTTTGCATTGGATTGATCTTTGGCAATATTGCTCTGAATAACTATCGTTGGTCTCTTCTTCTCGGTTCTCAGGGATTGCCAAGTCAGTTTCGCATTACATTTCCTTTAACTTTGATCGGGATGTTTTTTAACTTTGCCATCCCTGGTGCTGTGGGTGGTGATTTGGTGAAGGGTTTTTACGTGACCCAGAACCACCCGGGGAAACGTATGGCAGCGGCCACCACGGTGCTGATGGACCGCTTGCTTGGCCTCTATGCGATGGTGTTGATGGCTGTCGTCACTATCTTGCTTAGCATCAGCTTTGTTCTCACTCGTCCGTCTCTATTGCAGGTAGCCATCATGTCATTTGCGGGGCTGGTGGTGATGACAATCGTGGCAGCCTTTATGTTTTCCTCGCGGGTGAAAGCTAAAAACCCTCTTCTCAAATGGGCTCCAAAGTTTCCTGGTGGTGGCCTTTTTGTAAAGCTCTATGATGCGATTCACTCCTATGGCGACTGTAAATCTGCACTTATGAAGGGTCTTGTCGCCAGCCTGTTGGCCCAGGCGATGGCTGTATTTAACATGGCCTATGTGGGTTGGGCATTGGGAGAACATATCTCTCTATCAACCTACTTTTTTGCGGTTCCCTTGGGATTTATCATTATGGCCATCCCCATTGCTCCGGCGGGAATTGGTGTGGGTCAGATAGCTTTTTTGGTCTTGTTTAAAATGTTTACCGGCACAGAGACCACCTTGGGTCAAACTGTGATTACGGCGTTCCAAATTGGATTGCTCGCCTGGGGAATTGTTGGGGCGATATTCTACGCACAAAGAAAGAAGCCTGTAGTCACCGAGGTCTCGACATGATCGAAGACCACACAAAGATGCTGATCGCCACCATCCAAAAGCTCAGGTCTCGGGGCGCGCGTCACAACATTCAAAGGATTCTGGCAAAGACCCATCAGGCGGATGTGGCCGCCATTCTTCATGGACTGAGTCCCGAGGAGAGGTTTGATATTTTCATGATGGAGCCCTCCTCGGAAAAGCGGGCTGAGGTCTTTAGTTATCTGGATCAGGAAGTTCAGCAAAACATCATTGGTCGACTGGAGAAGGACGAAGTTATCAAATTGGTGGCTTTGATGGAGTCCGATGATGCAGCGGACCTGCTGGGAAAACTTCCTGAAGAGGAGTCCAGGCAGATCTTGGGTTCCATGGTTAAGGAAGACTCACAGGATGTGGCTGATCTCATGGGCTACCCGGAAGACACGGCCGGTGGACTGATGAGCTCCGATTATTTGGCCTTGAACAAAGAACAGACAGTGGGAGATGCGGTTCAGGCTATTCAGGAGGATGAAGAGAGTCTGGGGGGAGTTTTTTATGTTTACGTGGTCAATGATAATGATCACTTGGTCGGAGTGGTCAGTCTAAAGCAACTTCTGCTGTCTAAGAAATCCACTCAATTGCAGCATATCATGCGTCCCGATGTGATTAGCGTTCCCCTCGACACGGATCAGGAGGAGGTGGCCAAGACAGTTGAACGCTACGATTTTTTGTCGGTTCCTGTTGTTGGTCCCAACAATCAACTTGAGGGGGTCATTACTGTAGATGACGTGATTGACGTCATTCGTGAGGAAGCCGCGGAAGACCTATTGGCTATGGGCCAGGCGGGCTATGGCGTTGATGGCAGTCTTTTCGACCAAATGAAGGCCCGCAGTCCCTGGTTGCTACTGGCTTTTCTGGGCGGGAGCCTTTGTTTCTCAATTGTTTTCTTTTTTGGTTTTCTCGGCGAGGATGGGTCACTAAGAGTCGATCGGCTTTGGCTGGTGGCGGCCTTTTTGCCTTTGATCCTTTCCCTTGGTGCAACGACGGGAAGTCAGGCTGCCACGGTTGCGGTGGGAGCCATCAGGGCTGGTCGCTTTGATTTAGGGAAAACCGGCCTTCATATTCGCACGGAACTGCAGTTAAGCCTCATTTTTGGTTTGGCCTTTGGTCTTTTGGTGTTGATGTTTGGCGAACTGATTTTTAGCAGCTATGGCTTAAGCAAGATTATGGCCGGTGCAGTGTTTATTCAGATATTCGTCGCCATGGCGGTGGGGAGCTTTCTTCCGATCGCCATGCACAGATCAGGAATGGATCCTACGGTTGGAAGTGTTCCGCTGTTTACAGCTATTGCTGACTTAAGTGCAGTGGCGGTATTGTTTGGCCTCCTCCATGGATTTGGATAGGGCTGGTTCATGATTAAAGACAGGGCCATTATTCTCAAGACTGTTAAACATGGGGAATCCAACCTCATTGTTCAATGTCTCTCCCGCAATGGCTCCCGCTTGAGTTTGATGGCAAAGGGTGCCCTCAAAAGCCGCCGCCGCTTTGGAGGAGGGGTCTTAGAACCTCTTAACTATATTCAGTTGGCCTACAAGGAATCCAACAAGAAGAACGATGATCAGGATTTGCTCCATTGGTTGGAGGAGGCGCAGATCCTAGAGGACTTTGCGTCTTTGCGAAGCGATTATGATCGATTGGAGTTGGGCTTCTATTTTCTCCAAGTGGTGAGTAAAATTAGTCTAGAAGGGACTCCTGACAATAACGAGGTTTTTGATCTACTGGGCAATGCACTCAAATCGTTGCAGAGCACTTCTCATCTTGGTTTGTTACGAACTCTTTTTGAGCTCAAGCTGTTGTTTCAGCAGGGAGTTCTGTCGTCCGAAGTGGAAGGCTATCATCTCCTCAAATATCCCTTGAAGAGTCATGCGGAAATTAACATCGACGAGGGAGATCTACTTATCATTAGAAGAGAAGTGAATCAGCTGTTAGAATCCTACCTTCACGCTTAAAGGCCTAGTGTCTGAGGCCGCCAACTCGCCCGGAACTGGTTTCATGGGGGATTTGATCACGGCCAATGCGGAAATCAATCAGTCGCTTGGCAATCTCACCACGGCGATTGACATTTACATAGAGGCCCATCTGGCCCATGACATAATGATTGAATTTTGAGGTGTCAGTCAGAAACACTGAATGTAAAGGTGTCGTGATGCCACTGAGATTCTTCCTCACCTTGTCTTTTCGTTTAACCAGCAGTGCCGTTCCGTCTTTTAGGGCTTTGCAGTTTTTTATTCGATCAGAAATCACGAAGGTGATTTCTGGGAAGTTTTGATGAAGGCTCAGGGCCGACCGTAAAATGGTCTTCCAGCAGGGAGATTGTTTTCCGGGATCAAAACTCAAGTGTCCATATTGTCCTGTTTGAATCGAAAACTCGTGTCCAACCTTAAGCCGATCAGTGGGTAAAATGGCGGAATAGGCGGCCAATAGGTCACGGTCTTTCTTGGGCCAGATCTTTTCCTGGGTAGTCATGGATCTCAGCTGACCGGGAAGACTTGGGCGGCTGCAAACAAAGCCCTTCTGCACAGGCTCTCCATCACAAAAGAGAAGTTGCGTTTGGTTTTTCCAACAGACGGACAGATTGTCCGGACTGAGTCCCTGGCTTACGAAGGCCTCAGGGGACTTCTGGCAGCGTTCCTTTTCCTTGCTGATTCCCATTGGTGGAAACAGAGCAAAGAACAGCCCATATAATAAGAATGAAGGCAGCAAATATCTGATTATCATTGTGCCCGAACCCTGTGCAGGGCCCATGCCGGGCAGGGCTGTGGCTTGGAGCTACGCTCGCGGAATAACGCAGGAAAATTCTACATACCTGAGCCGAATTCAGGTCTTACCAGCCCCAATCAAAGGTGGCTGTCGCCATTAGGGAGTACTTGCTGTACTGGTTGGTAGCCACATTTGAGGTGTTATTCGTATAGCTGGCCGTTAATCCGCCGAGAATCCAATCCTTAAAGGGATGAGTATAAGTTCCAGTCAAGGTCACATTAGTGTCTTTGCGACTATCAGAAGAATCCGGGTAGTTGAGCTGATAGACCGCAAGTCCAGCCGACCAATTATCGTCTTTTTTGGCTGGAGCCATGTAGGTTACGCCCCCTTCGATACGGTGGTACTTCTTGTCGTCGCCCTTCGCGCTGTTGAGGACAAGTCCGAAGTTGGCCAGCACCGCACGACGCATAGTTTTGTCACGAAAAAAGGTATGACTGGTTGACAGGGTGTATTTGAGAGCATCTGCATCGGCGTCGCCAATGGAATCCGCCAAAAGCGAATCATCCTGACGGACATCCAAGATGTAAGAGGCATACCACTTTTCGTTCATGACGAAGGTGTTGTCGACATTCAGGATAATGGAGTTGAGGATGTTTTCCTTTTTGCCGGCCGTATCTGCCTCCATGATGAGCATTTCGTAGCCGGGCTCGACCGTCAGGCGATAGCCTTTGTCACCAACCGTGCCCTTGTAAATGTAGGGAACACTCAAAGTATTGAGAAAGGGGTCAGCTGCGGATAGGTCTGCGTTTGAGGAGTGGATGTAAGTCGAATTGAGTTTGGCGCTGACTTCGTGAACCTTCTCATAGTGAAAGCGGTATTCAGCAGTAGCGCTCACTAGGCCTCGCACATCGCCTTCATCGGTAGCCGAACCCTGGGACTCAACATTGTCTGGAGCCAATAGAACGTTGGAGTCATACATGGCTCCCACGGTCATATTGAGAAGGAACTTCTTGGCCTTGTTTTTATTGTAAGTGATCATGCGGGCGATTTTCTCCAGGTATTCCTCAGCCCGTTGATCCAGCTTGGGGTCCTTCGAATTGTCGATGACCCATTCGAAAGGCTTTTTTGCCTCTTCAAATTTCTCTTGGTTGTAAAGAATCATTCCCTTGTAAAAGGCAGCACTTGGGGAAAGCACGGGGGCATTGGCCTGATGAACCATGGTGAACTTTTCCACCGCCGGGTCCAATTCATTGAGGCGAAAATGAATCAGTCCCATGTAGTACTCTTTCTCCAGGCGAATGTCTTCCGTCGTTTCAGAGATTTTCAAGGTGACTAGGGCTTCGTTAAATTTTTCATTGCGATAGAGGGTAATGCCGTACTTGTAGTAGTAGCTGGTATTATTGGGATCCAATTCCACAGATTGGCGGAAGTTCTCTTCGGCTTCCTTAAACTGGCCTAGGCGGTAGTGATCCAATCCCGCTTCGGCAAAGGCCTTCGCCTGCTCGAGGCGTTTTTGCCTTTCTTTGGCGGCCAGTTCCGCCTGCTGGCGTTTTCTCTCTTCAGCTCTCTGTCTCTCAATTTGCTCTAGACGAACACGGTCAGCCTCTCGCTTGGCAGCCTCTTGGGCCAGCGCATCCATCTGTGCTTTACGCTCAGCCATCTTTGCCGCTGCCATGGCGGCCTCGTCGGGAATCTTTTTGGCCAGTACTTTCTTGGCTTCCTCGGCCTGACGGGCTAATTCCAGTTCCTTCTTAAAGGCTTCATGGGCTCGCTGTGCCTGTTCTGGGGTATCGTAGACGTCCAGCATCTGCTGGCCCTCGGGCGATTTGCGGAACACCACCGGTTTGCGGGTGACTTTGTCCTCTTTCAGCATACGGTAGAACTTAGCGAGGGCATCTTTGGAATCAGATCTCATGCTCTGAGGTGGAATATAAACTTCGGGCTCAATGTTTTCGATATCCGCCCAGCCGATGGAAAAGTCACCTTGAAAGGTGCTGGAGTCGGGCTCAGTTTCTTCAAGCAGGATCTTGGCCACTTTACCTGTGTTCTTGTCGCGAAAGAACAGAAAGGCAGAATCAGCCTGGGTGCTGTCCAAGTTCCAGGGAGAGGAAGCGTAGAGAATTCTCAAGCCGTGGCTTTTGGAGACCGAAGGTTTTGCTGCCTTTTTTGTCGTCTTGGTTTCGGCAGTTGCATTTTCTGAATTGGCCTCGTCTTGAGCGAACAGGGTGCCGGGTGTTAACAAAATTGAAAGAAGTAAGGCGGGCATTAGATTCTGCCAATTCAAAGTTGCACTCCTCGTTGGAAGACGATCATGGTCGGGAAAAATATTAGTTATATTAGAATATTAGCCTTATCAGCCGGAGGGGCAAAGCAATGTTGCAGGGGACAAAGTAAAACCCCTTCCAAAGGGAAGGGGTTGTCCAAAATGCTAGCCTAAAGATTGGGACGACTATGGAGTCCCATTGCGAACACGAATGATCAATCGTGTTTGCCCGTCCTGAATGTGCTCATTACAGAACTCACAACGAATGTCCCCCGTTCCAGGGAGTGGAGGGGGAAGAGGCGGAGGTTCAAATTTCGGCAATTGAGGGGCGGCAATGATAGAGCAGTCATTGCAGTTAGCAAAGTCATCGGGTAGGAACATCCCACCACCTTCTGGTCCCATCATCGGCATACCGGCTGGGTCGCGACCCATCTCAGGTCCCCCAGGGCCAGACATACCAGGACCGGGCATTCCCGGGCCACCCGATGCTTGATCGCCAGGGCCAGGGCCAGGGCCTCGGCGGCCTTTGTCGTCGGGTCCACCGCGACGGTCTCCATCCCGACCTTTATCGGGATTGGGATCAGTTCCCGCTTGGTGATCAGGGCCTTTTTCGCCCGGTTCTCCACGGGGTCCCTTTCGCTCATCCCGTTTTCCTTGATCCGGACCGCCTTGTTGATCTGGTCCAGCTCCGTCGTCTCCACCTCGGCCAGCGGGATCATTTGCAGGAGCCCGAGGGTCGTTCTTAGGTGGTTCGACCACATTGGTTTCCTGGTCAAAGTTGGCCAATTCATGCTGAGGGAGTTGGGCGGGCTGTGCAGGTGGAGCACTCCCCATGCTCACAGTAAATTGTCCCACGCGCACAGACACGGGATTCAAAATCGTTCCGTTAGGACCAGGAAGACCGAAGGCAACCTCACCCCTAAAGGTCACGACCTTAGAAGATTTGGTGGTCTTGTTAAACGAAGTAAAAAAGTCCGTACCGCGCACTCCGGCCACCGCCGAGGGGGTTTTGACCTGGAACTTGTTGCCTTCACCATCGTACTTTTGTTCGACTTTGGAGCGTACTTTTCCATAAAGCACATCGATGAGGACGTTCTTTTTGCCCTTCTCAGGGTCAAACTCGTAATTTTCAATGACAACGTGGGATTCAGGAGAAACGTTTATCTCGTTTTTGTCGATCATCACGATCTTGGCCCGAGAATCTGCGGCCGTGGTGATTGTATCTTTTGGGTAAACCTTCATTCCAGCTTTGGCACGCTTGTCACTGCCGGTCTTGCCTGATTTTACCATCACCTTACCCTTGACGACAGTCAGCACTCCATGAACCTGAGCGCCAACGGCGGGTAGGGAAAGTACAAGACAGGTGGAAAAGAACAATACTGCTAAGGCCAACCGGCCGGCTATCTTACCCATTAGGGCCCCCTCATACGTCTACTTCTGGCCACATACTTTCATCGGTTTTGGCCCTGGCCCACTTAAGATAAAGTCTTGAAATGGTTCAGGCTATGAGGGGAATTTCACAAGCCTGCGGTGGCCGGCAATGAACCCTAGATGACGAAGATTTTAAACTGTCTCATTGAAACTCAGGAATGTCTCAAAATGAAATCGGCCACTTCGAGCAGGCTTTGAACATGGGCTTCTGGCGGGGCGAACTCCGACCCGTCCGGAGACTCGAGAGAGCCGAGAAGAATGGATTTGGTGCCCGCCCGATGACCCGCCTCCACATCCGTCATGCGATCGCCCACCATCCAACTGGCGGCGAGGTCAATGTCATAGAATTTGGCCCCTTCGAGAATCATTCCAGGATTGGGTTTTCGATACCAATGGTCGGTATCCGTCATATAGGGAGCATCATGGAAAGACAGGAAGTCCACTCCATGGCGCGAAAACTCCGCACGAATGAGTGAGTGGATTTTTTTGAGGTTACTCACGTCAACCAAACCGCGAGGCACCCCAGACTGATTGGTGGCGACCACAAAATGGTATCCGCCATCCCGCAGGCGACGCAGGGACTCGAAGGCATCGGGGAGATAAACAATTTGATCGGGATCGTTGAGATAAAGCTTATCGACAATCAACGTTCCGTCGCGATCAAAAAAGACGGCCTTTTTCTTCACCCAGAATCTCCTACAATAAAGAACTCAATCTATCAGGGCTTTCCGGGTTTGTCAGCCTTTGCCAGGCTTTCCTTATGACCCAGTGGGTGATGGCTCTCAATGGTGCGAGACAAATTTGCCATGTTGAGGTGAGTGTATTTTTGTGTGGAAGTCAGCGACTCATGTCCCAACATTTCCTGAAGAATGCGCAAATCTGTTCCTCCAGCGAGAAGATGGGTGGCAAAACTGTGACGAAGGGCATGGGGATGAAGCGGTTTGATCAGGCCAGCTTTTGCTCCCCATTCACGCACCCAGGAGTAGGCTGTTCGCGTATTAAGAGGTTTTTCACCAAAGATATATTCTTGGGCGCGGTCAAGCTCGTCGAGGGAGCGAATCGTTACGGCAGGTACGACCACCTGTCGTTCCTTTCCGCCCTTTCCCTTTATCAGTAGTGTTCGCTGTGATGGATTGATTTCCGCCCACCTGAGATTGCAGGCCTCACTGACTCGTAGTCCCCCGCCATAAAGAAGAAGAATCAATGCCCGGGCCTTCAGAATCTCAGCAGTTTTGTCTCCATGATTTTTTTCAATGTCATTGTCGATTGAACTAACCAGAGAAATGATTTCATCAACGGAAATAAAATGGGGAATCTTTTGTTGTGATTTGGGAAGAACAATCTGTGAACCCAAATCTCTATCGGTGACTTCCTCGCGGAACAAGTAGCCGAAAAAACTCTTGAGCGTGGCGCACTTTCTCTGTCGGGTGGCAGGGCTCAAGGTGCTCCATCGATTGAGGGCCTTCTTGGCAGAAGCCATGAGCAACTCCTCAGACCAATCCGGCGACTCGATATGCTCCGCATCAATATTAAATGTGTTTGTGCCCTGGGAGAGATGGACTCGTGGAAGACTAAGATCATGAAATGCTTGATATAAATCCAATGCATAGGCCTTAAGAGTGAGGGGTGAGGCTCCCTCCACATAGTGAAGGTTTTTCAGAAAATTGACCACATGAGCCAGCAAATTTAGTCTCCGGTTAGCAGACAATTACCAAGTCCTTTCAGGTAGTTATAAAACGTTCATGATGCTTTGCAAAAATACCTTGCACAAAAAACACGCATTTGTTAGAAACACCGTGTTTAATGCTACGTGACAACAAGTATCCCCAGCTCAGTAGAGTTGGGAGCTCACTCAAATCAGTTAACCAAGGGGCTGTACGTATGTCAGGAATGGATAACTCCTCGATCCTCCCTCCGAGCGAAAACCAGGTATTACCTGGTGTGAACCCCACTAGTAAGATCATAGAAGACAAGAGAATTGTCTACAAATCAGAAGTCATGCGCCAGTTGATTCGCATGGTGGAGCGCGTGGCTCCGTCAAATGCGACCGTGCTGATTCTTGGTGAAAGTGGAACAGGCAAAGAGCTGATTGCTCACGCCATCCATGAAAAGAGTCACCGTAAGAACAAGCCTTTTGTCGCAATCAACTGTGGTGCTCTTCGCGAAACCCTTCTCGAAAGCGAGTTGTTTGGACATGAAAAAGGCGCCTTTACAGGTGCTTACACTCGCAAGATCGGTTTGGCTGAAGTGGCGACTGGTGGAACTCTCTTTTTGGACGAAATCGGTGAACTCAGCCCAGGAATTCAGGCTAAGTTGTTGCGATTCCTTCAGGAAGGCGAAATCTACCGAGTGGGTGGAAAAGACCCAATCAAAGTCGATATCCGCCTAATCAGTGCGACCAATAAGGAATTGGACAAAGAAGTCATGCGCGGAAACTTCCGTGAAGACCTCTTCTATCGAATTAATACGATCATGTTGCACTCTCCTCCTCTGCGTCGTCGTAAAGAGGACATCAACTCACTTGTTGACCACTTTTTGGCTCGTAGCCCCCATGGCTATCTGAACCGTGGTCGTCAGATGAGTGAAGAGGCAGTGAAGATCCTCATGCGCTACGATTGGCCGGGTAACATTCGTGAACTGCAAAACGTCTGTGAACGTCTGCAGATCTTGGCTGAAGGTCATGTCATTATGCCTGGTGATTTGCCAGAACACATTCGCAATCCTGATCATAAGATTGTGATTGATGACTATGATCCGACCATGACTTTGCATGAGCTGGAAAAGCGCTACATCCTGAAGGCCTTGAACTACTTTGATGGTAACAAGACCCAGGCTGCCAACGCTCTTGGAATCACCATCAAGACGCTTTACAACAAGCTTCATGAATACGGTGAATTCGAGCGTTACGCTGTTCACTCGAAGCCCAAGTCCGGATCAAACTAATTTGTATTATGAAATGGAAACAAAAAAGCGAGCCTAGTGGCTCGCTTTTTTTTTGCCTAATTAGAGGCTAGGACCGGGTAGGGGACGCTTAGAAGTAGCCTTCGTCATCAGAGTCCAGGTTGTCGCTGTCATCTAGATCATCGAACTGATCCAAATCATCGTCAGCAAAGTCGTCACTGGGACTAAAACTCTCTTCCATAGACTCAAAATCAGCATCAGCCTCCATTGCCGGACTGGAAGTTACACCAGCGTCCTCAGCGCGGAAGGGATTACCAACCGGAGCTGTTGCTGAAGTGCCCTTGGCAATGTCCTCAAGATTGGGGACATGGGGTTTTTCAGCTTTAGGCGCTTTTGGAGCAGCAGGCTTTACCGCTTTGGGTTTGCTCGCCTTGGCCTTTGGTTTGGCCTTGGCCTTGGCTTTGGTTGTCTTTTTAGCCGCTTTTTTCTTAGTTGTTTTTTTGGCTTTCTTTTTTGCGGCCTTTTTCTTGGTCGCTTTTTTAGCCTTCTTTTTTGCGGCCTTTTTCTTGGTCGCTTTTTTAGCTTTCTTTTTAGTAGCCTTTTTCTTAGTCGCTTTTTTAGCTTTCTTTTTTGCGGCTTTTTTCCTAGTCGCTTTTTTGGCTTTCTTCTTGGTGGCTTTTTTCTTAGTGGTCTTCTTTTTTGCGGCTTTTTTCTTCTTTTTGGCCATGGATACTCTCCCCATTGTTCCCATTAAACTCGGTCGCTTCGTTTCCCTATAGGCTGAAGCATCATATGCGTCAATATCGGAATCCTACTGGGATTTCCAAAGCTTGCCTAGCCCTTTTTTGTCGCTGTCGAGGGCAAAAAAAATGACCCAGGCACTAGGCCCGGGCCACTACGGTCGTTGGACGGATAAAACTAAACTTTTTATTAACCAATCAACTTCAAGGCTGTGGCGTTGACTTGATTGGCTTGAGCCAAAGTCGAAGTCGCTGCCTGAAGCAGGATGTTGTTGCGGGTCATCTCAGCTGAGGCTTCTGCCACATCTGTGTCCCGGATCCGGCTGTTGGCGGCTGACAGGTTCTCTTCCGCAACCAAGAGGTTTTGGACAGTAGACGTCAGGCGGTTCTGCAGGGCGCCAAGATTGGCTCGCATACCGTTGACGTTAGTTTGGGCGTCATCCAATAAACCAAGGGCTTCTTGAGCACCTTCCTTAGAGGCGTAGTCCAAACCTTCCAAAGCCAAAGCATCAAGAGTCGCCACGTTCTCTGCGGAGTCGAAGGAAATTCGATCCTCAAAGTCGTCATTGAAGAGACCAACCTGGAAGTCAAAGACAGGGGTAGACCCGTCTAAGAGCTTGGTAGTTCCCCAAGTCGTCACCGACGCAATACGCTGAACCTCGTTCTTCAGCTGCTGAACTTCCTTATCAATAAAGGAGCGCTCAGTATCGCCCACAGTGTCTGAAGCGGCCTGGATGCCCAGTTCGCGAAGACGAACAATAATGTTACCGATTTCGTTCAAGCCACCCTCAGCGGTTTGCACCATGGAGATACCGTCATTGGCGTTACGGTTCGCCTGGCGGGCTGAGCGGACTTGAGCTTTGATACTTTCAGAAATTGCCAGACCAGCGGCATCATCAGCTGCCTTATTGATCCGACTACCAGATGCCAGCTTGCTCATGCTGTCATTGATCTGCATTTGACTGCTGAGTAGATTTCTCTGCGCATTAATCGCAGCGATATTAGTTGATACACGAAATCCCATTTTACTTATCCTCCGTTCAAATTCATTAAATACCTCCTTGTCAGAATCCCCATTCTGGGGTGGCGTCCAAGCCTTGGGGTTATGTACTTATAAACTTACTGCTATAAGTTTTCCTTGTACTCTACTGTCTTCCTTGATGCCTCCTTTCGCGTTTAGCAAGAGAGCGCGACCAACTGCTCCCTGGTTAATCCATTAACCCCCTTAAACATAAGGGCGACTGAAATAGTATCACCCCGACTACAAGCACTTATTCGGGAGCGGGGACGGTTTCTTGACAGGACGTGAGGCTAATTCCGACTCAAGTGAAGGAAGATTAGTCGAAGGGCTGATCGAGGTCTTAAGACTATGGGTTTGAAATCAACACCTAAGCTGAGTCTAGAATGTGCTATGGTCGTGGATTTCCGGGCATTGCTGACACATCAAAAGTCGTGATGACCAAAGAACCCCAAACACATTTTGCACACCCATTCAGGATCATCTTCCATCACATGATGGCCGGCATTTGGGTGTATGGCCGATCGAATCTTGCTGCCAAACTTGTGTTCCAGTCGCCTGAGATATTTGAGAGGAACGATGCGATCCCATTTTCCCCATAGGTACAACACCGGAATTTCAACCTTTCCTGGGTTGTCTTCAATACGTGAGTCGAGAAGGAACTGGCTGGCCGAGAGGAAGGTCTTAATCGAGTCAGGATTGCGGTGATAAGGGCGATGGTATTCATCGATTACCTGGCGATCAATCTGATCCTGGCGATGAACCACAGTCTTGTAAATGGAGCTGACAAACGTCGGAGTCACCAAATACTGGAGGCCACTGGAAGCCCAGCTCAGTCGGTGCGCCTTTACCGGCATTAATTTGCGACTGGTCGCCGGGGAAATGCAGACCACTTCCCAAAACCGCCTGGGATTTCGCCGCGCCAGATGAAGGGCTAATGAACCACCCATCGAGCTGCCGAGGATCCGGGTTTGTTCGATACCGAGTGCGTCCAGTAGTTTCTCTATTCGTTCACATTGGGCATCCAGTCCATAGTCGGCCTTGGGGTTTTTACTGCTGTAGCCAAAGCCAGGCAGATCAATGGCGATCAGACGATAGTGGGGGGCTAACAGCGGAATGAGCTTTCGCCAAGCATAGATGTGGGCGGCAATTCCATGAATCAGCAAGAGGTTGGGGCCTCGTCCCTCTATTATATAGCGGATTTTAAAGCCATCGATGTTGGCAAACTGAACGTCTGGGGACCATGGTCGCGCCGGGGGCAAGCGGCGCCGCCAAACCCAGAGACCCAGGGCAACAAGCAGAACCCCTAGGATAAGAGCCAGGCTCCAGTAGCCATACTGGCTGAAAAATTCTATGAGGTCGGAATCCATTCCCATCCCTTGGTCGGCACCAGTTTTTAGTCGATCTCAAGAAAACGGCAGATAGCCATTTTGCCCGTTAAATTGTAGGTGCGCAATTGGGCATCACGACCATGGAGGTCATGGCTAAATCCCATGGAGCAGTCCACTTTATCGCCGTCAAAATGAACACACTGCTCACAGCAATAGGTGAATTTGAGAGTGCGGAAGTCCTTGGGGTGAATCCCGTCTAGGATCACACTCTTTCTGCCTGGGTTCAGGCGTCGGCTGGCGACGTATCCTGCTGACATTGACAAATCCTCATTTGGCCTCAGATTAGTGTTAACGATCGGCGGCAAGTCTAGCCCCTCCCGAGGGGATTGCAACCTAAAAGGTGGCTTATGAACGACATAGAAAAAATGACCCGAATGAGCCAACTGGCCATGCAATCGGCCGCACAATTGGCTGAAGGGAATCAAAACCCGGCGGTTGAGCCCTGGCACCTGTTGCTGGCATTATTGGATCAAGATGATGGGATCGTTACCCGTGTCTTGGAGCAGGGGCTCAAGGCTGACTTGAGGGGCCTTAGAAAAGACGTGGATTCTCAGGTGGACCGCCTTCCAAAGGTGACGGGTGACAATATTCGAGTTCACGCCGGCCCTGACCTGGTTCGCCTTTTCCAGGGGGCGGAAAAAGAGGCCCGCTCAATGGATGATGATTATGTGTCCACTGAGCACTTTGTTTTGTCGGCCCTTAAGGGAAATGCTCCAGCGGTCGCCGAAACTTTGAAAAAGTTTGGAGTTACAGAGCAAAAATTTGTGGAGGCACTGAGTACAATGCGTGGTAATCAACGAGTGACAGACGACAATCCAGAAGCCAAATTCGATGCTCTAAAAAAGTATGCCAGGGATCTCACCCACCTGGCCGAAGAGGGAAAATTGGATCCTGTCGTGGGCCGAGACGAGGAAATCAGACGAGTCATTCAAGTCCTATCCCGACGGACCAAGAACAATCCGGTTCTTATAGGCGAACCCGGAGTGGGAAAAACAGCCATTGCCGAAGGTCTTGCCCTGAGGATTATAAATCAAGATGTACCCGATGTACTGGTGGGTAAAAAATTAATGGCTCTCGACATGGGAGCCCTCATTGCCGGTGCCAAGTATCGCGGAGAGTTTGAGGATCGCCTCAAGGCCGTCATCAAGGAGGTCGCCTCCAGCGATGGACAGGTCGTCATGTTTATTGACGAGATGCACACTCTGGTCGGGGCGGGAAAAACCGATGGTGCCATGGATGCTGGTCAGATTTTGAAGCCGGCGCTCGCGCGCGGGGAGCTGCGCTGTATTGGTGCCACCACATTAGATGAGTACCGCCAATACATTGAAAAGGATAAAGCTCTGGAGAGACGCTTTCAGACGGTTTTTGTCGAAGAACCCAGTGTTCAGGATGCGATTACTATCCTGCGCGGGTTAAAGGAAAAATACGAAGTTCACCATGGAGTGAGAATCACAGATTCGGCAATTGTGTCGGCGGTGAAGCTCTCCCACCGCTATATCACCAGCCGCTTTTTGCCGGACAAGGCGATTGATTTGATGGATGAGGCTGCGAGCCGTTTGAGTATTGAGATTAACAGTGTTCCCTCCGCCATTGATGAGATCGAACGCAAGATCATGCAGCTGCAAATTGAGCGTGAAGCTTTGAAGAAGGAGAAGGATAAGGGCGCCAAAGATCGTTTGTCCACCGTTGAGAACGACATCAAGGAGTTGAATGGCAAGCTGCAGACCCTACGCCAGCAGTGGGAGTCGGAAAAGGGTGAGATCGGTGGGTTAAAAACCACCAAAGAAGAGATTGAACGAATCAAGGTCGATATCGAAAGGGCCGAGCGTGAAGGCAACCTGGAAAAAGCGGCGGAGCTCAAATACGGAAAACTCCCCGAGATGGAGAAGCGCCTTTCTGATTATGAACAGGATGCCGACAGAAAGCCCAATGAGTCACGAATGTTGAAAGAAGAGGTAGGGCCCGAGGAAATTGCCGAAGTGGTTTCCAAATGGACGGGTGTACCAGTTAGCAAGATGCTTCAGTCCGACATGCAAAAGCTGTTGGAGATGGAGAACATTCTCCGTGAACGGGTGGTGGGCCAGGATCAGGCTCTTACTGTCGTGGCGGATGCCATTCGCCGCGCTCGCGCTGAAATCTCTGATCCCAATCAGCCCATTGGCACCTTCTTTTTTCTCGGGCCTACAGGGGTTGGAAAGACTGAAACCGCCAAGGCCTTGGCAGAGTTCATGTTTGATACACAAGAGGCTATGGTTCGCATCGACATGTCCGAGTACATGGAAAAGCATTCCGTCTCCCGTCTGATCGGAGCTCCTCCGGGTTACGTGGGCTATGAAGAGGGAGGTCAGTTGACCGAAAGAGTGAGGCGTCGGCCATATAGTGTCATCCTGCTTGACGAGATGGAAAAAGCTCACCCGGAGGTTTTCAATGTGCTTCTCCAGGTGATGGACGATGGCCGCCTGACTGATGGCCAGGGAAGGACAGTTGATTTTCGCAACACGGTATTGATCATGACGTCGAACGTCGGTTCCCACGCCCTTGTCGATGACAAGTTGTCGCAAGAGGAGAAAGAACTGGCTGCCCGCGAAGCCCTCAGGCAAAGCTTTCGCCCCGAGTTTTTAAATCGCATTGATGAAGTCGTCATTTTTAACAGCCTCGGCGAAGATCAGCTCAATGGGATCGTGGAGATTCAATTGGATGAGGTTCGCAAACGATTGGCAGAAAAGAAGATCGACCTCGTCTTTGATCAGAAAGCGGTCGCCTATTTGGCCAAGAAGGGATTTGATCCTCTCTACGGGGCCCGCCCCCTCCGCCGGGTGATTCAGGCTGAGGTACTGAATGTGCTGGCCAAAAAACTTATCGGCGGTACGGTGAAGGCCGAGGATAAATTGACGATTGGAGCAAATGACCTGGGACTCGAATTCAGTCTCTAGGACTCAGCTCCAAATAAGGGGGCCAGGGCCAATTTGCACTGGCTGATTTCTTGACGAAATCCTTATACAAGAGTACTTTCGCGCTCATCCGAGGCACAGTTTATCCTCTGGGAAACGGACTTCTCGCAATTGGGAGATCTGGCCTCTTTCCGACCATGTAATTCTTTCGTTATTTGTCAGTTGGGTGACAAAGTTGGCGGCCCAGCTGGAAATGGGGCCAATGTTTTCGGGTATTGTTGAAACCCAGTCTCCCATATTGAGTGCTCGTCCCAGGCCTGGGGTGGTCGAAATCCACATTAAGAGACCAAGTGATTTCAATGATTTGTCCATTGGTGAGAGTATTTGTGTCGATGGCGTCTGTCTGACCATTGAGAGCTTTGACCAAGAAAAGATGGTCTTCGCCCTGGCGGCAGAGACTTTGCAAGTTACAGGTTGGAGCCTGGCGGAATTGCCAAGCAAAACCGTGAACTTAGAGAGGAGCCTGGCATTTGGCGCCCGCGTTCACGGGCACTTGGTGACTGGCCACGTGGAAGGCCTGGGAAGGGTAATGAGATTTTCCCAGGATGGTGAGATTGCCTTCCTGAAGATTGGTTTTCCAGAACAATTGGCTCCTTACTTCTGGCGAAAGGGAAGTGTGGCAATAAACGGAGTAAGCCTTACGATTAACCGGGTAGAGGGAAACAGCCTCGAAGTCTGTTTGATCCCGGAGACCTTGAAACGGACTAACCTCGGAGGTCTTTCTTCTCAAGGGACCGTTAATTTGGAAGTCGATCCTTTCGCGCGAGGTGTAGTAGAGACCTCGCGTTTCTTTTTTGAGCAGCATCAACAGGAGCAGAATTGATGAACACTGTTGTTGAACTGCTCGAGGATATTCGTAATGGCAAAATGGTGATCCTCATCGACGATGAGGACAGAGAGAATGAAGGTGATCTCATTCTTGCGGCTGATCACGTCACACCGGAAAAAATCAACTTCATGGCCACTCATGCCCGAGGCCTGATTTGCCTTTCGCTGACGACCGGTCAAATTCAACGTCTGTCCCTGCCTTTGATGGTCAAGGACGAGCGCAATGCCTCGGCCAACAAGACGGCCTTCACCGTTTCAATTGAGGCGGCCGAAGGAGTGACCACTGGTATCTCGGCAGCTGACAGAGCCCATACCATTCGAGTGGCAGCCAGCCCTCAGGCTCAGGCCAATGATGTGGTGACTCCAGGACACATTTTCCCCATTCGTGCTCAAGAAGGTGGAGTTCTCCGTAGGGCCGGACACACCGAAGCCAGTGTAGACCTCGCCCGCTTGGCCGGTCTCAATTCATCTGCTGTCATTTGCGAGATCATGAATGAGGATGGAACGATGGCCCGCCTTCCTGATTTAAAGAAGTTTGCTCAGGCCAACGATATCAAAATAGGCACCATTGAAAGTCTTATTGAATACCGCATCCAGAACGAAATGTTTGTTGAAGAGATCGCCCGCTCACCTCTTCCATCCTCATTGGGTGAAGGATTTGAGGTTCGGGTTTATCGCAATGAGCTGGACGGTCGTGAGCATCTTGCTCTGGTAAAGGGAGATTTGAACCCTCAGACACCAGCCTTGGTGCGTGTACATACCTCCAACCTTCTTGGCGACGTGTTTGGCAGTATGAGGTCCCAAAGTGGTGAGTATTTGCGATCCGCCATGGATTTGATCAATCGGGAAGGTTTGGGTGCATTGGTCTATTTGCGTATGGAGGACATGGAAGGCCGACTTCTTCATCGAGTGAAGGAATACGCCAAAATGGCTGACGAGGAAAAGGGCCTGGATATTCAGCCCAAACAATTTCGCGCGGACTACAAGGACTATGGAGTCGGAGCGCAAATCCTCCGGGCTTTGGGTTTGAAAAAAATCCGTTTGATGACAAACAATCCGTCCAAGCGGGTTGGCTTACCGGGATACGGCCTAGAGATTGTGGACACAGTTGAACTGCCAATTGATCGTCGGACGTCCCCAACATTAGGAAATGCAATTAATCAGTTTCTAGGGGAGGTATTCAATGAATCTCATCCAGGGTGAATTGAACTATCGCGAAGATCTAAAGATTGGTCTGGTCACCTCTCGGTTCAATCAGGAAATCACTGAGAGATTGGAAACCTGTGCTCTCAAACGCTTGGCAGACCTTGGTTTTAAAGAGAGTCAGTTGGTGGTCACTCGGGTCCCGGGTGCCCTAGAGATCCCCTTTGCTGTCCAGGCCTTATTGAGGCACGGCTGTGATGGTGTGGTGGCTCTTGGAGCGGTTATTCGTGGTGAGACCAGCCATTATGATTATGTGTGTGCCGGGGCCGAGCGGGGATGCTCCCATCTGCAGATCAAATACAAGAAGCCTGTGGCCTTCGGAGTTCTGACCACAGAGAATGAAGAGCAGGCGTTGGCAAGAAGTGGCGGCGACAAATGCGACAAAGGCGCTGAGGCCGTCGACGTGGTGATTGAGTTAATCGATTTGATGAAAAAGTTAAAAGAGAACAAAAACACCTAGGCTAAAAGGAGAAGAAGAGATGTCCAGCGAAAATCTTTCTGGCGTAACAATCAACGATTTTTATAATCAACTGGCGGATCGCGTAAGTGCATATAACGCAAGATTGTTGATTCAGCGAGCTGTGCTGCAATCTGGTCTTGGCAGCAGCCACGAAGAGCAGTTGAATGTAGATGATGCTAAGGCGATTTGCCTTGAGCTGATAAAAAAGGGTGGTCCTGCCTTTCAAGTGGGCAAGGACATGTATACGCGTTTTCAGTAACCCTTACAGGTGTGAATGACCCGAGATGAACATGGGCCTCGAACAGGCGACATTCAAGAAAAGCAAAAGCGGAAGAGAGAGATCCTAGCTCTCATTCCGCTTGGCCTGTTATTCCTTGTTCTGACCTGGATCGAGTTTCAGCTCTTTGGCTACAGTCAGTCCCTGCCCTTTGTTCACTCTGTATTTTTCTTTGGTCTCGTCAATTTCAACATTGTTATTCTCCTGCTCCTGCTGTTTCTGATTTTTCGCAACATTGTAAAGGTCTTTGCGGAGAAGCAGGGCGGAGTCATGGGGAGCACCCTTAAAGGTAAGCTCATTGCCGCATTTGTGGCCTTCAGTACCATCCCTACCATATTGATGTTTTTGATTTCGGTCTTTTACATTAACTCCAGTTTTGACAAATGGTTCAACGAGAAGATCTCCGGAGTTCTAAAGAGCGCTCTGGAGGTTACCAATGCCTATGTATTGTCGGCCAAAAAGAAGAACTATCACTTTGCCAACCAGATTGCGACTGAGCTGAAGCGTCAGGAGGGCAGCGATACAATTCGGCTTCAACTGAGCGAGTTGCGTGAGAAGTACCGCTTGGATGCGGTGGAGTTTTATCCGTCTTTATTTGGTGAGCGTCTCATTGAGGTGTCTCGGGCGGATGCCATTCCTGAGGTTCCTCGGGCCTCGATGGAGTTTCTGCAAAAGGGGATTGAGCAGGGGCATGAAGGTAGCACTCTCCACCATTTTGCTGAGGGCAACCTGGTGCGAGTGATCGTACCTGTGGCCAATAAAGGTGCTGTTGTTGTATCCAGCTACATCCCCATGTCCCTTCTGGCCAAGATGGACGCCATCATGGGTGCCTATGAGGACTTTCGCGATCTCAACCCAATCGAATATCCGCTTAAGTCCATCTATTTGATTATTCTGATCCTTATGACCCTGGTTATTCTGCTGGCTGCAACCTGGTTTGGCTTTTATCTTGCCCGGCAGTTATCGGTCCCTCTTGAGAGACTGGGAGAGGCAACCAAGAGATTGGCCAAGGGAGACTACCAGTTGGTCGAGGCAACGGCCGGTTCTGCGGAGATGGGGCATCTCATCGAGAGTTTTAACTCAATGACCAGACAGCTGGAAACCTCCGAGCGGGAGGTGTTGGCTGCCAACCGCACCCTTCAGGAGACGCTCGAACGCCTCGATGAGCACTCCAAATACATTGAGGTTGTGCTCTCAAATGCAAGCACAGGAGTGGTGTCTGTCGATGAAAGGGGCATTATCACCATGGTCAACCACCATGCAGCGGAGCTTTTGGAAATCGAACCCTCCACATTGGTTGGCAAAAAGGCCAAGGACGTTCTTAGTCCCGAGTATTATGGAATTTTCGACGACTTGCTCAGATCAATGAAGCAGCACAATGCGGTCAGTATTGAAAAAGAAGTCCATATTAATGTGAATGGACGGACCGTTCCTTTGAGAATGACCTTGAGCGTGCTCTACGATGACAATAAGAGGGAGTTGGGCAAGGTCTTGGTTTTTGATGATCTTACGCCGATATTGAGTGCCCAGCGGGCGGCGGCCTGGACAGAGGTGGCAAGGCGGATCGCCCATGAAATCAAGAATCCTCTGACGCCAATTAAGTTAGCGGCGCAGAGATTAGAGAAGAAGTTTGGCACCCAGATTGAGGATTCGGCTTTTAAGGAGTCCATTCACATGATTATCGAACAGGTCGATGACATGAAGACCCTGGTTAATGAGTTTAGTAGTTTCGCTCGTATGCCCAAGTCCAACCCTCAGGTTGGGGACCTTAATAAAGTCATTCAGGAAGCCATGGTTTTGTTTAAGACCGGCGAGCGAGGTCAACGTCTGACCTTCCAGCCGGATGAAGAGCTTCCGCGCTTTCGCTTTGATCATGATCAATTGAAGAGGGCCGTGACGAACCTCATTGATAATGCCTTGGGTGCGACTCAGCGCTTGAGTCACCCGAGGGTCGATGTGCAAACTGAATTTGACCCATTGCTTAAGATTGTACGTCTAACAGTTGCCGACAATGGCGAGGGCATTAATCGACAGATGAGGTCGAGGATTTTTGAGCCCTATGTCACGACTAAAGAACAGGGCACGGGCTTAGGTCTGGCCATTGTAAAAAGAACAATAGAAGACCACAATGGCTTTATCCGGGCCTTGCCAAACCAGCCCCGTGGTACAAAGATGGTGATTGAATTGCCGGTGATTGAAGTGGATCACGAACAGTCTATGGTTAGGACCTTGGTCCGGCGAGAGGAACAGGGAATATGATTAAAAATTCACCTCGTATTTTGGTGGTCGATGATGAAACTGCAATCTGCCAGGTGCTGTCTGCTTCGTTGCGGGATGAGGGCTACCAGGTCCAGACGGCCAAAGATGGCCTGAGGGGCCTTCAGGCGATTGAGCAGTTTAGACCAGCCATTGTCCTACTAGATATTTGGATGCCGGGTGAAATGGATGGATTGGAAGTCTTGAAGCGAGCCAAATCCCGCTTTCCTGGCACCCAGTACATCATCATGTCAGGTCATGGAACAATTGAGACGGCGGTTAAGGCCACTAAGCTTGGCGCTTGGGACTTTGTTGAAAAGCCCCTCTCCATGGATAAGATTTTAATTCTCATCAAGAATATTCTTTCCTTTGAAAACGAGAGGGGCGAAAAGAACGCTCTTCTCAATCGTTTGCGGAAGAACATCGCCATTATTGGCGAGTCAAAGAGTATGGTGGTTCTGAAGCAGATGATTTCTCGGGTGGCACCCACGGACTCGTGGGTCCTGATTACTGGTGAAAACGGTACGGGTAAAGAGTTAGTGGCTCAGAATATCCACTACTTGAGTCCTCGAGCGGGAAGACCCTTGATAGAGGTCAATTGCGCGGCCATCCCAAAGGACCTCATTGAGTCCGAGCTGTTTGGCTATGAAAAGGGCGCCTTTACTGGAGCGGAAAAGGGTAAGAAAGGTAAGTTTGATATGGCCAATGGCGGCACTCTCTTTCTCGATGAGATTGCCGACATGAGCTTAGATGCTCAAGCTAAAATCTTGCGAATCCTTCAGGAGCGAAAGTTTCAAAGGGTCGGTGGCAACGAAACGATTGAAGTGGATGTGCGGGTAGTAGCTGCGACCAACAAGAATCTCGAAGAGGAAATCAAAGAGGGCCGGTTTCGCGAGGACCTCTATTATCGGCTCAACGTGATTCCCTTTTATGTACCCGCCCTTCGTGAACGTATCGAAGATATTCCAGGTTTGGTTGTTCATTTTGGTGATCAGATTGCCAGCCAGGGTGGATACCGGCGCAAAATTCTCTCAGAAGCGGCGATGGAAGGCTTGAAGTCTTATTCGTGGCCGGGGAACGTGCGCGAATTGAGAAACTTTGTAGAAAGGCTGTACATTCTCACACCGGGTGATTTTATTGAGGATCATGACCTTCGCTTTGCGGGCCTTACTGAAAGCACTGATCCAGCCACCGGCGATTTGTTGCCAACCTTTCGCGAGGCGCGTGCCCAGTTTGAGAGAGACTTCTTGCTTAAGAAGATTGGCGAAAACAATGGTAATATCAGCAAAACGGCTGAGGCCATTGGTCTTGAACGCAGCTATCTCCACCGCAAAATCAAATCATACGGCATCGAAATCTAGTCAGATACTGAAAAGGGCTTAACCGTCAACGTGGTAGCAAGTCCTTTTATCAAGTTAGGTTACTGGTTAGTATGCCTTTGAATTCGGGGACGATGTCTTCTAGATGGATTTGGTGGTATTTATCCAGCTCTCGAGTGTAGCGAAGGAACTGGTCGAAGTATTTGGGCTCTATACTCACGTCCAATACTCTTATAAGATGCTCGATCTCGTTGAAGTTTTGTTCCTCGTTTTCTATTTTTTTCAGAAATGAGCGGAGTTTCTCTTGAGCTAATTGCCTAAGTGGCTTTGGCAGGACACCTACCTGCAGACAATGGGGAAATTTGATGAGTGCTCTGAAGCTCGCATGGCATTTAACCCGGCGGCTCCAATCAAAAATGTTCTCGATATCAAAAACATTATATGCCTGAACAACTGGGTAGATGTCCAGATAGGCGTTGTTCAGGGTTTGGTACTTCTGGATCGAATTTTCAACCAGAGTCAGGTCATGGCCTCGCCCCCCGCGAATATAGTTAAACAAGCGCCCAACGCCATCAACACTAATGGAAAGGACAACTTTTTTGAACTTTGCTAGTAGAGAAAGGAGTTCCTCATTCGGAGCTACGGTGCCATTGGTGACAATCGTTAAATCAATGTTCGAGGAGTGGCCTCTTTTATCAAGGCTCTGGAGAAACGGAATAAAGTTCTTGGCCAGAAGTGGCTCCCCACCTTTCACAGTGATAAAGCGCAGGCTGCCAAATGATTGCTCAATACTTTTTACAGTTTCCAGATCAGATTCACGTCCATTGAGTTCCTGGTCCACGGTTGATCGGTACTCATGTCCCTCTTGTGCCAAGTGTTGATCAATGGATATCCATTTAGTGCTGTACTGTGAGCTGCACATACGGCAGGCGAGGTTGCAAAGGTTTGAAAAGGACAGATCGAGATTCAAGAGAGGTGGATCATCGCCAACCAAATCTACCGATTCCACCAAGTCGTAACGCTTTAAGGTCGCGAAAAAATAGTCCTTATGAGAGATATAGCCTTCTTCGTGCCGGACTTTGCATGCAACGCAGGACGCTGGCCACTCACCGGCAAGAAACTGCCGTCTGATGACTTTGAGTTTTTCTCCCTTCCACACGTCCAAAAGGGTGTCCCCCACCTTGGAGTCACCGAGCTCCAAACCTTTACTCGATGAGACACAGCAGGCGGAGATCCGCCCATCAGGCAGGAGTGCCAAGGAGGTCCAGGGCATATAGCAGAAGATCTCTGGCAGTTTACTACTCACTCGATCAGCTCCTCCAGCTCAGGAAAGATGTGTTTCCAGCTGTGACCTCTGGTTTGATCAAGGCAACTCACGAAATCAAAAAATTCGCCCATTGAAGAATCCTCATCTGCCCACAGGCTAAATGCATAAGGGAGTATGGAATTAAGTCGACAAAGGGAACGATAATAGGGGGTGTCGTAGTGATCAGCCTTTGCTGTTTTCATGGCCTTATCCACCTTGTCAATGATGTGGATTTTTGTCTTTTCTGGAAGCAGACCAACCGACAAGCTCTTTGGCCACTCCAAAAAACTCCAGACGATCGATACCTGGTCCCCTCGGGATTGAACCCATTTCTGATTCCAAAACCAATCACAAATTTCGACTAAATCCAGGGCATTCAGTATCTGGATTGTCACCAGCAATCGAATTTCAACGCGCGGATAATCCCAGTTTTCCAGCAGACTCATGAGATCAAGGAATTTTGTAAAAGAAATCCCGTCGCGAATGTACTCAAGCTTTTCTCCCAGATCATCGAGGGAAATTCTCAAATCCAGACTGTTAAACTGCTCCCACAGCTGTAGGCATTCTTGGTTGATCATGGTGCCATTGGTGTCGTAGGTGAGATCCACACTCTTGGCCACCCCATGGGCAACGCAGGACTCGAGAATCAACCAATGCTGCCGGGCCAGCAGGGGTTCTCCCCCTGCAAAGTAGAGCTGGCGGATGGATTGAACATTCTTGTGAAGGTAGTTAACCAGGTCAGAACTCTCGTACCATCTGTAGTCAGTCTGGTTGACTTGTTTGGAATACTGGAGGTGTTCCTTGGCGGACTTGGGCAAACGGTCCATCTCTACCATTGCTTTGGCGTCTGGGATCCAATGGGTGGAAAGCTGAGGTCTGCACATAACGCACTTAAGATTACAAACGTTACCCAAGCGCAAATCATAGCTGGCCGGTGGGAAAGGTAGATACCCTGTCTTGTGAGTGGATTGAACCCGGGCTTCAACATCGCTGGTCCAGGGGGGGCGGGTGCGGAGAGTTTTCAATCTTCGACTCTCAAGACCTTGCTTCTCCTGGAGTTTGCAGCGACGGCAAAGATCGGGCAATTGACCATTCAGGATGCTCCTCCGCACAGCCCTCATGGCTTCCCCGTTCCAGGTAGCTTCAATCTCGCCTTTATTGCACAGGGTGACTTCTGATCCGCTGGAATCTCGTAAGGTGGGAGTGTGGCAACAAAGTCGAATCCGCCCAGTGGCAGATGTGGCCAATTGCGTCCATGGGTAGAGACAAAACGTAGGAGGTAGTGGGGTGTTTGAAAGTAGTTGATCCATTGCTAAACAGGCTAGCAGCCAAATCCAGAATTGATAATCCTTTTCAGGCTCATTGGGATGAGTTATATAATGCTTCATGTATAAATCTCCGAAATCTGGTGAGGCGGCAGAATGAAATGGTCTAAGGCATTTATTTACACTCTCAAGGAGAGTCCTGCAGATGCGGAGATTCCCAGTCACAAATTGATGGTTCGGGGCGGCTATATCAAAAAGCTGGCCCCAGGAATTTTCACCTACGGTCCCCTGGCACTTAAGGCGATTCGTAAGTTCGAGAAGATCGTGCGCGAGGAGCATGACAGTAGGGGTGCGGTGGAGTTGTTGATGCCGATGGTGCAACCGAAAGAACTGTGGGAGGAGACCAACCGTTGGTCTGAGATGGGTGACGGCCTCCTCAAATTCGAAAACCGCAATGGCCATGGTTTTTGTCTTGGCGCCACCCACGAGGAAGTGATCACTGACTACGTTCGCAGGGATGTAAAGAGTTATCGAGACCTTCCAGTCACCCTCTATCAAGTTCAAACCAAGTTCCGGGATGAAATTCGCCCTCGCTTTGGACTCATGCGTGGCCGTGAATTCATTATGAAGGACGCCTATAGCTTTGATTTGACCCCGGAAGAGGCCCGTAAGAGTTACGACGTCATGTATGACTGCTACTCCGCCATTTTTCGCCGCTTGGGTGTGGAGTTCCGGGTTGTTCAGGCTGACAGTGGAAATATTGGTGGAAGTTTGTCCCATGAGTTTCAAATCCTTGCTGAAAGTGGCGAAGATCAGCTCCTGGTTTCCAGCGACGGAGATTTTGCGGCCAACATTGAAATTTGCCCCGCGGAGGATGCCAACCCAGAAATGCCATCTGGCGAAGACCTAAGGACATTGGAAAGCTTTCCGACTCCAGGACTCAAAACAATTGTCGATTTGTCCAAGGCCACAGGTGTGCCAGACAAGGGATTGGTCAAAACCATGTTCTTTTCAGCCGCAGATGGGGCCACGGATGATCTCAAGCCAGTTGCTGTCCTGTTGCGTGGGAGCGATGAGGTGAACCCCATCAAGGTGAAGAACCTCCTCGGCTTGGCCAATCCGCCCGAACTCCTGACCGACAAAGAGGTTCAAGGAATCACCGGAGCTTGGCCGGGGTCTTGCGGTCCTGTGGGTCTTAAAATTCCCATTTATATGGATAAGGCTGTGGAAAACATGCGCAACTACATGGTTGGCGCCAACAAGGATGACGAACACCTGCGCCACGTGAACCACGGGCGGGACTATCAGGTCACCAAGGTCGGAGATTTGCGCATGGCTCGCGAAGGAGACAAGTCTCCCGATGGCAAAGGCACTCTCAAGGCCTATCGCGGGATTGAAGTGGGCCACATTTTTTACCTGGGCACCAAGTACTCAAAGGCCATGAATGCCAGCTATTTGAATACCGATGGCAAGCTTGAGCTGATTGAGATGGGTTGCTACGGCATTGGTATATCCCGGACGGTCCAGGCCGTCATTGAACAGAATAACGACAAAGACGGAATTGTCTGGCCTGTGTCTATTGCTCCCTTTCATGTTCACATTTGCCACTTAGACCCTGAGGATCAGGAAGTAAACGCACTGGCGGAGAAGATCTACAAGGAACTCGCCGCCAAGGGTGTGGATGTGCTGCTCGACGACCGAAAAGAGCGGCCCGGCGTGAAGTTCAAAGATGCGGATCTGCTGGGCATGCCCTTGCGTCTGACGATTGGAGCCCGAGGCCTTAAGGACGGCGGCATTGAAGTCGTCAATCGCAGAACCAAGGATATGGCCAAAGTTCCCCCAGCGGACATTGTGGAACATGTGGTGACCTGGCTTAAGGAAAATGGGTGGTCCTAATGTTTCGCGGAATTAAGTCGCCCATCTTTGTGGCTCTCGATGTGGACGAAAAATCTAAGGCGCTGGAAGTCGCCAAACAGGTTGAGCCCTATGTTGGCGGCTTCAAGGTGGGACCTCGATTATGCATGAAGTATGGCGGTGATCTGGTTAAGGAGCTGTCCGAGCTAGGTCATGTCTTTGTGGACAATAAATACTTCGACATTCCCAATACGATGGAGCACGCCATCCGGGCAACTTTTCGGGCCGGAGCCACATTTGCCACAGTCCATGCTCAATCAGGGACCGAGGCCCTCAAGCGTTTGGCTCAAGTGGAGCGTGAACTCAACCGGGAGCGCCCCTTTCGCATCCTGGTTGTGACGATTTTGACCAGCTTTGACCAGAAGGGACTTCCTCCAACCTCTAATGCCATTGAGATTCCCGAGCAGGTGGATTTGTTGGCTCAATTGGCGATGGATTCGGGACTTTCGGGATTGGTCTGTTCCCCTCACGAGGTCCAAAGGGTGAAGAATCATCACCCTGGAGCCTTTGTAGTCACACCGGGGATTCGTCTCCGTGAAGGGGATCAGGGGGATCAAAAACGGATCATGGGTCCTCGCGAAGCCATGCAGTCCGGGGCAACCGCCTTGGTCGTGGGTCGACCGATTGTTGATGCGGAGAACCCAGCGGTAGCTGCTGAAAGGTTCTTCTCTGAAGCTCAAATCTAGATGGGGTAATGGCTGAATGGGACGAGGTAAGAAGAAGGTCAGTGCTGGCCGGAAAAGTGAGAAACCCCGCGGTGGACCACATAGGTCTGGGCGGAGGCCGGTCTCGCCACAGCAATCTCGAAACCCTTTCACTTCCAGTCCACCGGGGCGCTGGGTGATCGGCTGGCACTCCGTCCACGAGGCGCTGCGAGTGCGGCCGGGAAAAATTGGTCAAATCTGTCTGCGTAGCGAAGGCCCCGTCGATCAGGCCTACTCTAATATTGAATCTCAGGCGGAAACCTACCGAATTCCCGTGGAAAAGATGAAAGGCAGCCATTTTGACTACTTAGGTAGTGGACATCAGGGCGTTGCCTGCCGGGTTCTGGAGACTCCAGAGCTGGATTGGGACCTGCTCGATGAAAAAGAGATATCTATATTAATCGTCCTCGATGAAATCGAAGATCCCCATAATCTTGGTGCGGTGATGAGGACCGCCTGGCTTATGGGGGCCGATGGTATCTTGACCCCCCAGGTCCGCTCCGCCGAACTTACGCCCACCGTTGGCAAGATCGCCTCTGGGGGTGCTGAGCATATTCCGGTCGATACCCACGCCAATCTGCCGAGAGCCCTAACTCTTTTAAAAGAAAAGGGTTTTTGGATTTATGGACTCGAAGAGAAGGGTTCAAAGGATCTATGGGAAGTGAGTTTTGCCGACAAAGTGGCTCTTGTCGTGGGCTCCGAGGGGCGAGGTATCCGCACCTCGGTGAGAGGTCAATGTGACCAATTTGTGAGCATTTTCCAGAGGCAAAAGGGGGCGAGTTACAACGCCAGCGTCGCCGCATCCCTGGCTCTGGGAGAGTTCTTTCGACAGCACAAAACCCCTTGAATTATCAAGAAATATCCTTTGACTGGGGTCCGACCCATCAAGTAAAAATGGCGGTTACGTGTCATAAAAAACCTAGGCCTTGCAATATCAATGCTAAATGGATATTTGTGCCGCGATCAAGCTGGGTTAGCTCAATTGGTAGAGCAGCTGATTTGTAATCAGCAGGTTGCGGGTTCGAGTCCCTTACCCAGCTCCAAAAACTAGTTTAGCCAAGCTAAAGTGCTTCGTTGAACGCAAAAGACTAATTCTCAGTCTTGCATTGAACGAAGGATTTTGGCGGAGAGGTGCCCGAGTGGCTAAAGGGGACGGACTGTAAATCCGTTGGCTTATGTCTACGTAGGTTCGAATCCTACCCTCTCCACCAGTGTTATTGAGAGCCGTGGTTGCGGAACTCAATTGGAGAGCGGGAGTAGCTCAATTGGCTAGAGTATCAGCCTTCCAAGCTGAGGGTTGCGGGTTCGAGACCCGTCTCCCGCTCCAAATTTCTCCGCCCATGTGGCTCAGGGGTAGAGCACACCCTTGGTAAGGGTGAGGTCGTGAGTTCGAGTCTCACCATGGGCTCCACTCTCTTTTGAAGAGTGTGAACGAAGTGAAGTTGGAAAGTGAAGTAGAAAGATAAACTTAAGGATTTTTTAAAAATTGGATTTAAACCAGAATTTTTCAGGGAAAAATTCAGGAACCAGGAGGAAAGCCTACAATGTCAAAAGAGAAATTTGACCGATCCAAACCGCACGTCAACATCGGTACTATTGGACACGTTGACCACGGGAAAACGACTCTGACAGCTGCTATCACCAAAGTAATGAACGAAACATACGGTGGCGGAGCTGCGGTTGCTTTCGATCAAATCGATAAAGCTCCGGAAGAGCGTGAGCGCGGTATTACGATCTCAACTGCACACGTTGAGTACGAAACATCTAACCGCCACTACGCACACGTAGACTGTCCTGGTCACGCTGACTATGTGAAGAACATGATCACTGGTGCGGCTCAAATGGACGGTGCCATCCTGGTTGTTTCTGCTGCTGACGGCCCCATGCCTCAGACTCGTGAGCACATCCTGCTTGCTCGTCAGGTAGGTGTTCCTGCGATTGTTGTTTTCATGAACAAAGTTGACATGGTTGACGATGCTGAACTTCTTGAGCTGGTTGAGCTTGAAATTCGTGAGCTCCTCTCCAAGTATGAATTCCCTGGCGACGACATTCCGATCGTAAAGGGTTCTGCTTTGAAAGCTCTTGAGGGCGACTCTTCTGATATTGGAGCTCCTTCAGTTGTTAAGTTGATGGAAGAAGTTGATAAGTATGTTCCAGAACCGGAGCGTCTGACTGACAAGCCCTTCCTGATGCCAATCGAGGACGTGTTCTCAATTTCTGGTCGTGGTACTGTTGTAACAGGCCGGATTGAGCGCGGTATCGTCAAAGTTGGTGATGAAATCGAAATCATCGGTTTGCGTCCCACCACAAAGACGACTGTGACTGGAATTGAAATGTTCCGTAAACTTCTTGATGAAGGTCGCGCTGGTGACAACGCTGGTTGCTTGCTTCGTGGTACCAAGAAAGAAGAAGTTGAGCGCGGACAAGTATTGGCCATCCCTGGTTCAATCACTCCTCATAAGAAATTTAAGTGTGAAGCCTACATCCTGACTAAGGAAGAGGGCGGACGTCACACTCCTTTCTTCAATGGATATCGTCCCCAGTTTTACTTCAGAACAACTGACGTAACCGGCGTGACAACATTGAAGGCTGGAACTGAAATGGTTATGCCTGGTGACCGTGTGGAAATGGAAGTTGAGTTGATTGCTCCGATTGCGATGGAAAAGGAGCTGCGTTTTGCGATCCGTGAAGGTGGTCGTACTGTTGGTGCGGGCGTTGTAACGGAAGTAGTTGAGTAATTTTAGGCGCTTGATAGGCAGACATATAGGGGCCCAATACCGGGGTCCCTATATGTGTTTCGGAGGGTAGTAGCTCTAATTGGTAGAGCAACGGACTCCAAATCCGTAGGTTGTAGGTTCGAATCCTACCTACCCTGCCAACTGAGAGCTGAAAGACGGTGGTTATATATGGATAATAGCACTAAAAAAATCATGACTGTTGCCTTTGTTGTAACGGCCTTCGTGGCGGCCTTGGTCGTCGACGTGTTGCTCGATTCCTTGGCGGCGACGATCGGTGCTGTGGCACGGTTTCGCTCCATGGACATTGTGGCCCATGGTTTACCTGTTGCTGTTGGCCTGATTACTTTCGCGTGTCTGCAATTCAACTCCAAGGTCGTTTTGTGGGCCGATGAAGTGGTTGTGGAGATTCGCAAGGTGGTATGGCCCTCTCGGCGAGACACTTCGGCGATGACCATTGTGACCTGTGTCATGCTTCTCATTTCTGGAACTCTTTTGGGAGTGTTTGATTTTGTGTCCCGAAACCTTATCAAGATGTTCATTAACTGACAGGGAAGTGGTCGTGGATAAGAAATGGTACATCGTCAATACGCATACAGGGTGTGAGGCCACAGCAAAGGCGTCCATCGAAAAGCGTGTTAGAGATCTTGGCAAAGACGAGTTGTTTGGAGAAATCCTCATCCCTTCTGAGAATGTTGTGGAGTTGGTAAAAGGCAAAAAGGCGACCCGTTCGCGCAAGTTTTTTCCCGGCTATATTTTCGTCAACATGAACTTGAGCGATGATACTTGGCACTTGGTAAAGGGGTCGGCGAAAGTTACCGGCTTTGTTGGCGGCGGTACAAATAACCGCCCACCTGAAGTGCCTGAGCATGAAGTGCTGAGAATCACTCAGCAGATAGAAACCGGCCTGGAAAAGGCCAAGCCAAAAGTTACCTTCTCGCTGGGCGAGTCGGTTATGGTGATCGACGGTCCGTTTAGCAACTTTAACGGAACGGTTGAGGAGATCAATGAGGAGAAAGGTAAGGTCAAAGTGCTGGTTAGCATCTTTGGTCGTCCCACTCCGGTTGAATTGGATTTTATTCAGGTGGAAAAGGCCTGATCGAAACAAGAAGTAAGAGTTTTTATTAACAAACCCTCACTTGCTAGGAGTGGGAAATGGCAAAAAAAGTAACAGGACAAATTAAGTTACAGATACCGGCAGGGAAGGCCAATCCGGCACCTCCCGTTGGACCGGCGCTCGGCCAGCATGGGGTTAACATCATGGATTTCTGTAAGCAGTTTAATGCAAAGACACAGAAGGTTGGTGACACCATCATCCCTGTGATCATTACTGTTTATCAGGACCGATCGTTTTCCTTCATCACCAAAACGCCCCCGGTATCAGTTCTTTTGAAAAAGGCAGCAAAGATTCAAAGTGGATCGAAAATGCCCCAGAAGGACAAATGTGGAACCGTCACCATGGCGGCTGTAAAAGAGATCGCTGAGACCAAGATTCCTGATCTCAACTGTATTTCAGTTGAATCGGCGATGGCTCAGGTTATCGGAACAGCCAAGAGCATGGGCTTAGAAGTTAAGTAAGCGGAGGCAGAAATGGCTAAAAAAGGAAAGAATTACCGAAGTTCGAGTGAAAAAATTGATTCAGCCAACCGCTATCCCGTCGCTGAGGCTCTTAGCCTCGTGGTCGAGTCTGCGAAGGCCAAGTTTGATGAATCAGTAGACGTTGCAGTTCGCCTCGGTGTGGACCCAAAGCAATCGGATCAGCAAGTTCGTGGAGCAGTCTCTCTTCCCAATGGCTTGGGAAAGGCCGTTCGCGTAGTAGTTTTTGCTAAGGGCCCTAAAGAGGCCGAAGCGAAAGAGGCTGGTGCCGACTTTGTGGGCGCCGATGATCTAGTCGAAAAGATTCAAGGCGGCTGGTTGGATTTTGATAAGTGCCTCGCCACTCCCGATATGATGGCTACCGTTTCCAAGGTAGCTAAAATTCTTGGGCCCCGTGGATTGATGCCGAACCCAAAAGTGGGAACAGTGACTATGACTGTTGGACCAGCGGTTGAGGCGGAGAAGAAGGGGAAACTGGCGTTCCGCGTAGATAAGGCTGGAATTGTTCACGCCACCATCGGCCGCAAGTCCATGGGTGCGGACAAATTGAAAGAAAACTACGTGGCATTTATGAGTGCTCTGGTGAAAGCAAAGCCGGCATCCAGCAAGGGAAATTACCTGCGCGGGATTTCAGTAGCTTCCACTATGGGACCTGGTGTTCGGCTGGATATCGCTGAGACCCAGAGTTTGGTTTGATTTAGGTTGTATTAACATTAACTGCATTGTTCGCAGTCAGAGACAGTAGGAGCCTTCGGGCTTAATCGAGCGAGAACTCATCCTGCCGAGACAAGCGAGTGAAGGCCATTTTTAGGACCCTCTCTTCGTTATCTGATATGCGGCGTAACATAGGAAGGGAGGTTAGAACCGTATGATGACTAGAGCCGATAAGGCGCAAGAAATCAGTCAGATTTCTGAACGGTTCGCCAGAGCGAAAGCTGCTTTCCTGGTCGACTTCAAAGGATTAACTGTTGAAGAGGTCACCAGTTTGCGTAAGCAGCTACACCCACTCCAATCGGAGATGCGGGTGGTTCGCAACACCTTGGCCCGCCGGGCACTTATGGATCACCCAGAATCTGAGTCTGCACTAAAAGACCAGTTTGTGGGGACCAATGCCATTGTTTTTGCTTACGATGACGTCAGCGCTCCTGCGAAGCTGCTGGCTGACTTTAGCAAAGACGTGGAAGAGCTCCAGGTAAAGTCAGGTGTTATGGACGGAACCGCGTTGGACGAAGCCAGGATCAAGTACCTGGCAACCTTGCCCTCAAAAGAGCAGCTTAGAGCCCAGTTCCTGGGACTTCTACAAGCTCCGATGGGCAAATTCGTTCGTACGCTGGAAGCTGTTCCTGGTGGATTTGCACGCGTGCTCAGCGCCTACAAAGACAAGCAAGCGTGAGAAGAGTAACTGTAACAAGTTTGAATTTTTGAAAATTTTTGGAGGATAAAATGGCCTTAAATAAAGAAGAAGTAATTGATTTTCTTTCTAATATGCCAGTGATTGAGCTGGCCGAAATGATTAAAGATCTTGAAGAGAAGTGGGGCGTTAGCGCCGCTGCTCCTGCTGCTGTTGCTGTGGCTGGTGCTGCTGCCGCTGCTCCTGCTGAGGAGAAGACTGAATTCGACGTCATCCTTGCTAGCGCTGGTTCCAATAAAATTGGCGTGATTAAGGAAGTGCGTGCTTTAACTGGTCTTGGATTGAAAGAAGCCAAAGACCTGGTTGAAAGTGCTCCCAAAGCTCTGAAAGAAGGCGCCACTAAGGAAGAAGCCGACAAAATGAAGGACGTTCTGACTAAGGCTGGAGCCACTGTAGAGATCAAGTAATTGATCGATTGTATTCGGTAACATATGGCGGAGTCTTTTTTTGGACTCCGCCAGTTTAGAGACCAAAAAGCGAAATTAGGGATCGAGAGACTTTTTTAGGAAAGAAGGAGAAGGAATGGGTAACACTCCAGTCACAGCATCTAACTTACGTCTGAGACGTAGTTATGCTAGAACCCAGGGCCTGATTGATATTCCCAATCTTATTGAACTCCAGAAAAAATCATACGAGGAATTCCTGCAGAAGGAAATGGACCCGGACCGCCGTGGTATCCAGGGTTTAAATGGAGTTTTTAAATCGGTATTTCCGATTTCAGATTTTAATAATACGGCCAGCCTGGAGTTTGTCTCCTATACGCTGGAGCCTCCTAAGTACGACGTTGATGAATGTCGCCAGCGGGGTATGACCTACGCTGCTCCAATCAAGGTGACCCTGCGACTCATCGTTTTCGATGTCGATGAGGAGACTGAGGCTCGCAGCATTCGCGATGTGAAAGAGCAGGAAGTTTATCTGGGTGAAATTCCCCTGATGACGGCGAATGGCTCTTTTATCATCAATGGTACAGAGCGCGTTGTTGTGAGCCAATTGCATCGCTCACCCGGTGTGTTTTTTGATCATGATGGCGGAAAGAATAACGCCAGCGGAAAGTTGATTTATTCCGCTCGGGTGATCCCCTACCGCGGATCATGGTTGGATTTTGAATTTGATCAGAAAGATCTCGTTTACGTGCGCATTGATCGCCGACGTAAGTTCCCAGTGACCGTTCTCTTGAAGGCACTTGGACACACGACTGAAGATCTTCTTGAAATGTATTATGACCTAGTGACGGTCCGCCGCACTAAAGAAGGCAAGTACTTGCGTGGATTGGACATCGAGAAGATGGCTGGTCAGCGGGCACTGTCTGATATCATTGATCCCAACTCCGGAGAAACTCTGGTTAAGGCGGGTCGCCGGATTACCAGGGCTTCAGTTAAAAAGGTTCAACAGTTGAATCTGACTGAGATTGAAATCTCTCGTGAGGACTTGGAAGGCAAAGTTGTAGCCAAACCCATTATCGATGAAACCACCGGTGAGATCATCGCCGATGCCAACAGCGAGATGTCCGGTGACTATCTGGATCGAGCTCATGAGGCCGGAATCAGCGAATTTAAGATGATCTTTTTTGATGGTTTGGCAGTAGGCCCCTTCCTACGCAACACTCTGTTGATTGACAAGGTAACGACTCGTGAAGAGTCTCTGCTCGAAATCTATAAGAGATTGCGACCAGGTGAACCTCCAACTCCAGAAGCAGCAGAGAACCTGTTTCAGCGCCTATTTTTCGATCCTGAGACCTACGACTTAAGTGAAGTGGGTCGATTGAAGATTAACCATCGCTTCAATATTCCTTTTGATGAGTGTCCTGTTGATCATCGTACGCTCACTAACAAGGATATAATGAGCGTTGTGGGCACCCTAATCGAATTGAAGAACGGTCAGGGTCGCATTGACGATATTGACCACTTGGGTAACCGTCGTGTTCGTTCCGTGGGTGAACTGCTTGAAAACCAATACCGCATTGGATTGGTCCGCATGGAGCGGGCGATTCGCGAGCGCATGAGTCTTCAGGACGTTGAATCCATGATGCCTCACGACCTGGTTAACGCCAAACCGGTCAACGCCGTTGTAAAAGAGTTCTTCGGTTCCAGCCAGTTGTCACAGTTTATGGATCAAACCAATCCTTTGTCTGAAATCACCCACAAGCGCCGTTTGTCGGCCCTTGGACCTGGTGGTTTGACACGTGACCGAGCGGGCTTCGAAGTTCGTGACGTTCACCCGACCCACTACGGTCGAATCTGTCCGATTGAGACCCCTGAGGGACCAAACATTGGTTTGATTGCCTCGCTCGCAACCTATGCGCGAATTAACAACTATGGCTTTATCGAAACCCCCTACCGCAAGGTTGAGGACGGCAAAGTTTCTACTGATATTTCCTATATGTCAGCTCTTGAGGAGCAGGGGCACAATGTGGCCCAGGCCGGAGCTTTTTCGGCAGAGAAGGATGTTTTTGGGGAGCACTATACGGTTCGGGTGAACGGTGAATACGAGCTTGTTGAAAAGGACAAAGTGAGCCTGATGGACGTATCGCCCAGCCAGCTGGTGTCGATTGCAGCCTCTTTGATCCCCTTCCTTGAGCACGATGATGCGAACCGTGCCTTGATGGGATCGAACATGCAACGGCAGGCGGTGCCTTTGTTGCGCTCTCGTGCGCCGCTAGTAGGTACGGGTGTTGAGCACTATGTCGCTCGTGACTCTGGAACCAGTGTGGTGTGTACAAATGATGGTATTGTTGAAGGCGTTGATGCGGGACGAGTTGTTGTCCGCCGATTTGCCAAAGGTGGTGAATTGGGTGCCAACGTCGACATTTACAACCTGACAAAGTATCAGCGAACCAATCAAAATACCTGCTTTAATCAAAAGCCAATTGTTTCGGTTGGTGATCGGGTGAAGCGGGGGGATGTGATCGCTGACGGTCCTTCCACCGAGTTGGGTGAGCTTGCTCTGGGCCAGAATATCCTGGTCGCGTTTACACCTTGGATGGGTTACAACTTTGAGGACTCGATCCTGATTTCTGAGCGCCTCATTAAAGATGACACTTACACATCTATTCATATCGAAGAGTTTGAGTGTGTGGCTCGTGATACCAAGTTGGGTAAAGAAGAGATCACTCGCGATATTGCCAACGTGGGTGAAGAGGCCCTAAAAGATCTGGATGCCAGCGGTATTATCCGTATTGGTGCTGAGGTCGGCCCTGGCGACATCATGGTTGGTAAGGTGACTCCTAAAGGTGAGACTCAGCTTTCGCCTGAGGAAAAGCTCTTGCGGGCGATCTTTGGTGAAAAAGCTGGAGACGTGCGCGATACCTCATTGCGGGTTCCCTCGGGCGTTTACGGAACTGTAATCGATGCTCAGGTTTATAGTCGCGAAGGCTCTGACCGGGACGAGCGTTTACAGCTAATTATCGAGGAAAAGCGTCTGAAGTTGGAGAAAGACTTCGACGTCGAGCAAAACGTCATTCGTCTGAATGCCTTGGATAAGCTCAAGGATCTGTTGGTCAACAAAAAGACGACCGGAGTTCTTTTGAACGAGGATGGCTCTGTGAAGCTTCTTTCCAAAGGGCAGGAGATTACCAACGAAGACTTGGAAACCATTCCATTTGAACTGTTGGCCTACATTCCTCTTGAGAGCGAGTTGGAATATCAGTGTACGAGAATCATTGACGCGGCCAGAAACCAGCTTGAAGCCATCAAGATGGTATTCAATGAAAAGATTGAGCGCCTAAAGAAGGGTGATGAGTTACCCCCGGGCGTGATCAAGATGGTAAAGGTCTACATCGCCATTAAGCGCAAGCTTCAGGTGGGTGACAAGTTTGCTGGTCGACACGGGAACAAAGGTGTGGTGTCCAAGGTTCTTCCAGAAGAGGACATGCCCTTCCTGGCCGATGGAACTCCGGTGGACATGGTATTAAATCCACTCGGCGTACCTTCGCGGATGAACATTGGTCAAATTCTTGAGGTTCACCTGGGTTGGGCGGCTCATTCGCTCGGCAAACAGATTGGTGAGATGCTGGAGAAATACAATGATGGTGAAGCAAGGAACTTCCTAAAAGATGTTTACGAGCTGGAGCCAATTACCAAAAAGATCGATGATGCCGATGAGCTTTCTATGAAGAAGATGATGAAACGTCTTTCTCATGGAGTTCACGTGGCAACTCCAGTGTTTGATGGAGCCAAGGAGAAAGATGTTAAAGACTTCTTGGCCAAAGCAAACCTGCCGTCGACGGGCCAGACCGTACTGTTTGATGGTCGGACGGGCATTCCCTTCCAGACCCCAGTGACGGTCGGAATTATGTATATGTTGAAACTGCATCACCTTGTTGAGGAGAAGATCCACGCTCGTTCGATTGGTCCTTACTCCCTTGTTTCTCAACAGCCTTTGGGTGGTAAAGCCCAATTTGGAGGCCAGAGGTTGGGAGAGATGGAAGTCTGGGCAATTGAAGCCTACGGTGCGGCTTATTCTCTGCAGGAGTTCCTGACAGTGAAGTCAGACGACGTCGCAGGAAGAACAAGGATGTATGAAAGCATTGTTAAAGGTGAGAATGTTCTGGAACCAGGACTTCCTGAATCCTTTAACGTGTTGGTCAAAGAACTGCAGAGCTTGGCTCTAAATGTTGAACTTATTGAGTCCGACATTTTGACTGAGAAACCTCACAACACTGTTGAGCAGTAAGGGAAGGGAGAGATACCTTGAAAGATCTATTGAATTTCTTCGATAAACCAAAAGATCCTCTTTCTTTTGATGCCGTTAGAATCTCCCTGGCCTCTCCCGAAATGATTCGGGACTGGTCACATGGTGAGGTTAAAAAGCCGGAGACCATTAACTACCGGACATTTAAGCCCGAACGTGACGGTCTTTTTTGCGCCAAGATTTTTGGTCCGATTAAGGATTACGAATGTCTTTGCGGTAAATATAAGCGGATGAAGTACCGCGGTGTGATCTGTGAAAAGTGTGGTGTTGAAGTCACACAGAGTAAGGTCCGCCGTGAGCGCATGGGACACATTGAATTGGCGACTCCGGTTGCCCACATATGGTTTTTGCGTTCTCTTCCTAGCCGTATCGGAAACCTGCTCGATCTGTCCCTGAAGGACGTTGAGCGGATTCTTTACTGCGAAGCCTATGTGGTGCTGGATCCTCAGGAAACAACTCTGGAAGAGAATCAGATTCTCTCTGAAGAGAGTTATCAAAATGCTCTTAATGAGTTTGGCCCTAACTTCAAGGCCGGTATGGGTGGAGTTGCCATTCGCGAAATGTTGAGAAAGGTGGATTCTGAGTACCTTTCCCGCAAACTCCGCATGGACCTTAAAGAGACCAAATCTGAGGCACAGATCAAAAAGCTGACCAAGCGTCTCAAGGTTGTAGAGGCCTTTAAGGGGTCTAGTAACAAGCCTGAATGGATGATGCTCGAGTCTCTTCCTGTGATTCCTCCGGACCTGCGTCCGCTAGTACCTTTGGATGGCGGTCGTTTCGCCACCTCTGATTTGAACGATCTTTATCGTCGAGTGATCAACAGAAACAATCGCCTGAAGCGTCTTCAGGAGCTCAACGCTCCTGATATCATTATCCGTAACGAAAAGCGGATGCTTCAGGAGTCTGTAGATGCCCTTCTGGATAACGGTCGCCGTGGTAAGACCTTCACTGGTCCGAACAAGCGTCCCCTCCGTTCTTTAAGTGATATGCTTAAAGGAAAGCAGGGTCGTTTCCGTCAGAACCTTCTTGGTAAGCGTGTGGACTACTCCGGTCGTTCAGTGATCGTCGTTGGTCCCAACCTGAAATTACATCAGTGTGGATTGCCAAAGAAGATGGCTCTGGAACTGTTCAAGCCCTTTGTTTATAACAAACTCGAAGAGCGGGGACTGGCCAGCACGATCAAGCAGGCCAAAAAGTTGGTTGAGCAGGAAACCGTAGAAGTGTGGGATATTCTTTCTGACTGTGTGAAAGAACACCCGGTACTGCTTAATCGAGCCCCGACCCTTCACCGTTTGGGTATTCAGGCTTTTGAGCCGGTTTTGCACGAAGGGAAAGCCATTCAGCTGCATCCCCTGGTGTGTACAGCGTTTAACGCGGACTTTGACGGAGACCAGATGGCTGTGCATGTGCCCCTGTCTGTGGAGGCACAGGTTGAGGCCCGAGTACTCATGATGTCGACCAATAACGTCTTAAGCCCTGCCAACGGTAAACCGATCATCAATCCCTCTCAGGATATCGTGATGGGAATTTACTGGATGACTCGTAGTCGTCCGGGTGCTCGTGGAACCAACAAGGTGTTTAGTAGTGTTCAGGAAGTTCTCTATGCCTTTGATACAGGTGTGGTTGATCTTCAGGCGGCTATTAGGTGTCGTTTGCATGGCAAAGTGGTTGAAACGACAGTTGGACGCTCGATCATAAGTGATATCGTTCCTAAGGGTGTTCCTTTCTCAGCTGTTAACCGGGTGATGAACAAGAAGGCTATTGCTGAACTGATTGACCGATCCTTCCGTTTGTCCGGGGCCAAAGCGACGGTAATTTTGGCCGATAAGATCATGGAGATGGGATTTAAGTATTCAACTTTAGCCGGTATTTCCATTTGTATCGACGACTTGGTCATTCCAGATGGCAAGAACACAATTCTGAAGGATGCGGAATCTTCTGTTTCGGAAATTCGTCAGCAGTACGACGAGGGTCTGATTACTGATGGTGAGCGCTATAACAAGGTTGTAGATATATGGGCCCAGGCTGGTGACAAGGTTGCCAAAGAGATGATGAGCAACCTGGAGACTGAGTCCTTTGAGGTTGAAGGTAGCCAAGTTGAGAGTGCCAGTTTTAACCCGATTTTCATCATGGCTGACTCTGGTGCGCGGGGTTCCGCAGCTCAGATCCGTCAGTTGGCTGGAATGCGGGGACTGATGGCGAAACCCTCAGGTGAGATTATTGAGACCCCTATTACGGCAAATTTCCGCGAGGGCCTGACGGTTCTCCAGTACTTCATTTCGACTCACGGAGCGCGAAAAGGTTTGGCGGATACTGCACTTAAGACGGCAAACTCAGGATATCTGACGCGTCGTTTGGTGGATGTCGCCCAAGATGTGATCGTAACGCAAATTGATTGCGGCACAACAGATGGCATGATTGTTCGTCCTCTCCTTGAAGGTGGTGAAGTGATTCAGCCTTTGGGCGACCGAATTTTGGGTCGTGTGGCACTGGATGACATTGTTGATCCTTACACGGAAGAGGTCATCGTTCGTGCGAATGATGAATTGACAGAAGACCTGGTCAAAAAGATCGATGATGCGGGAATTGAGAACGTCAAAATTCGTTCAGTGCTTACTTGTCGTACCCGCCGTGGCGTGTGCGTAAAGTGTTATGGTCGTGATTTGGCCCGTGGTGCTACCGTGAACTTGGGTGAAGCGGTGGGAATTATCGCCGCTCAGTCAATTGGTGAGCCTGGTACTCAGCTGACAATGAGAACTTTCCACCTAGGTGGAACGGCCTCTCGCGCAGTAGAGCAATCAGTTCACACCGCCCGTTACGAAGGTAAACTGAAAATCGAAGGGGTCAACGTGGTTGAGAACCGCGCCGGTCGATTGACAGTTATGAACCGCAACGGTGAAGCGATTATCATCGACGACACTGGTCGTGAGCGTGAGAAGTTCAAGCTGGTCTATGGATCTATCATGAACTTCAAAGAGGGCTCAGACATCAAGAAGGGTGATGTTATTGCTGAGTGGGATCCCTACTCGAATCCGATTATTGCCGATCTGACAGCCAAGGTTCAGTTTGCTGACATCGAAGAGGGTGTCACAATGGCTGAGCAGGTGGACCCAGTAACTGGATTTGCCACAAAGGTGATCACGGATTCCAAATCGGGCGACAACAAGCCAACCGTTTACCTGGTAGATCAGGACGGTGGCTCGTTGAACCTGCCAAACAGAAACATTCCTGCTCGCTATGTGATTCCGGTTGGAGCCCAGCTTCTGGTTTCTGACAATGAGGAAATTCACGCTGGAGATGTGATTGCCAAGATTCACCGGGAAACGACAAAAACCCGTGACATTACGGGTGGTCTTCCTCGTGTGGCTGAACTTTTTGAGGCTCGAAAACCCAAAGAGAGTGCAATTATCTCTGAGATCGATGGCTATGTAACCTTTGGTAAAGACGTCAAGGGTAAGCAGCGGGTGATCGTGACACCAGAGATTGGCGAGCAAAAAGAATATTTGATTCCCAAAGGGAAGCACGTAGCTGTCCGCGAAGGTGAATTCATTAAGGCTGGTGAGGCTTTGATGGATGGACCGACCAACCCTCACGATATCCTCAAGGTATTGGGAGACAAGGAGCTGGCGGCCTACCTGGTGAACGAGATCCAAGAGGTCTACCGTCTGCAAGGTGTGGGAATCAATGATAAGCACATCGAGGTGATTGTTCGCCAGATGATGAGAAAAGTGGAAGTCACCGACGTTGGAGACTCCCCTTTCCTCAATGCTGAGCAGGTTGAAAGATATTTGTTTGAAGAGGAAAACGAAAGAGTGATCGCCGAGGGCGGACAGCCAGCAATTGCTGATCCTCTCTTACTTGGTATCACCAAGGTTTCCTTGAGCACTGATAGTTGGATTTCCGCAGCATCTTTCCAGGAGACCACTAAGGTCCTGACTGAGGCTGCCGTGAATTCCAAGACGGATTTCCTCCGCGGCTTGAAAGAGAACATTATCATGGGACGGCTGATTCCGGCTGGAACAGGTGTGGCCTCTTATAAGCGCTGGAGAATTGTAGTGGACGATACGGCCATTGAGGCCCCGTCTGCAGCACTTCCTGGCGGGATGTCCGGAATGGCCTCCAGTCATAGCATGGGCCTGAATTCCTAAGGAATTTGGGGGTTGGGAGCTCCTGACCCCCTGATTTTAGGGGATTTTAGGTATTTTGGGTTGACGGATGAGGTCGAAATTCGGTAGCTTGCATGCTTCGTTACGGGGAAGCTTTGCGATGTTACTGAAACAAGCGCAAACTATTGAAATGACGGGCTTTTCCGTTTGACTGTAGCTAGAGGTACAAATGCCAACGATTAATCAGTTGATTCGTAAGCAACGTAGTATTCAAAAGACTAAATCAAAGTCGCCTGCATTGACCAGGTGTCCTCAGCGTCGAGGCGTTTGTACTCGCGTATTTACCACGACTCCTAAAAAGCCAAACTCTGCACTTCGTAAAGTGGCTCGGGTAAGGTTGTCGAATGGTTTTGAAGTGAACTCTTATATTCCTGGGATCGGTCACAACCTTCAGGAGCACAGTGTAGTCCTGATCCGTGGTGGTCGTGTGAAAGACCTGCCCGGTGTTCGCTACCATATTGTTCGTGGTGTACTGGACACTCAGGGTGTGGCTAATAGAAAACAAGGTCGCTCTAAATACGGCGCCAAGAGACCGAAGAACTAATTCGGATAAGGATAGAAGGATATGTCTCGTCGCAAAAGTAGTTACAAGCGGGAAGTTGCTCCAGATCCAGTTTACAATGATGTCTTGGTTGCCAAGTTCATTAATAAGCTCATGGAGCGCGGTAAGAAGAGTCTTGCCCAAAAGGTTTTCTATTCAGCTTTGGATGATCTTCGCACAAAGGTATCTGGTGAAGAGCCTTTGACAGTGTTTAAAAAGGCCGTTGAAAACTGTAAGCCTTCTCTGGAAGTTCGTTCTCGCCGCGTGGGTGGAGCAACTTATCAGGTTCCTGTTGATGTAAGGCCTTCTCGTCGCGTGACCTTGGCGATGCGCTGGATGGTTGGTTACTCTCGTGAGCGTGGCGAGAAATCCATGGCTGGCCGTCTTGCCGGCGAAATCGTTGATGCTTACAACAATCGCGGTAATGCCATTAAGAAGAAAGAGGATGTGCACCGCATGGCGGAAGCCAACAAGGCATTCTCTCACTACAATTGGTAAAGCCGTCGGTTAACCGACAGAATATGATCCAAACATGCCAGCTGGAGAACCACAAAAGGTAGAGGATCTCAAGTTCACCCGTAACATTGGGATCATGGCTCATATCGATGCCGGTAAAACCACGACGACAGAGCGAATTCTCTACTATTCCGGAAAAAGCCATAAAATTGGCGAGGTCCATGACGGTGATGCCACCATGGACTGGATGGAGCAGGAGCAGGAAAGGGGCATTACCATTACTGCTGCGGCGACCTCTTGTGCTTGGCAGGATCATCGGATCAATATTATCGATACACCTGGACACGTAGACTTTACCATTGAGGTTGAGCGGTCGCTTCGGGTTTTAGATGGTGCGATCGCTGTTTTTGACGGCGTAAATGGGGTTGAACCCCAGTCAGAGACGGTTTGGCGGCAGGCTGATAAGTATAAAGTTCCACGGATTTGCTTTGTTAATAAAATGGATCGAATCGGCGCTGATTTTTATATGAGTGTCGGTACAATAAGAGACAAGTTGGGAGCCAATCCCATACCCATTCAAATCCCCATTGGCAGTGAAGATGCCTTTGTCGGAGTGGTGGATCTGCTCTCCATGAAGGCCCTGGTTTGGAAGGGCGATGGCCTCGGGGAAAAGTACGAAAGCGAAGAGATTCCTGCTGATTTGGCTGATGAAGCCCAGGCTCAGCGGGAACAGATGATCGAGCGTATTGTTGAGTTTGATGACTCTTTGATGGAGAGGTACCTTGAGGGTGAGGAGATGTCGACTGAGAGTCTGATCCAAGCCCTACGCCAGGGAACCATTTCGCTCAAGGCAACCCCCGTATTATGTGGTGCGGCCTTTCGCAACAAGGGGGTTCAGCCCCTGTTGGACGCGGTGGTGTCTCTTTTGCCTAGCCCCTTGGAGGTGCCGGCCATCGTTGGTTTTGATCCCGAAAACGAGGAAAAGGCCATTGAATGTCCCACGGATTTCGATGAACCAGTGGCTAGCCTGGCCTTCAAGGTCGCCTCGGATAGTTTTGCCGGTACCATGACATTCGTCCGTGTCTACTCAGGTCAAATAAAGCAGGGAATGGCCCTACTCAATGTTCGCGAGAACAAAAAAGAAAGAATTCAACGGCTGGTTAAGCTTCACGCCAACTCCAGGGAGGAAGTCTCTGTCCTAAAAGCGGGAGATATTGGCGCCGTTATTGGCTTGAAAAACACCATCACTGGGGACACGCTTTGCGACATCAAGAGGCCGGTAGCCCTGGAGCCTATCCAGTATCCGGAGCCGGTTATTTCAGTTGCGATCGAGGCAAAAACAACGGCTGATCAGCCTAAAATGATGTCTGGGCTTGAAGCTCTTCTGAAGGAGGACCCTTCCTGCCGTGTGCGAACGGACCAGGAGACGGGGCAGATGCTCCTATCCGGAATGGGTGAACTCCACCTGGAGATTCTAGTGGACCGCCTCCTGAGGGAGCACAAGGTCAAAGCCAACGTGGGTAAGCCCCAGGTGGCCTTCCGCGAATCCATCGTCGGCGGGGTTAAGGGAGAAGGATCCTTTGACCGCGAGATCGGCGGACAACACCAATACGCCCGGGTACGCTTGAACCTGGAGCCATTGCCTCGGGGTGAGGGTTATCTGTTTGAAAACAAGATGGGGAAGGATTTTCCCCGTGAATTCGTTCAGGCGGTAGAAAAAGGGGCCAAAGATGCAGCCGAAGTGGGCGCCTTGGGTGGTTACCAATTAGTAGATATCAAGGTGACTCTCACGGATGGTGAGGTCAGGGACAAAGAGTCCACTGAAATGGCCTTTCGCGTGGCTGCCGCCAATGCTCTTCGTGATGGACTCAAGTCCGCGAAATCACAAATCCTTGAGCCGATTTTTAAGGTCGAAATCATTACCCCTGAGGAATTTATGGGTAATGCCATCGGCGATCTCAATGCCCGCCGGGGCAAGGTTCACAGCATGTCCCCTAAAGGGGGCAATCAAGTGGTGAAGGCTGAAGTGCCCCTTATGGCTCTATTTGGCTATGCCACAGACTTGCGCTCCTTGAGCCAGGGCCGAGCCAGTTTTAGCATGGAATTTCAAGAATATGCGCCGGTTCCCCCAAAGGTGGAAAAGGAGATCCTTGAGGGCCTGGGTCGATAGGGCTCAAAACCCCTGTCTATGGGGATTTGCAGGTCTTCTTCTATTGGAAATTTCTGGTGAATTCCTTTGACAATCTAGATTGCCGAGGGGCATACTCGCCGACTTGTAGCCCCATACGTCCTTGGGTCTTAAACTCCTAAGTCGCTGAAATTAGTAAATTTCGCCGCGAAACTGGGAGGTCGATGACCCTTAAGTAGGGGGTTTCTTTGTCTTTTTAACAATTTGGTGAGTCTTTAAGCCAAAGTGAGAGAGTTATGCAGAGTCAAAAGATTCGTATTCGTTTGAGAGCCTTTGATCACAAGCTTCTGGATCAATCCACTCGTGAAATCGTGGACACGGCCAGAAGAACAGGTGCTCGCGTAGCCGGCCCGATTCCATTGCCGACATCGATTAACCGCTACACAGTTTTGCGCTCTCCTCACGTCGATAAAAAGTCTCGCGAGCAGTTTGAAATCCGTACGCATAAGCGTTTGCTCGACATTCTTGAGCCCACTCAGCAGACCATTGATCAGTTGATGAAGCTGGACCTGTCTGCGGGTGTTGATGTGGAAATTAAATTATCAGCTGAGTAATGGAGTATTACGATGAGCGCTGAGGTAGAAAACACAAACGAACAGCAACAAGCCGAAGGCGTAAAGCTCAACGGCCTTTTTGCGTTCAAACTCGGCATGTCCACGATTTTTGAAAACGGTGAAGCGGTTCCTGTCACCTTGTTGCAGTACCGTCCATGGGTTATTTCCCAGATTAAGACCGAGGACAAAGACGGGTACACTGCAGTTCAAATCGCCTGCGGAAGCAAAAGAGCTTCTCGTACAACCAACGCCGCAAAGAACCACTTGAGCAAGGCTGGCTTTGAGAACGGTGCTGAGTTCATTCGCGAGTTTCGTCAGGATCTCCCTGAGGGAATTGAAGTGGGTCAGAAGATCGACATTAATAGTCTGTCTGCTGGTGACACAATCAACGTCACAGCTCGCACCAAGGGACGTGGTTTTGCTGGTGTCATGAAGCGCTGGGATTTTGGTGGAGGCCGCGCCTCTCACGGATCCGGCACTCATCGTCGTCCTGGATCTATCGGTAATAATAAAGAGCCGGCCCGTGTAATGCCTGGTCGGAAAATGCCCGGTCACTATGGTTTTGTTAACGTCACAACTCGCAACTTGCAGGTTGTAGATGTGGATGCCAAAGAGGGTGTTTTGTTTGTTAGGGGAGCCGTTCCCGGTGCCCGCAACACAATCGTCAAACTGGTGAAAGTGTAATATGGCAACTGTAGATGTCCTTAATTGGAGCAAGAAAAAAGTAGGTGAAGTTGATTTGAGCCCGGTGGTTTTCGAAGCCCCCGTGCGCAAAGATATCCTTCATGAAGTTGTTAAGTGGCAGTTGGCGAGTCGTCGCTCCGGAACTCACAAAGCCAAGACCCGAGCTGAAGTGAGTGGTGGTGGCAAAAAGCCATTTAAACAAAAGGGTACAGGTAATGCTCGGCAAGGTTCTAGCCGCTCACCTTTGATGGAAGGTGGCGGAATCACCTTTGGGCCGAACCCCCGCAATTACTCCTACACTTTACCTAAAAAGGTGAAGCAAATGGGCTTGCGCTCAGCTCTGTCTCTTCTTTTGAAAGAAGGCAAGTTGGCCATTATTGAGGATATGGGTTCTGAAGCCGGCAAGACCAACGAGTTGGCCAAGCGTCTGAAGAGTTTTGGCGTTGAGAAGGCCGTATTGATCACTGGCGAGAAGAACGACCTATTCTCTCGTGCTGCCCGCAACCTGCCCAAAGTACGTTACTACGGCACCGAGGGAATGAACGTATTTGATTTGTTAAAGTATGACTATGCCATCATCACAAAGGACTCGGTTGATAAGATCGCTGCCCGATGTGGAGTGGGGAACTGACATGTATTACGTGATTAAAAGGCCCCTGATTACTGAGAAAAATAGCGCGCTGAACGAAGCGGGGATCTATGTTTTTGAAGTAGATCGGGAGGCAAATAAGAACCAGATCAAAGATGCGGTTGAAAAGTTCTTCCGCGTGAAGGTGGATTCTGTCCGCACAGCTGTATGTCGTGGCAGAGCTCGTCGGAACCGTTTGGGGCAAGGCCGGGTGCAGTACTGGAAAAAGGCTATGGTCAAACTGGCTCCGGGCGAGAAAATCACATTGTTTGAGGGAGCATAAGGATGGGAATCAAGGTTTTTAAACCCCGTAGTCCCGGCCGTCGTAACAGCTCTGGATACGACTTTTCTGAGATCACTAAGACGACTCCTGAGAAGTCCCTACTTGAGCCATTAAAGAAGAAGGCGGCTCGCAATAACCACGGTATGATCACAATGCGCCATAAGGGCGGAGGTCATAAGCGTCGTTATCGAGTGATTGATTTTAAGAGAGCAAAGGAAAACATTCCTGCGACTGTGGCTGCAATTGAGTACGATCCAAATCGTACTTGCCGAATTGCTCTGATTGTTTATGACGACGGCGCAAAGGCCTATATTTTGGCTCCAGTTGGCCTCAAAGTGGGTGATCAGGTGATTTCCTCGGCTGATGCTGACATCAAGCCAGGTAATTCTCTGCCTTTGAAAGCTATCCCGACCGGCACGACTATTCACAATATTGAAATGAGACCCGGAAAAGGTGGTCAAATGGTTCGTGGCGCTGGTGTTGCGGCGACATTGGTGGCTAAGCTTGGTCAATACTGCCAGGTTAAGCTTCCCTCAGGTGAGGTTCGCCAGGTCATGTCCGAATGTCGCGCCACTATTGGACAGGTCGGCAATACAGATAATGAGAACGTAAAAATTGGTAAAGCTGGTCGTAATCGTTGGAAGGGTAAGCGCCCTGCGGTTCGCGGTATGGCAATGAACCCGATCGACCATCCATTGGGTGGTGGTGAAGGTGTTGGTAAAGGTCATCATCCAGTCACTCCTTGGGGTAAGCCTTGTAAGGGCGCCAAAACCCGCAAGAACAAGCGAACTGATTCGATGATTATTAAGCGTCGTAATAAGAAGTAATTGAGGAGCAAATTGTGGCTAGATCGGTAAAAAAAGGTCCATACGTTGAGTATCACCTGATGGAAAAGATCAGTAAGGCCTTGAGCAGTGGAGATAAGAAAGTGATCAAGACTTGGTCTCGTCGCTCCACTATTCTCCCTGAAGCCGTTGGACTGACCTTTGCGGTTCACAATGGCAAGAAATTTATCCCCGTGTACGTGACTGAAAACATGATTGGTCACAAGCTTGGTGAATTTGCTCTTACGAGAAATTTTACGGGTCATGCAGATAAAAAAGCTGCTGGCGCCAAGAAGTAAGTAGAGGATCAAAATGGAAGTCAAAGCTAGTTTGCGGTACGCAAGAGTTGGAGCACAAAAGGCACGCCTGGTTGCGGACGAGATTCGTGGCATGGATGTGAATGATGCCATTCGAACCCTGGCTTTCATGAAGCAGAAGACGGCAGGTCTTCTGAAGAAGCTGGTTGAATCAGCTGTGGCCAATGCTGAGCAAAAGCAGGTCATCGATGTTGATAACCTCTATGTGAAGACAGTTTATGTGGATGAAGGTCCAACCATGAAGAGATACCGTCCTCGGGCTCAGGGACGTGCATTTCCTGTTAAGAAGAAGCTGAGTCATATTAACTTGGTACTAGACGAGAAGTAATCAGGAAGGCGGATTCGTGGGACAGAAGGTTAATCCAATTGGTTTGAGAGTTGGCGTAATCAGAACCTGGGACTCCCGGTGGTTTGCGAAGGGACCCCAGTACGTGGCCAATCTTCACGAAGATTTCAAGCTGCGTAAGTATATTAAGACCAAACTGAAGCATGCCGGCGTTTCAAAAATCGAAATGGAGCGTGCTGCAAATAAGATTAAAATCATCATTTCAACAGCTCGTCCTGGTGTGGTGATTGGTAAAAAAGGTACTGGAATCGATGCTCTCAAGGCGGATATTCAGCGCCTCACTCCGAATGAAGTTTTCCTGAACATCCAGGAGGTTCGTAAGCCTGATTTGGATGCTCAGTTGGTTGCTGAGAACATTGCCCTCCAATTGGAGAAGCGGATTTCCTGGCGCCGGGCGCTTAAAAAGGCTCTGGCAGCTTCAGTTCGCAGTGGTGTTCGTGGAATTAAGATCATGGTTGCGGGCCGTTTGGATGGAGCGGAGATCGCTCGGACTGAATGGTACAACGAAAAGAGTGTTCCTCTGCACACTCTGCGGGCAGACATCGACTATGGAACTGCAGAAGCCCTGACCGCTTACGGTATTATTGGCGTTAAGGTATGGATTTATCGGGGAGATGTACTGTCTGCCCGTGAGATTGAGGAGGCGAACCGTGTTAAGTCCTAAAAGAGTCAAATGGCGGAAGCAGTTTCGTGGCCGCTATAAGGGATTTGCAACTCGTGGAAGTTCAATCTCTTTTGGAGACTACGGATTGATGGCGACTCAAGCTGGTCGTCTGACTGCTCGCCAACTTGAGGCTGGCCGTATTGCTATTAGCCGCTCTGTAAAACGGGGCGGGAATTTGTGGTTGAGAGTTTTCCCTGACCGTCCAATCACCAAGAAACCAGCCGAAACACGGATGGGATCTGGTAAAGGAAGCCCTGAGTATTGGGTAGCTATGATTAAGCCTGGTCGGGTTTTGTTTGAGATCAATGGTGTTACTCGTGAGCAGGCCGAAGAGGCCTTTCGCCTTGCCGCTCATAAGTTACCTTTTAAGACACGATTCTTAGCTCGGGAGTAGCGCGGTGAAATTCGCAGATATTCGTGATTTGACAGTTGAAGAGTTACGTAAGCGTTTGGGCCAAATGCGTGAAGAACTTTTTGAGCTCAATATGAAGCATTCTTTGGGTCAGGTAGCGAGCCCTGTTTCGATCCGCGATTTGCGCCGAGACATCGCTCGTGTCCAGACAGCCCTTAGCATGAAATTGGCTCAGTGAGGTAAATTGAGATGGCTGAAATGACAAAGGTAAAAAAAGAGCGCGGACGAAAAAATGAAGTCGTTGGCCGCGTGGTGAGTGACAAGATGGATAAGACCATCACAGTTGAAGCTGACCGCATGGTTCGTCACGAGAAGTACGGAAAATTTGTTCGTCGGACGACCGTGTTTAAGGCACATGATGAAAAGAATGAGGCCAAAGTGGGTGACAAGGTAAAGATCCTTGAATCCAGAGCTTTGAGCAAGACCAAGCGTTGGAAGCTTCAGCAGATTTTGGAAAAGGCTGAGGCCACAGAGGCGGTGCCGTCATGATTCAAATGCAGACTAGAATGAAGGTGGCGGATAACTCCGGCGCCAAAGAAGTTCAGTGTATTAAGGTCTTAGGCGGTTCAAAGCGTCGCTACGCTTCAGTTGGAGACATCGTAGTGGTGTCGATCAAAGAAGCCATGCCCAATTCTAAGGTGAAAAAAGGCGATGTGGCCAAAGCTGTGATTGTCCGGACGATTCACAAGATTAATCGCCCTGATGGCAGCCACATTCGTTTTGATGAAAACTCAGCAGTTCTGGTTAACGCTCAGAAGGAGCCGATTGGAACTCGTATTTTTGGCCCAGTTGCAAGGGAACTTCGTGCGAAGCAGTTTTTGAAGATTGTTTCTCTTGCTCCTGAAGTGCTTTGATCTGAAAGAGGAGTGTGGCTGTGAAACCGATGAGTGAACAGTACAGTACTGAAATAGTGTCCGCGCTGACAAAGCAGCTGGGCAAAAAGAATGTGATGCAAGTTCCTGCTCTTGAGAAGATTGTTTTGAACGTCACCACTGGTGAAGCTGTCAAAAACCCAAAGATTCTCGAGACTATGGCTGACGAGTTGACCTTGATTGCGGGTCAAAAGGCAGTCATCACGAAGTCCAAGAAATCCATCGCCAACTTTAAGTTGCGTGAAGGAATGCCTCTCGGTGCGCGGGTGACTTTGCGTCGCGATCGCATGTGGGCCTTTTTGGAGCGTTTGATTCATGTGTCTATTCCTAAGGTGCGTGACTTCCGTGGTCTGTCACCCAAGGGATTTGATGGACGTGGAAACTACAACATGGGCCTTAAGGAACAGATTGTATTTCCCGAGATTGACTACGACAGGGTGGATAAGATCCGCGGTTTGAGCATCACCATATGCACAACTGCTGAGAACGATGCGGACGGCCGGGCTTTGTTGGAAGCTCTGGGTATGCCTTTTAGGAAGAGATAACTGTTGAGGAGATGATTTGAATGGATACGATCGGTGAATTTCTGACTCGAGTTCGGAACGCTGGCTTGGCAAAGCACGACAAAGTGGATGTGCCTAGCTCCAATATGCGTGTGGGTCTTGCTCAGATCCTCCAGGACAACGGTTATATTCGTAGCTTTAAAGTTGCGAAGGATGGCCGCCAGGGAGTGATGCGCGTTTACCTGAAGTATATGGAGAATGGCAAACATGCGATCACCAATGTCTCTCGGGTGAGTCGTCCAGGTAGGCGGATGTATGTGAAGTCTGATGACATCCCTCAGGTTCGCTCCGGATTTGGCTTGGTTGTATTGAGCACCAATAAGGGCATTTTGAGCGGTGATGACGCAACCAAGATTAAAGTTGGTGGCGAAGTTTTGTGTAAGATTTGGTGATAGGAATTAGCTATGTCACGTGTAGGAAAAGCTCCAGTATTTTTTGACAGCGGCGTTCAGGTGTCGGTGACACCTGCCAATGAGATCGTTGTTAAGGGCGGGAAGTCGACCTTGACGGTCCCAATGAAGCCGGTGATTAAGGCCAAGATCGAAGGAGATCAGATCATTCTGACTCGTGAAAATGACGAGCCACAGACCAGAGCTTACCATGGGCTGTTCCGTGCTCTGGTGCAGAACGCCGTGACAGGTGTGTCTAAGGGCTGGTCTCGCGAGCTGATATTGAATGGTGTAGGATATCGGGCTTCAGTTTCTGGAAAGACTCTGGAGATGAACCTTGGTTACAGTCATCCCATCAAATTTCCGATTCCCGATGGGATTGAGATTAAAGTTGAAAAGAACACGACAGTTATGGTGACCGGTGCCGACCGTAGTAAGGTGGGCCAGGTGGCTGCTAAAATCAGAAGTTTCCGTCCACCAGAGCCCTATCTTGGCAAAGGTGTTAAGTACTCTGATGAGCATATCCGCCGTAAAGCTGGTAAGTCGGCTGGTAAGTAAGGAATTGTGAGGGTAATGCTGTGATTCGTATTAAATTTAAAAAGAAGACAGCTTCTAAAGTTGTGAAGCGCCTCAAGAGTAAGGCGCGTATTCGCAAAAAAGTAGCAGGGACGGCTGAGCGCCCTCGTCTGGCGATTTTCCGTAGTACTCGGAATATCTACGCCCAGATTATCGATGATGTTTCTGGCAAGGTTTTGGTGTCGGCATCTACTCTTAAGGTAGCGGTTCCCACTCAAACCAAAGAAGCAAAAACAAATAAGGAAGCAGCAAAGGCCGTTGGCTCAGAGTTGGCCAAATTGGCTTTAGCGAAGAACATTAAAAACGTTGTGTTTGATCGCAGTGGCTACTTGTACCACGGGCGCATTAAGGCACTGGCTGAGGCTGCGCGAGAAGCCGGACTTACTTTTTAAGGAGAGACTGAGTGGAAAACCAAGGTGTTGAACTTCAGGAGAGAGTGGTCGCGATTAACCGGGTAGCCAAAGTGGTAAAAGGTGGTCGCCGATTTTCATTCTCCGCATTGGTTGTAGCTGGTAACGGAACTGGCGAAGTTGGTTTCGGAACAGGTAAGGCTGGAGAGGTGCCGGAAGCCATTGGTAAGGCTAGCCGAATTGCCAAAAAGGCGATGAAAAAAGTGAACTTGAAGGAAGGCCGCACAATTCCTCACGAAGTGATTGGAACTTTTGGTGCAGCCAAGATCGTCATGATTCCAGCAGCTCCCGGTACTGGTGTTATCGCAGGTGGTCCGGTTCGAGCTGTGCTTGAGACGGTTGGTATTAAGGATATTTTGACTAAATGTGTAGGTACGCGGAATCCGCACAATGCGGTTCGGGCGACTCTGGACGGTTTGTGTCAGCTGATTAATCAGCGGCCCTCGTCCTAAGAGATTGACCAGAGGTGATGAACATGGCGAAGGCATTTCGTGTAAAATTGAAGAGAAGTTTGATTGGGACCTCAAAAAGCCAACGGGACACCGTTCGCTGCCTGGGCTTGCGCAAAATCAACCAGGAAGTGGTTGTCGCCGATAACCCGGCCAATCGAGGTCAGATTTATAAAGTTCAGCATCTACTCGATGTGAAGCCGGAGAATTAAAATGAGTGCTCTTGGAAACCTAAAGCCAAAACGTGGTGCAACCCATGGATCGAAGCGTGTCGGTCGTGGTCGTGGATCTGGAAAGGGTGGAACCGCCGCTAAGGGACACAAGGGCCAAAAGGCTCGTAAAGGTGCCCCTATTCGTCGTGGATTTGAAGGTGGTCAGACGCCAATGGCTCGCCGTCTTCCCAAGTTCGGTTTCACGAATGCTCGTTTTAAAGTTAAGTACGATGTGGTCAACATTGGACAGCTGAATCGATTTGAAGGGGATGTAACCCCTGAAACTTTGAAATTGGCTGGCCTGGTTGGCAATGGTCCGGTTAAAATTTTGGCCCGCGGTGAGCTTTCGAAGGCTTTGACTGTGAAAGCTCACAAGGTAAGTGAAAAAGCAAAATCAGCCATCGAATCAGCAGGTGGAAAAATCGAGGTCATCTAGTGTCCACAGCTCCAGGTTTAACGATTCCAGCCGAACTCCGTAAACGGATCCTTTTTACCCTTGCAATGTTGGGTGTTTATCGTCTTGGAGTGGCCGTGCCCACTCCGGGAGTGGATGGGTCAGCTGTTTTGGCCTTCTTCCAAGCTCAAAGCGGTGGAATCTTTGGCCTGTTTAACACTTTTACGGGCGGTGCACTGGAGCGATTTAGTATTTTTGCTCTTGGGATCATGCCCTACATTTCGTCTTCAATTATTTTTCAGCTTTTGCAGACAGCGGTTCCCTATCTTGAGGCTCTCAAAAAGGAAGGCGAACACGGTCGCAAAAAAATCAACCAATACACTCGTTATGGTACTATCGTGTTAGCGCTCATCCAGGGCTATGCCATGGCATCCTGGTTGGCCGGCTCCAGCAGTCCTGACGGGAAGCCTTTGGTGATGACCCCCACTTTCGGCTTGTCGCTTTTGACCTTTAAGTTTGTCACAGTTGTTACCCTCACGGCGGGCACCTGTTTTATCATGTGGCTGGGTGAGCAAATCACCGAAAAAGGCATTGGTAATGGAGCCAGTTTAATCATTTTTGCTGGTATTGCGGCTGGGGTACCCAAGGGTGCCGCCAACTTGTGGCAGATGATGAGCAACGGTGATTTGGCTGGCGCGGTCGTGTTGGCTCTTTTGGTGGGAATGATCGCGGTGATTGCTGCTATCGTTTTTATCGAGGTGGGACAGCGACGAATTCCCATTCAATATTCCCAACGTGGTGGTGGGCGTCAGGCCATGCAGCAACAGGGGAGCCACTTGCCTTTAAAAGTGAACTTTTCAGGTGTGATTCCTCCGATTTTTGCTTCGAGTTTGCTGATGTTTCCCGCGACAATGGCCCAATTTGTGGACGCTCCCTGGATGAAGAATTTGCAGCAGAGCCTGACTCCCACGGGAGCCATTTATAATGTGGTATTTGTTGGATTGATTATTTTCTTCTGCTTTTTCTATACCGAAATCGTTTTTAATCCCAGCGATGTGGCTGACAATCTGAAGAAGTATGGCGGGTTTATTCCTGGCATTCGCGCAGGTAAGAGCACCTCAGACTATATTAAGAAAGTTTTGGATCGCCTGACCGTGAGTGGGTCGGTTTATTTGAGTATAGTTTGTATTATGCCGACTCTTTTGATCGATTATTTTAATCTTCCTTTTTACTTTGGTGGAACAAGCCTTCTGATTCTTGTTGGTGTTGCATTGGATACCAGCCAACAAATTCAATCCCATATGTTGACGGCTAAGTACGACGGCATCATGAAGGGTGTGAAGGTCAGGAGCCGGAGGGTGCAGTATTGAACATCCTCTTGTTTGGAGCTCCAGGGGCAGGAAAAGGGACTCAATCGGCACTTTTGGTTGAGAATCATGGGATGCACCACATCTCGACTGGAGATTTGTTTCGCCACGCCATCAAAAACAGCACCCAGCTTGGTTTAGAAGCCAAGAAATACATGGATAAGGGTGAGCTGGTTCCAGACACGATCGTTGTCGGGATGGTGGAAGAGGAATTTGGAAATCTAAAGGGCAAGAGTTTTATTTTGGATGGCTTTCCGCGAACAGTTCCTCAGGCGGAAGCTCTTGAGTCCATGCTGAAAAATAACAGTATGGCGATTGATAAGGCAGTTTTTCTGGAGGTTCCTCAGGGACTATTGATGGAGCGACTGACCGGTCGCCGCATTTGTAAGGCCTGTGGAGCTGTTTTTCACATGGCAGCCAAACCCCCAAAGTCTGAGGGCGTTTGTGATGAGTGCGGTGGCGAGCTGTACCAACGAGATGATGACAAGGCCGAGGTCATTAAGACTCGCCTTGAAGCCTACGAGGCGAGCACCGCTCCCTTGAAGGCCTATTATGAGGAAAAGGGTCGCCTGGTTACCGTTGAAGGGACCGGAGAAACGGCCCAGGTCTTTGACCGAATTGACTCGGTCATGAAGGCTTGAGAGCTTTGATTTTATTGATTTTTTCTGGACTAGACGCATTCAAAATGCTAGCTTCAGCGTTCTGATTTGCGTCTGGAGCTCAATTTCAGATCTTCTGTTTTTGAGTTTACTAGTGATTTTAGATATTTACGTCTACTGGCAAAGATGGCCGGAAGAGGTGTGTGATGAAAGTAAGAGCTTCGGTAAAAAAGATCTGCAAGAACTGCAAGATCATTAAACGTAAAGGGGTCATCCGCGTGATTTGCGAAAACCCCAAACACAAGCAGAAACAGGGGTAAACCATGGCGCGGATTGCTGGTGTTGACCTGCCCAGAGGAAAACGGTTGGAAGTCGCATTGACTTATATCTACGGTATTGGCCGGGCACGGGCACGGGATATCATGAAGGAGTCTGGGTTTGATATTAAACTTCGGACTGATGATCTAACAGATGAGCATATTGCTCAATTGCGTTCGATCCTCGATTCCTCTTTTAAAGTGGAAGGTGATTTGCGACGTGAAATTGGAATGTCTATTAAGCGCTTGATGGATTTGGGTTGCTACCGCGGTATTCGCCATAAGAAAGGCTTGCCCGTTAGAGGTCAAAGCACTCGTCAAAATGCGAGAACTCGTAAGGGTCCGAAGAAGACTGTGGCCAACAAGAAAAAAGCGGTGTGATGAGGTAATCAATGGCGGGAAATCAGACGACGACGACTCGAAAAAAAGTCAAAAAGAACGTACCCAGTGGCCGTTGCTACATTTCGGCTGGCTTCGGGAACACAGTGGTGACTATGACCGATGGCAGTGGAAACGTGGTTGCATGGTCAACTGCTGGGATGTTGGGTTTTAAAGGAAGCCGTAAAGGAACTCCTTTTGCGGCCCAAATGGCAGCTCAAGATGCTGCCAAAAAAGCTGTAGATATGGGCATGAAATCAGTAGACCTGTTCCTTAAGGGTCCAGGCGCTGGTCGTGAACCTGCAGTGAGAGCTATCGCGGCAAGTGGATTACGGGTAACATCTCTTCGGGATATTACTCCAGTTCCCCACAATGGATGTCGACCTCCGAAAAGACGTCGTATCTAGTTTGAATTGGGATAGGGTCAAACACAACTTTGAGGAAGAAGTTTAGAGAAAGGAAGGTCTGAACGTGGGCGAACTTAATATGCAACCTCACTACTTCAAGTTCTGGCGTGAGTTAATTAAACCGACTGGTTTTGAAGTAGATAAGGACAGCCTTACTGAGTCCTACGGAAAATTTCAGGTACGCCCATTGGAGCGTGGTTACGGTGTAACATTGGGGAATTCCCTCCGCCGTGTGCTATTGAGCTCTATGATGGGATCAGCCGTATCTGCGGTTCGCTTTGAGGGAGTGCTTCACGAATTCAGCACGATTCCTGATGTTCTAGAGGATGTGACTGACATTATTTTGAACCTTAAAGAAGTTCGTTTCCGTCAGTTTGACGGTGAACCTAAGACTCTGCGGATTTCGAAGCAGGGACCTGGAGCTGTTACAGCCGCTGACATTCAACTGACAGATCAGGTTGAGGTGCTTAATCCTGACCAGCACATTGCCACTTTGGGCAAGGATGCAAAATTTGATGCTGAGGTTATTGTGAGCTTTGAGCGTGGCTACAGTGAGGCAGCTGAGCAGCGCAAAGAACTGCCCGTGGGCTACATTGCTGTGGATGCTCTTCATAGCCCGATTCGCCGGGTGAACTACAATGTTTCCGCGGCACGTGTAGGTCAGCGCACAGACTACGATGCGCTTTCTTTGGAAGTATGGACCGATGGTTCTTTGAAGCCTGAAGAAGCAGTTGCTTTGGGATCTAAGATCCTCAAAGAACAGCTTCAGGTGTTTGTGACCTTTGATGAGAACATCGAACCTGAGGTTGAAGAAGAAGAGGCTCAGTCGACTCAACTGAACGACAACTTGTTCCGTTCAGTCGATGACCTAGAGTTGTCTGTTCGCAGTGCAAACTGCCTGAAGAACGCCAACATCCGCTACATTGGCGAGCTGGTTTGCAAGACTGAAGCGGAAATGTTGAAGACGAAGAATTTTGGCCGTAAATCGTTGAATGAAATTAAAGAGATTTTGTCCAGCATGGGACTAGGTCTGGGAATGAAGATTGATGGTTGGCCGCCTGTCGGCTGGGACCCCAACAATCCCCAGAAACCTGGAGGAGCACCTATGCCGGGCCCCCGCAATCCTCAATAAGGGTGGCGGGTTTTCTCCGATGAACTTGGAGTGAGACATGAGACACAAGGTTGATAAAGCGACATTTGGTCGTAAACAAGGTCCACGGGTTGCCCTTATGCGCGGGCTGGTGAACAGCTTGGTGATGCATGGGCGTATTAAGACCACTTTACCCAAGGCTAAAGAATTGCGTCGGCACGTTGAAAAGGCCGTGACCATGGGTAAAAAGGGTACTCTTCATGCAAGACGAACTCTTGCTTCCCGTTACCCTAACAAGGATACAGTGAAGGCGTTGGTTGATGATTTGGGAGTGCGTTTTAAGGCTCGTCCTGGTGGATATACAAAGATCATCAAGCTTGGTTTCCGCCCTGGGGATAAGGCTGAGATGGCTTATATCCAGTTTGTTGACTTCACAGCTCCTGAGGTTGCTGGTGAGGAAACAGTAAAGGGAGATGCGGGTGCTAAGAAGCGGGAAAAAATGGCAGTTCGTGGAGTTGCCAAATCTCGCAAGAAGGCTCGTAAAGTTCAGAGCAAATCTCGCCAAGCAAACCGCCCTGCTTAATTACTAGGCAATTCAATTTGGTTATTTGAAGCCCCTGAGATATCAGGGGTTTTTTATTGCTGTAGGGTGGCAATAGAGGGCAAGCCAAGGTCGACAGACATCCCTTATACGTCGAATCATCTATATTATATTCATGGTTCCATTTTGGAGCCATTTCACTTTTTGTAAGTTGTTTTCAGCATCTGAACGGCGGAGTCTAGGTTTGGATTAATTGTGATTTCGTTAAGTGGGGGAAAATATGCGTGCCATTGGGGTATTGGCCAGCCTTCTGGTCATGGTTTCTGTAACAGTAACTTCAGCCAAAGCGGAATACCAGTTCACCACTTTGTCGTTTCCCGGACACATGAAAATTATTGTTGAAGCAAATATGCGCCCCGCTACAAAGGTCGATTATCTATTTGTCGTCGACAATTCGGGGAGCATGTCCAGTCATCAAAACAACTTGGCTCAGAGTATAGAAGCTTTGATCGAAGTGTTGACCCACTCAAAGGTGGACTACAATGCGGCCGTTATCTCCACCGATCCAAAAAACGATACAAACGGAAGCCCAGGTCAGTTTCGTGGACTTCCTCGAGTGATTTCTTCGCGCACGCCCGATGGCATTGGGGCTTTAAGAAGGAATTTGCTTCTTGGAACTAGTGGTTCTGGAATGGAGGAAGTCTTTCGGCCCTTACAGCTGGCACTCTCTGAACCCTTGCTGAGTGGATCGAACTCTGGTTTCTTGCGTGACGACGCTCTTCTTAATGTTGTTGTTCTGACAGATGCAGAAGACCAAGGAACTCTCTTGGCCGCGGACATTCATAGCTACCTGATGGGATTGAAGCAAGGTGATCCGAGTCGAGTGGTGGTTGATGCCTTTGTTGTACCCAGTGGTTCAGACAGAACGAAATGCTCAAGAGACCAATCAGGTGTGGAGCCAGTCAAGATTGAAGAGTTGGTTCGCCTTTCCGCGGGACAGGTGTTTTCAATCTGTGAATCTAATATGAAATCTGCTTTGGAAAAGATTGGCGGTAGGGCAGTGCCCACTGCGGGTAAGTGGGTTGATCGCATTCCGATGATGGTAGTACCTAAGGTGGAAACCATCGAGGTCGCTTATGGTGACCAGATTGTTCAGCCAGGCGATATCAAGCGTGGTTGGACTTACGATTATTTGGCCAATGAGATCTTGTTAGGTGATGAGATTGAATGGGCGCTCCAGCCCGCGGGTACACCCCTGGTGGTGACCTTCGTGCCGCTGGAGTGGGCTCAGTAGGTTTGGGGAGATCGGAGGAAAGTGACGCCTGGCGTTCTCTTGACAAGATCTTGACCGGATTTTTTGGGCAAACGGATAATCAATTACCTGGGGAATAACGACGAAAGTCGAGGTTAGGGAAAGAACAATATAAAGGTAGGAGTAATCATGGAAGCTTTCTCAAAAATAGCAATTGCCTTTGTTCAAGGTGGTATGTGGATGTGGGTGATCTTGGCGATGCAGATTGTTGCCACGGCCATCATTATCGAACGGGCTGTATTCTTGTTTTTTCGTCGTAAAAAATCTGAGGTGGCTTTCTCCCAGAGTTTTGAAAACGTTATTCGCAAAGGTGAACTGAAACAAGCCTACCAAGAGGCAGAAAAACAGCAGGACGCTCACCCAGTGGCTCGCGCTATTCGCAGTGGTCTCCAGGCTGCTATGAATCTAGGTGGCAAGGATGAAATTCAAGGAAAGATGGACGAAGTCCTTCTCGAAGAGAATGCGCGGATGGAAAAGCGCACCAGCTTTCTGCCTATGTTGGCCAACGTTGGTACTCTGACAGGTCTTCTTGGAACCATTACCGGTATGATCAAGTCTTTTGCGGCCGTTAGTTATGCCTCACCTATGGAGAAGGCAACATTGCTCTCTCAGGGTATTTCAGAGGCAATGACGACAACTGCTTACGGACTGATCATGGCCATTCCCACATTGTTGTTGTACGCGGTGTTGGCGAATCGGGCGAACAACCTCACTGAGGATCTGAATCAGGCTGCTCTTAAGGTCTACAACTGGTTGAGCTATGCTTACGAACCCGTCGGAGTTCGTGCTGCCAGAAGTGCCCGAGGGGAAGCTGAGCAGACTATAGACGCCTAATTCGCATTGGTTCATTCGCCTACCATGGAGGGGATTGGTCATGGCGAAGCAGAAAAAAGAACTCGATTTTGAAATTAACTTGATTGCCTTTATTTCGCTTCTTTCAGTGCTGATCTGTGCCCTGTTGCTGACAGCAATTTGGGTACAGATTGGAACCATGAATGTGAAACAAGCCGTAGGTGGCCAGTCGCAAGAGGAGACCACCAAGGTGCCAGCGATTTGGGCAAAAATGGGACCCAACGGAAGTATCACCTTTCGACTTCAGGACGCCCCAAAGGTGTCGCGAAAGTTGGCCGTAAAGGAAGTTGCGGGAATCAATAATGAAGTCGACTTGGATGGAATTGCCGCCCACCTAGAGGCGGTCAAGAAGGCCGTTCCTGAGTTGAGGACGGTGTTAATCCAGCCCAAAGGTGATTCCATGTATGAACAAATAATTACCTTAATGGATCATTTTAAAAAGGTAGGCATGGTTGACCTTGGGGTGGCCCCACTCTGAGGGCTTAAGGAGGATTGATGATCAACCGTAGTATTTTGGAAGATACAGCGATGCGAAGTCCAGTTGGGGCCGCATCCACTCTGTCTCCAAAGAGTCAGGGTTCCAAAAAGAATTTAGTTGTGGGAATCATGCTCACTTCACTGGTCGATGCGTTTTCGATCCTGGTGATCTATCTCTTGGTGAGTTTTGCGAACTCGGGAGAGGTTCTTTATTTGAGCAAGGATATGGAATTGCCGCCGGCGTCCCAATCTGAGGTCTTAAAGAGGACGACTCTTGTTAAGCTGGAGTCTGGAAAGCTCTATATCGAAGACAAAGAGATTGAGCCTTCGGCTTTGGTGGGGGCCTTGATCGATATTCGCAAGGAGCTTCGGGCGAGTCATACGGGGAGTGAACCTTTTGAACCTGCTCTGACGGTTCAGGCCGACCGCCGGGTTCTATACAAGGAATTGAATCAAATTGTACACGCGAGTGCCCAGTCCGGCTTCAGTGAGGTGAAGTTCGCAGTACTGGCAAACTAAAGAACGGAGTGAATTCATGCAACGGATTGCTATAGTTGCGGCTCTCAGCCTACAGCTAACGGCCCTTGGAGCGGGTGTTGACAGTCGAACATCGGATTTACTCATCAATAAATTTGAAAAAGTTTATCTCCAATTGGCTCCGGGTGATGACGCTCGGGTAGGCGTGACTCTGCGACTCGCAGATTTGCTCGCCGAAAAGGCCCGCCGTTTGGCCATGGATGAAATGAACAATGGTTGCGTCCAGTGCACGGCGGGTGCTCAGGAGCGTAAGGATGCCCTCAAATATTATAGTGAGGTGGTGGAAAAACTGGCTGAGGACAAGCGTGGAAGAGTGTTGTCCCAGATGGGCCATCTTTATGAGTTAAATGGCGAGTCTGAGAAGGCACTCAAGCTCTATTCGGATGTAATTGTTGCTGAAAAGAATCCTGGGCTTTTGGGAGAAGTGCACCTTTCCATGGCGGAGCTTCAGTTTAGACGTAGCAACTTCGCAACCGCTTTAAAACATTACGAGGCGGCACTTGGATTTCCAGAATTTGAGAGACGTGGATTTGCCTCGTATCGCCAGGCGTGGAGTCATTTTAATTCAGGCAACCTGGATCCAGCTATCAAGGGATTAAAAACCATTTTGAACTCCCCCGAACTGTTAACTCGCTCGGGTGGTAGCGCTGGTGGTTCCGTTTCAGTAGACAAACAGTTTCAAGAGGAAGTCTCCCGTGATTTGGCAACATTTGTCGCCCGTAAGGGTGTGACCATGGATGATGTCGCCATGATCTTTGCCCAAAGTCCGGAAGTGGCCAAAATGGCGAATGTCATTTATTTGGCGAGCGAATTGGAGCGACTGGGGCAGACGGCATCAGCTGTGAAGGTATGGCGGTTTCTACAGGATAAACAGAGTGACCCGATCAAGAGGTTGGAAGGCCATATTCGCTTGGCTCAATTGGAACTCAATTTGGGGAACCGTCGTGAGTCGCTAAAAGAGTACGATCAAGCTCTACGGCTGTGGACTCAGATTGGCGATTGTGGGCAAGGCGAGTGCAAAGAATGGAAAAGTCGGCTTAAGAATTATGTCGTCGACTGGAATCGAGAGGAAAAAAAGAAACCCAGTGCGGAGCTCTTTGAGACATATGAAAAGTACCTGGGCACCTTTAAGGGCGAGCTGGATATGACCGTATGGGCCGCGCAGTTGGCTCAAGAGCGGCAGGAGTGGTTTAAGGCCTATGGCCTTTTAGGAGAGGCAGTTGAGTTGCGTTTGACGGCTAAGCCTGAAGAAATCAAGAACATGCCAAGCCATGAGAGTCTCTTGTTAAGTCAGGTAGAAGTGGCTGAGAAATCAAAAGACGAGGGGATGATCACTAAGTCTCTTGACCAGTATTTGGCCAAGACTCAGGAAAAATCTCAATTCGTCAGCGTTCATTATCAACGAGCACACCGGCTGTATAAGGCCAACAAATATGCCGAGGCGGCGGAAGCTCTTAAGGCCGTGGCTCTATTGCCAGAGAAGCAGTCCCCTGAGATCAAGAAGCAAGCGGCGGATCTGGCATTGGATGCCCTCGTCTTACTCAAGAGAGATCGGGATTTAGAAACCTGGGCTCAGGAGTTTGCCCAGGTGTTTAAGGGCCAATCTTCTGATTATCAGAATATTGCGCGCCGATCAGTCCTAAATCAGGCCGCTCAATTGGCTGAAGGAAAGGACCAAGGGGTTGACCTGGCCAAGGCTTGGGAGACTCTGAGTCGTATGGATCTCAAAGGTGCAGCCGATGCGGAGAAGATGACTTATTATAAGAACCGACTGATTTTGGCGGAGAAGCTCAAAAACCTGGATGAAGTCTCGACCTCGATCGAGAAGCTTTTGGCTATGAAAACCTTGGGTGCAGAAGATCGCCAGTTTGCGCTTTCAAGGAAGGCCTGGTTGGCTGAGTTGAAGCTGGATTTTAAAACGGCTTTGACCACTTCAGAGAAACTGCAGATGCCTGAAATCAAGCCTGATCAACGGGCTCTTAAACTGGCGATGTATGCGGATTTGGCTGGAACTGGTTCTGAGACCTATTACCGGCAGTATTTGAAAGCTGCAGCGGATGCCGAGAAGAAGATGGCCGTTGCTGCCAAGCTGGTCCGTGAGTCCGCTAATCAGCAAAAAACTTTGGACCAGTTGGCCTCGTTGTTTAATGGCAAGCCCGATCTTTACGCTAACCTTCAATACGAGATTTACTTGAAGGATGGAAATCGCAAGACGGCACTGACGCGATTAAGGGGCAGTGAGTACAGCAAGACGCCTCAGGTGAAGGCTCTGTGGCGAGAGGATTACTTGGCTCGCTTTGAAAGGGCGAAAGCCAACCTCACAAGTCATCCGATGAAGGCTGATAATGATCGGGTGCTAAGTGCCAGCTTGAAAAAACGCATGGCTTTGCTGGCTGGGGTTGAAAAACTATTCAAGGAAGCGATTGATCAGGAAGACTGGACAGCTCAGATGTTGACTGTGCAGGTCTTGGGAGTTGAGTCCAATCGCTTTTACCAAGAGATCCTCTCTCTTCCCATGCCGGATGGGCTGACACCGGAGCAACAAAATGAATATTTGCAGTTGCTATCTCAGCAAGCTGCCCCTCACCAGATTCGTAGTCAGGAGCTGCAGGCTAAGTTCCAGGAGTTTTGGGGGCACGAAGACTTGGTGGCGAATTTCGCTAATAAGCTCCCTCCCTACGCCGGTCCGGACCGTGACAAGTACTTGGCCGAGCTGAAGTTGGTGGCGGAAGTTGCCCCTGAGTCGCATAAGGCTCAGGTTGAGCAGGTGCTAGCGACACCAGTTCAGGAGAAGCTAGTTCCCACATTGGCGGAACTGGAGGGGGCGCGAAGTCAGGTTCGGGCTCAACCATTTGACCGTGGGGTTTTGCAGAATCTGCTGAGTTTGGAAAAGAAGATGGGTCGGGACGCGATGGTTGCCTATTTGGAAAATCGAATCGCCAAGATGGGTGACAGCGCCTCATCGACCCCAACTCCGGCGACAGGGGAGGAAAAATGAAAATCTCATTGATGTTGGCCTTGTTGTTATTTGTTCTCAGCCCAGGGGCCTATGGGGCGGATAAGGCGGAAGAAAAAAAGCAGGGGTTATCGACGGATATGTCGTTTGAAGACCTTTTGGTTCAAGGAAAATATCATTTTTCTGATGAGGCCGTGGCCACAGTTGAAGAAGATAAGGTTTTGGATGCTTTACTTGGAATACGCAAGGATTTTAAGGATCGCATTAAGAGAAGTGCAAGTCGGCATTGATTGGCGGGAGTTGCTATGACTGAAACAAATGCCCAGTTAGTAATGGAAAATGCAGATGGACAAACGATTCGGGTTTTCCAGTGGCAAAATGACCAAGCCGTAGTGGTCCACCGGGGAGACAACCGGCGTGTGGAGATACACCCGGATGTGGATTTCCTGACCAGGGAAAAGGTCCCTTTTACGATTGTCAAGAAGGTCATGAGAAGTGAACTCGCCGGCAAGGCTATGGAGATCCAGGGAGTTGGGACTCTTCGGCTGGTTACCCAAGTTGATCACACCGCTCAGAATGTTGAAATGGGTGAAGACGATGACCAGAGAGCCTGGTGGAGGTCTTTTGGTATCTCCTTTATCATCATTGGCGGTTTTATGGCGGGCTCTCTTAATGCACCTAGGACCACACCAGCTCTTGAAGAAGAGTTGAAGCAGCATGTGGTTAAGATCATTAAGCACGTCCCAAGGGTGGAGAGACAGGCTGTTCCTCCAGCTGCCATGATGGCTAAGAATCAAACCAAGGTTGAGCCAACCAAACAGGCAAAGCCATCGGTAAGTGTGAAGCGCATGGGGGCCTTGGGTGTATTGGGTCGCCTTTCCAAAAGCAAACAGTATGGTGGTGTGAATTTAGGGGCGGTTAAAACCTCACCTGGTCCAGGATTGGGCGGTGGAACCGGAGGCAGCGGAGGAGTGCAGAAGACTCTTTACGGTAAGGGTATTATCGCAGCCCCTGTTGGTGCTGGTGGCAACATCAAAGGTGCTGGTGGATATGGAACTAAAGGTAAAGGTGGAGGCCAGGACGGCTATGGACAGCTCAGTCTCATAGGTTCCAGCGGTTCAGCGCCAATTCCTCTTGGTAGGGAAGCGATCATTCAAGGCGGACTGGACCGAGATATGATTGCCGCCGTCATCCAAAAGAATATGGGACAAATTCGATTTTGCTACGAACAAGGTCTTCAGGGTGATCCAAAACTCGCGGGACGCGTAGCCGTGGACTTTACGATCGGCGGCAATGGTCTGGTTAAAATTGCGGGAGTTGGCAGCACGACTCTTAATTCAAAAGTCGTAGAAGATTGCATACTGCTTCGTTTGAAGTCTTGGAAGTTCCCCATGCCTGAGGGTGGGGTGGATGTGAAGGTTTCTTATCCATTCTTGTTACGTCGTTTGGGTCGCGGTTGATAGAAAAAGGGAGATCGCACATGAAAAAGATCATCGTCGGAAGTTTGGCTCTTCTTTTTGTGGCTGGTTGCCACGGAGGAATGGATCAAGATCCACTTAAGGATCAGCCGGACAATGTTCGCAAGGGTGTTCCTCCAAATGAGAAACCAAAAGAGGATCGCAACCCAGTACCTCGCGATGCCATGCGCTTGGAAGTTGAACCAGAAGTAGTGAGCCTTGTCGAAGGACAAGAGGGGCAATTCACAATCAAGGCCGACATCCTTGGCTTCGACAAAGAAGAATATACGGTAGAGATTAAAAACCTGCCCGAGGGGGCGGTATTTGATCAGGCTACAGGCAAGGTCAACTGGACTCCTGTGACAGATATGGTCATCGGCGATGATTATATGGAGACCTACCAGCTGATTGTACAGATGAGCACGCTCAAGAAGCCCATTATGTCTATTGTCCGGAAGGTGCCCATTTTTATTCAGCGTGATGCTATTCGCCCAGAGATCGTAAAGGTCCACCTTCCCAACGAAGTGCAGGAAGGCAGAGAAATTCAGTTTACTGTCCAGGTTCGTGATGTGGATTCCACCGACGGGACTCTTCACCGTTTTCGTGAACCTCACCTGACTGTGGTGCAAACGGAAGATACAGCTCGAGACGGATCTCACTTGGTTAGGCTCATGCCGTCGACTCGGGACAACCCCAATCCAAGGAGATTGGACCCCGCCGACCCAACGTATGATCCCAACCTGTGGATTTATACACTGAGAGTAGATGCGAGGAACAAGGAGCTGACGACAAGCCGTGAAAATTTCAAGTTTGGTTTGATTGCCACCTCTCGTTTTGGCTTACCATCGGCTGAGGGCGGGGTTCCGTCAAAGCCCAAGGCGGTATCCGTAGCTATCGTATCAAAGACGCCGAAGCCTTTGACGAGCTGGCCCGACGAGGTTGTAGAGTTTAAAGCCAACGAGCAAACCACTTTTACCTGGGATGTGTTCTCTCCTCTGGGAGGCCTATCGTTCAGATCTTCTCCCGAAGGCGACGGAGACCTTGAGGATCCTCAGGTCTTGGAAACCTGTGCCGAGGGCTTGCCTGGTGTCGCCAAGTGTAGTTGTGCAAAGGCAGAGCCCTGGCGATACCACTGTCGAATGACGTGGACTCCGCCGACGGCTGAACCTGGAAAAGATGAATTCAATGTGGCTTTTAGAGTGGTTAATCGTGGCCGCTTCCGTCCAACGGACAAAGAGACCAGCGAGTTTCTCAAGAAAGTCAAAATTGTTCCATAATAGAGTGGAAAGGAAAGAATCGTGAAAGCATTAAAACTAGTTCTGACCTTGGCGATGTTGGCAGGTTCAGCTGCGATTCAGGCTGACATCATGGAAGATTTTGATTCCTTGGGTGGAAATGATGTTCTCTTGGAAAAGGCCCAGGCCTTAAACCCTGAAACCAAAATTGAAATTGTTCAGGGCCGAATTGTTGATCGTCAGTCTCGCCATGAATTCTATCCTGAGTACGGAAACATTCTGGGTGGAGATTCGTATCTCAATACCCAATACCTGGGAGCTAACTACCAATACCATTTCAACCCCCGCTGGTCGGTGGGACTGAAGTACTCGAACTACCTCAACGAGTTGGGATCAGAAGGCAAGAACATTATTAAGCAGTTTGGCTTTATCCCTGAGTTGGATTGGCCTAAGCAATCCTATATGGGCGTCATCAATTATTACCCCATGTACGGAAAATTCAGTTTCTTTGGTAAAGGGATTGTTCACTTCGATTTTTACCTCCTCGCCGGCTATGGAAACATAGAGCTTAAGAATGGCGAGACCAGTGCCTTAACTGGTGGTGCTGGAATTGGATTTTGGTTTTCTCAGCATCTGACAAGCCGCCTGGAAGTGAGGGTGCTCAATTACACTTCTCAGCGCCTTGCTGGAGCTGCGGACATGAAGCTGTCGGTCGCCAACTTTTCTCTGGGATACCTGCTATGACAAAATTTGCGAAGGTGTTGTTGATTGCCACCCCCTTGCTTTTTGCTGGTCCAGCGCTGGCAGAGGAGGATAGGGATAAGGCCGTAAGCCAGGATGACCTTCTAAATATTTTGGAAGGGGGGCCCGTCGAGGATGCCCTTTTTCAAGAGAGGCAGGAGCTCACCGTTTCACTGCGCAAAGAGTTGGGAAAAACCACTCCTGAGCAAAACATATTTTTGTCTTTCATGGACCAGAACCAGTTTGAAAAAGCCCTCTATCAGTGGTGGCCAGCATTTGAGAAAAAACCTTTCTTAAAGTCTGCCACGGGCCAGGCGGTTTACGCCTACCTGCTATTCAAAAATGGCCTGGAACTCAATGGTCTTCAGGCTCTTATGATGATTAAGGAGCCCAAGAAAATTCACCCTGATGTGGTGAAGTTGTGGCGGCTGCTAACTCCGGCTGGTCACGAGGCGTGGGGTTTGATTGACGTAGCCTGGAATGACGATTGGACGGCAGTTTTTGATGTCGCCACAGAAGTTCAGGTCAGGGCCCGGCAGATGTATGACCCGTCAAATACTGACAAAGTTTTTGAACTACTTCGCAAGACCAAGCTCAAAACCAAAGAGCGGGCCTGGCTGGAATGGCAAATGGCCCTGGGACTGTCGCTTCAGGGTGAATTGGCAAAAGCGGCCAAGGTTTTGTCTCACCTGATGAAGGATGAGACGGGACTGATCTCCCATGATGTTCAGAATATTACAGCAGCACGGCTGCTTTATCAGCAAGGCTATTTGGCTCCAGCCATCGGCTATTACCAAAAGATCAATAAAAAATCGGAGTATTGGTTCACCGCCCAGGAAGAAATGGCCTGGTCTTACATTCGTAAGGGTGAGCCTCAAAATACCCTCGCGGTCACTCAAACTCTCATGCATAAGGATTTTGCTCCTCATGTTGGTCCTGAAGTGGTGTTTCTTCGAGCCTTGGCCAGTCTAAAAGTATGCGACTATCCCGCAGTGGTATCATCCATCAACTCCTACCGCGAGAGATTCAAAGAGCGCGCCAAGATTATGGTTTCCTTAAGTGAAGCCGGTCAGTCAGAGGACGTGGATAAGCTTTTACTGGCTCTTCGTAAGGGGCGGGTGAAGCTCTTGAGTCTGGGTTCAAGTGCCGGTCGTATTCCCCGCTATGTGAGTCGAGATGAAGTTCTTCTTGGCCAAGTGCAGAGGCAGGTTAAGCTTGAAACAGAGGCCAAAACAGCTGGGGAACTTTATGCTCGATCCCTAACTGGCGGATCCGATCAGGTTGGCTTCCAGGCGCGGATTGAAGAGCTTCGCTTTGATGCTGAATCTCGTCTCCAGGCGGCCAAGAGTGCTATCTATGGGCGGATCAAGGATCTCGCAAATGAAGAGGTTCAGGAAATTCACAATATTCTGCAAAAGATGCATATTGTGGAGGCCGAACTGATTCAACAGATTGCTCAGGCCGAGCGAGTGGTGCGCGCCAGCACAAAGGAAGTGACGGAAAAGAAGGGTTCAACTGGAAGTCGTGACAAATACAGCTTGAAGTTTCCCTTTGAAGGCGAGACCTGGTTTGATGAGTTGGCAAATTATCGGGTTGATATCAAAAAGGGATGCCAAGCAATGCGCGGAGGGGAAAAGTGAGAAGGATCTCACAAGCTCTACTTTGTTTAGGCCTGATGGCTATTGGCTTTGCCTGTAGCCCACCAACGAGCAAGTTCTTGATTCCAAGGCCCGATCCGGCGTCAAAGGTGAAGGACTCTGTTGGTGACATTAAGTTGATATTCAAGCCGACAGTGGACATTCTCTTTGTCGTTGATGACTCGGGAAGTATGGGAGGGCATCAAACAAACCTCGCTACCAACATTGACCTGTTTACATCGGGACTGGGAAAAACTCAGATTCTCGATTATCACATTGGGGTAACGACCACAGATTTTGGATTTTCAACTTCTGGAACGCTTCGGGGCTTTCCTAACTTCGTCGACAAGAACACTCCAGACGGATTGATTCGCCTGCGCAATAATTTGATCGTTGGAACCAGCGGGTCGGGAACAGAAAGCGTATTTAAGCCGACGATTGATGCCCTATCGGAGCCTAACCTGAGTGGCAGTAATAAAGGCTTTTACCGTCCTGAAGCCTATTTGGCCCTGGTCTTCGTAACCGATGCCGTCGATCAAAGTGACTATCAGGCTCCCGACACCTATAATTTCCTAATGAATCTCAAGGACTGGGATCGGGAAAAGGTCATTTCCTATGGAGTGATCATTCCTTCATCGGAAAAAAACTGTGACCGGGATGATTCAGGAGAGACCCCACTTAAGATTGAGGAATTTCTCCATATGACCAAGGGCATTTCTTTTAGCCTCTGCGCCCCTGATTATGGTCAGCGTCTGGCGGCGATTGGCGATGACTTGGTCCGCAGAGTGGGTATGTTTATTCCCATGAAGCAAATCCCGGTTGTGAAGACCATTCAAGTGAAGTACGGTACCCAGATTATTGAAGAAGACGTGGATGCGGGATGGAGTTATGATCCTGGTCGCGTGGGAATTAACCTGGGACCTTCGCTGGCACTTGAAGAACAGCCTGCGGGCACTGAGCTTGAGGTGACATTTGTCCCAGCATTATTGGAAGCACCATAAGAGCTGATGAAACTAGGCATAGTCGTTCCTTGCTACAACGAGGCCAAGCGCCTCGATCAAAAGGCATTTCTGGAGTTTCTGCAAAGAGAGGGTGAGGACACCCTTTTTTGCTTTGTAAATGACGGCAGCTGGGACGAAACAGGCCGTATCCTTGAGGACATGGCTCAAAAGTCACCATTGATTTCCTATGTTGATCGTCAGCAAAATCGTGGTAAGGCCGAAAGTGTACGCGAGGGGGTACTTAAGCTCCTTGATGAAACCGACTGCGAATGGGTTGGATACTGGGATGCCGATCTAGCCACTCCACTAAATGAGATCCCTTACTTCAGGCGCACGGTAAAAGAGAGGCCTTACTTGTCCATGATCATGGGTGCCCGAATTCTTCGCTTAGGGGCTCAAATCGTACGTCACTGGTACCGCCATTATTCAGGCCGCGTGTTCGCCACCTTTGCCAGCTTAGCTCTTAGCCTCCCCGTCTACGATACCCAGTGTGGAGCCAAAATCGTCCGTCGTGAATTGGCGGCCGCCATATTTGCACAGCCCTTCTTGTCTCGCTGGCTGTTTGATGTGGAGCTACTTTTTCGCATCCTAGGGACGCCCATTTACAAGAGCCAAGGTATTGAAATTATTTATGAATTACCTCTTCATCGGTGGGTCGATGTGGAAGGCAGCCGAGTCAAGTTTATCGATTTTCTCAGGGCACCCTTGGAGCTGTGGAAGATTCGCGGTCACTATAAGAGTCGTTTATAGGTCATTCTCCGCCAAAGTTATCCAAACCTCTGATTTTACTATAATAATTTCAAAATGACAGCTGGGCAGATGTCGCCGTTTGCGCAAGGCGTCTTAGGTGAATTATCAAGGGCCATCGGGTAACAAGAATCTTTCTCCATGAGCCAACAACATTGATAAGGGGCATTTATGAGGGTTTTAAGAGCTTTAATAGAGATAACGTCATTGGTTTTAATCCTTCTAATGGGTGGGCATGCCTTTGCCCTTATCCAAATTCAGTCTTCCGCTATTCGGCCGACAATGGAGAAGCGAACAGGCAATTGTGGCTTGTCCTACGTCAATGTCATCTATTTGAACCCTATGGATCTGACGATTGCCTGCGAAGGGATTAAGCGGGCTCAGAGCTTTTTCGATCAATTTGGCTTTGATTCCAATGGCCAAAAAATTGAAGTGGAGTTCAAGGAAGAAGTCCTCAACCCTATCAAGAATGACAAGGGCGAAATCGTTGAGTGGCAAAGGGTCTATGGGCTCTATAACCGTGAAAATGAGAAGATTGAAATGTCCTCTTGGGGCACTGATTACTTGATGTCGCGGAAGGTGTTTGACTCATTGCCAATCAATTACGAGTACCACACATCGGTCGTCACTCACGAGGTATCGCACCGCTACCATCACATTATGAGTGTTCAAAGGGGCTTTCACATGGCCCACGCCACCAGTGAGTTCATAGCCTATAATGTTCAGATTGAAACCATGGCCGATAAAGAACGGGCTGAGGTTTTAGCTCTGTGGCCAGGCAAGAAGCTGGATTATGAAACTCACATTAACTCAATGATCTGGGCCAGTGACCCTCACGCGTTCGGAGTTCTGGGCTATCGATTTTGGAAGCAAGACTCTCCAGACATTTTAAGCAGGATGCTGAAAGGTGAGTTTGAAGACCCAGACATCATGCTGGAGGTGATGGGGGCGATGAGCTATAATCATCAGCATCAGTAAGGAATAAAAAACCGAAGACGTAAATGCCTTCGGTTTTTATTTGCTGACTCATTCCTAGAAGATCAGTTCTTTTCTTGAATTGTCTCAGTCACCATCTCTTTCATTTCGATCATGGTGAGACGCTTTTGCAGGCGGTCCTTCTCTCTTTCCAAGCGGCGCTGGTCGCTACGTAGGCGAGAGCGATCGCTGCTGGACAACTTGGCGTTGTCAAACTGGCCGTCGATGCTTTCAATGTCGTAGTCGATTTGCTTAATCTGAGAATCGATGTCGTACATCTCCTTACCGATCTTGTATTTCTTCAGGAACAAGCGCTCCAAATTGGCTGGGCAGACATTCTTGTAGGCACTGCCATTACGGCCAACTGTCATTCCATTTTCTGGCGTACAGTAGGTGGTCAAACCAACATCGCGACCTTTAGTGTAGACTTCGCGGCTGGGGGTAACGCCGTATTCGCCACAGGCCTTGACGTGTTGTTGGAAGCGAGCCATTTCATACCCCTTGGACCCGTCCATGCGACCGATTTCATGCCAGTCACCCATTTCACACTGCTCTTTGGAAAGAGTCGAACAACCAGCCAACACAGCAATTGCAGCGGCCGACATTACAAACTTAGCCAATGATTTCACAGAATCCCCCTCTCATCGTCGTCATCGTGAATGAATTGGTTTGTTTTAGACTCATCCAAGCTAGGCGCGAATGATCACAAGAGCAATCCAAAAGTCGGGGAATTTAGGAGATTTTAAAGTACTTCTGATACCACGCAACAAATGAGGCCAAACCCTCTTCCAGAGGGGTGTTGGGCTTGAACTCAAAGTCTAATTGCAGATCTTCCACATCAGCATAGGTGTCGGGAACGTCTCCAGGTTGGAGGCCCTTAAGTTGACGCACAGCCTTGCGCCCCAGAAGCTTCTCCAAGATTGTAATGAAGTCAGAAAGGAGCACGGGAGAGTGGTTGCCAATATTGTAGATCTTGTAAGGTGCGAGACTAGTCCCCGGATCAGGAAACTCTCCCGACCACAGGGGATTGGTCACTGGTGGGCGGTCCACGATCCGGGTCAGAGCCTCAGTGACGTCGTCAATGTAGGTAAAATCCCGATGGTGATGGCCTTCGTTGAAGACCTCAATGGGCTCGCCAGCGAGGATTTTTCTCGCGAAGGTAAAGGCTGCCATATCGGGGCGCCCCCACGGACCGTAGACAGTGAAGAACCGCAACCCTGTGCAGGGCAGGCGGTAGAGATGGGCATAACTGTGAGCCATCATCTCATTTGATTTTTTGGTGGCCGCGTACAGAGACAAGGGATGCTCTGTTCCCTGATGAACCGAGTAGGGCATCTTGGTGTTGGCACCATAAACACTACTTGAAGAGGCAAAAACCAAGTGTCGGCATTTTTCCTGGCGACAAGTCTCAAGGACGGAGAAAAAGCCACCAATATTGGAGTGAATGTACTCCTCTGGGTGTTCAATGGAGTAGCGGACTCCCGGTTGTGCGGCCAGATGAACCACCACATGAGGGGAAAACTCCCTATAGGCCTGGTGAAACTCCGATTGATGAGCGACGTCCATCTCTAGGAACTTAAACTCAGAGTGACCCGATAAAAGGCTCAGCCGATCTCTCTTCAACTGGACATCGTAGTAGGGGCTTAGGTTGTCCACAGCCAGGACGCTATCGCCCCGATCGAGAAGCTTTCGAGTGATGGCTGAACCAATGAATCCGGCGGCACCTGTGACTAAAATATCCAACTAAGCCTCTCAAACATCTGTTTTGCTGTAGGACAGCAAAGGTACTTCTTGTCATTTCTCGCTAATAGAATAGAAGCAAATGAAGTGAGATTCCATGTGAAATCGATGGAAGCGGGGAGAGCTAAAAAATGTCTCATGCTGTAAAAGGAATACTAGCCGTTGTACTGGTTGGCGGATTGATGGGTCTAGGCTGGTGGAAGTACCAGGAGTTTCTCATGCAAGGGTCCCGCCCTCCAGAAGGAACGCAGAAACTCAACCAAATGGAGAAAAAGGGTGTTCCCGATTTCACACTCAATACCCTTGCTGGTGAACCGATTCAGTTGTCGGCCCTTAAAGACAAAGTTGTTATTGTCAGTTTTTGGGCGACCTGGTGCGAACCCTGTGTTGAGGAGTTTCCCTCTCTCATGAATCTCATTCGCGAATTTAAGGGAGATATTATTCTCTTGGCCATCAGTGCTGACAACACACTTGATGAACTGAAGGCCTTTATCAAGGCCTTCAAGGCAGATGATCCCAACATCAAGGTGATGTGGGACAAAGATCAAAAGGTTGCCGATCTTTATGGGACTCAGGTTTTGCCCGAATCTTATATTCTTGGCTACGACAACACCTTGATTCGCAAGATCGCCGGCGTTGATAAGTGGGACTCCCCTCAGGCTTTAGAGTATTTCAAAGACATTGTGGACAAAAAAGACACCCCTCAGACTCAGGAAAACCAATAGGGCCTGCAGGTAGGCGCCGCCCCCTCGGGGCCATTGAGAACTTGTTCAGGTTAGAACTGAGCTCCCAAACCCGATCCTAGAGCCAGAAAGCTGTTGCCTTGGAGTGTGTACACGGAAACGTGATTGGTCCAATAGGCCACTTTATTAAACAGAAAAATATCAATGGTAAAACCATAGGTGCCGGTGACGGATCTCACATCTGGAGTGTTGGCGGCCTTAATCGTCGTCACGCTGGAGATATAGTAAATTGAGGTGTTAACTGGGTAATTCTTCATTGCTCGCCTCAAATCTCTGGGAGAGCCGCCGAGAAGAAAAAAACCTGGTACATCCACGCGAATGCCAAGCCCGTAATCGGTTCTCAAACTGTCGACCGCCTGGCTTCCACCCAGAATCAGCGAAAAGGGGCCTGACACGCGGAAGTCCAACTCTACAGCCAAGGCTGGTTCAATAAGGACTTCTTCACCACCCGATAATTTGAGATCCGTATAGCTGGTGTAGTGGCTGTTAACATTCAGAATAGACTTCCGTCGAGATGCGGCCTCTCCTGTGCCAGGTAAAAACAGGCCAACCATAATAAAGCAAAGCCACATAGGATGTATGTGTGGAGAGAAAAGCCTCATTTGTTCATTATACTAGAGCCGGCGACTCATGAGAATAACTTCGGGGTTGCAGCACAGGGATCGTCACCTATAGTCTTGAAATATGTGGATGCGAGTCTTGGTTCTGACCTGGCTTATGGCTGTTGGTCTAGGTGCAAAGGGTGAAGGATTCTTAGATGGTGAAGACCGTAAAAACCATGTTGTCATCAGCACCGTCGTGACTGCCGCCGGCTATGGATTTTTGCGCAGTCAGGATCACTCGCGTTGGTCGTCGGCCATGGGGGCCATCGCCCTCGGTGTTTTTGCAGGGGCGTTAAAAGAGGTGGCCGATCAACCAATGGATGTTGAGGATCTGCAAGCAGATGGAGCAGGGGCGGGCCTGGGACTTATCCTGGCCATGTCCTTTGACTGGTAATATGAAACTCAAGCACTTCACTTGGTACGCATTTATTCTCGTGATTTCAGGAATCGTTTTACACTTTCCGGCAATTGCACAGACCAACGAATCCCCCCATTGGGAGATGAGCCCTATCCTCGGAGTGATGCTGCCACAAAATGTGACGGGATATCACGAGAGCCTTGGTCTTGGAGGTCTGCGCATTGGAACGGGCCTTGAAACCTTTCGTCCTGAGCTCACCATGGTTGGAGGGAACGGCTCGGGGAGTAAGTACCAGGCGGCCTGGGTGTCTCTCAAGAATACCATTACCAGTATTGAACTTCAGGGCTTTAAGCCCTATTGGCTCTTGGGTCTTCACTACACAAGGTACAAGAGACCCGATCAGGACGGCACCGAATTCCCCTTCTTCCAAGCATCTGGGTGGCATTTTGGCTTTGGCGTCGAGCTTCCCATCTCACCCAGCTATGCCCTTCGTCACGACTACTATTTTGGCCTAAACCCAGGGCGCATTCTTCTTATCACTTTGGGCTTTCAAGTTCGTTTTGGTGGGGCTTCTGAGGCCGGTAATCAGCCCTAGGCGTGGGCTTGTCAAATTATTTACAAAGTGAAAAACATAGTTATTTCTTTGAATTGCGTGAAACGGGCGAGGATTCGCTCTTTGCGGCTATTGCTATTTAAAAAAACCTCGTCCTAGAATCAAATGGATATGGATCGATACACCATTGATCGGCTTTGGCCCCCAGAGGATGATTTCTACTCCAAGGCTCTGGAGTTTGTTCTCGAGAGGCGCTTGGACTATGTGCCCGATGCACGGGAATGGCAGGGGCTCCATCGGTTGATTCAAGCCCATCAATTGTCCGGACTGTTTTACTCCCGTCTTAAACCTAGTATGCCCGGCGACTTGGTCGAAGAATTTGGTCGTCACTGGAAAATGCAGTTTCTTCGCAACCAAGTCCACCAGGAATTGTTGGAAGATCTGGGTGTTTATTTGCAGGAAAGAAATCATAGTGTCGTCCCTCTAAAAGGGGCATCTCTGCAAAAGCGTCTTTACGGCCAGACGGGTGAGCGTTTTCAGTCCGACATAGATCTTCTTTTGCCCAGGGGCGACTTTGAAGCCGCTATACAGTTCCTCATGGAGCGCCGTTTTGCGCGGGCTCTTGATGACATCTTGTCTCCGCATAAAAATGTTTGGCATGGAGAGGTGGGTGGTCTGGAAGTGACGGTCGAAATCCACCGACGGTTGTTCGCAGAGGAGCCTCCCAAGTGGTTTTGGCAGACCACCAAATCAGGGATTCCGGGCCTGCGCTATTTGACCCTCGAGCAGGAATTGTTTTTTCTCATCCATCATGTGGCTCATCAACACACCTTTTTGAAGCTTTTTTGGCTGCGGGATATTGCTTTGTTTCTTAAGCGTTATGGCGGTCACTTGGATTGGGGTGAGGTTTGGCATTTGGCCGAACAATTCCATCGGGAAAAAAGCGTGATGGCCGTATTGCTCCTAATGGTTCGATTTGGACCAGAGGGCTGCTGTGAGGACTGGATGGCCTGGGACATTGGGCGTAAGGGCCGTTGGGTGCTCAGCCGTATCACTCCCAAGTTTCTGTGGCATGTAAGAGAGAATTTATTCTCTTACTTTTTCGTCAAGCATGGGCTTAAGGATACTTGGGGTGAAGCCATTACCTATGACATTAGATGGCTTAAGTCCCGAGTATCCCGCGCCCCAAATTAACTTTTAAAAACTGGCTCCCTTAACTGTGGAACCACAAACGCCTTTATAAGTGAAGTCGGTCCTTTACCGACCATTCTCCGCAAATCCTCACACGCCTTATCGGCCGCAGGCTCGTCTTCGGACTGCGTCAGCTTTGCTGCCGCAGTTCGGATACGCCCTGCGCGACGGCGAGGATTCGGATTTCCGGAAATGGCTCGGCATTCGGACCTACTCCCGGACAAAGTTTGGGCACGGTTTTGTGGTTCCACAATTGAGGGCTCCAGTTGTTACTCTTAAAGACAGTCCTGAGCTTCCCGGAGTTCGCCCTTTTGGCTGGTGAGTTCAATTCCCTGACCGACATCAATGGTTAAGGACTCCGTGTAGGTCGCCACACACTTACCATGCCCATTCAATCTAGAGGCTGACGTATGTTTTACGACGGTTAGTGGAGCTGCCAAAACAAAGCCGAACGACATATGGGCGTCTTCGACAATTTGATCCAGTCTGTTGAGTTCACAGCCTAGTGCTTGCGCGAGTTCGTGAGTGAGCTCGATTGAGCCTTCTTGTTCGTGAAAGATAGTGAGTTTTCTCCAGCCCTGGTCTCCTAAGCGGGTGAATGTTCTTTGCTCCTGTGGAATGCGGCCACCGGCCTCGATCACACAGCGGAGCGAGTTGACACTCACACTGGCTGTGGTGTTGATGGTTTCGGTTTTTTCGGAGGCCATAGCGGTCGTCCCCAACCCCAGGGCCAAAACAAGTGCGATAGCTTTCATGACGTTCCCCTTTAATTAGTTCCCTGCTCAACGAGGGAATAGGGGAAATCTAAGCGTTCCCGAGATATAAGAAAACTTGATAATAACTATTGGTGTCATAGGTGACATCAATGGCCGGAGGCAATGAAGACATCCCCAATGCGCTGGATGGGACGTAAGCCCGCCAGTTGAAGCTCACTCTTAACTTCAGCTTCCGACTGGTAATAATGAAAGTAGTGGAGCCCATCATGGGAGTCTTCGTGTCCCCAAAAGCCTCGCAGGGTATCTCCTTTGCTCCATGCCCCTGGAAACCGTCGCCATTTTATCTTGAGTAAGGCTGAGGCAAGACTTTGTTTTGAGAAGGGGCCAAAAGGAACAATATCTGGCTCAATAAAAACCAAACCACCTGGCTTGAGCAGATCCTTCAGACTATTCAGGAACTCAATGCGCGTCCCGACTGTCGGGAAATGGCCAGTCAGGCCAGGGGTGATAAAGATCAGGTCAAACTTGTCATTGGTATCAAGATCTTCGCTGGTGCCGACGACAAATTGCGCCTTAGACTTCCTTCTTCGGGCCATTTTTTTGGCCTGCTTGATCATTTCAGGGGAGCTATCAATGCCAGTGACGCGGATGCCAGCTTTTTCCAAAGGAAAGACCTCACGGCCAGCTCCACAACCGATCACCAGTGCCTCATTGAGGTCGCAATTGTTTTGAGCCCATTCAAGGGCCTCAAGTTCAAAATCCACAAGGCCCTTGCGAACAAGTCTGCTGTGAAAACCCACTTCTTCTTTGTTTTCATAGTGATTCTGTAGTGATTGACTGGCTGTTTCAGGAGTTTGAAAGTTTCTTCCAGCAACCAAATGAAAGGCCTGGCTCATTCGCCGGCGAATTCTCTTCGCTTTGGTGACCAATTTATCGGTATGGGACAGGACGTTCTCTAAGTCCGATTGTGTCATCAAATATCCTTATTCACTGACTCTGCCTGTGCTAGGCTTTCCCTATGGAAACCTATCGACAGAACCCCAGTATTGCTTGGAATGTCATTGGCGATCAAGTGGTAGCTTTGTCCCTCGGTGAGGAGAGAAGAATCCACGAATTCTCAGAAGTTGCAAGTGTCATCTGGCAGCATCTTAACTCAGGGATCAACTTCGAAGAGCTGCATCAGGTCGTAGTGGATCAGTTTGAAGTCGAACCTGCCGAGGCAAGAAAAGACTTGAGGGATCTTCTGGATGACTTAACCGCAAAAGGACTAGTTGAAGTTCACCCATGAAGGGAAGCCCTCTCCATTATTTTACAGCCACCGGAACCAGTATGTGGCCCTACATTTGTGAGGGTGATATTTTATTGGCGCAAAAGGGTGCCATGGACCGGCTGTGCCGCGGAGACGTGGGGCTTTTTGTGGACGAAAAGGGTGGAGTGATTGCCCATCGTTATTTGGGGCGAGGTGTTTTCAAAGGTGATCGCTCCAAAGTCCTTGAACCCATCAGTTCCGAACAGTTTATTGGCAAGGTGATGGCGGTGGGAAAACCGCGCCCAGGAAGGAGCCTGCGCTTTTACCGACTCGACACTTGGTCTCTGAAGCCCTTTCACCTATTTCAGGCACTGGCATCACCACTCAATTCTCGCTTTGATTTGTCCTCGTCTCTTGTTGCGGGGACGATGATGGGTACCAATCTTGTTTCTCGGGTGATTCGTCTAGGTGGCAGAACATCAGGGAGAAGGAATTGGCGTGAGTTCGTGTGAGGGCCCTGACATTCAATCCTCGGTGATGGAGAGAGCCATCAAGCTCTGCATTCCCGTCACGCTTATGATTGAGGTCGGCCAGGCCTGTAATTTTAAATGTCAGCATTGCTACAACTTTGATCGGTCGAAAAAACCAACGTCCCCGTTGTTACCAATAGATTTGTCATTGGCGAAAACTGCTCTCATTCAGGGCCGTGGTTTGGGCTGCATCACACTCTGTCTCACAGGTGGCGAAGTCCTGGCCTATCCTCATTTGAATGAGTTGATCGAAGAAGCCCGCAGGCTTCATTATGCCGTCAGACTTAAAACCAACGCTTCTCTGGTGACAAAACAGAGGGCACAGGAATTGAAGGCCTTGGGCGTAAGTGATTGTGAGGTGAGCGTCTACGGTATGAGTGAGGCCACTTATGAGGCCTTTACTGGTAAAGGCAATGGGTATTCGTTAGCCAAGCGGGGCATCGAGAATTTGCTTCAGGCTGGAATCGTGGTGACCCTTAACATGATTCTTCACAAGGGTAACTTTCGCGAGTTGGGCCACATGCTCAGTTGGGCTGACGAGCTGGGGGTGGACTATCAGATTTCTCAGGATTTGACCGAGCGTTATGATGGGACAAAGGATTCCCTTCGCTGGCGTCTTGACGCCAAGGAGTTGCGCGAGCTGTATGAGTCCTTTCCGCAGGTTTTTCTCACTCCTGTCTTCCCCCGTGAAACCTTGAATTGTGGTTGTGCCCGACTGCAAATTGCAATTGGCCATGATGGCCGTGTCTATCCCTGTCTGGGAGCTCCAATAGAGGTGGGAGATCTTCGCCATCAATCTCTCGAAGAGATTTGGCACCAATCTCCAACTTTAAAGTGGATGAGGGGCCTAGAGACGGAAGACTACAAAACCTGTGGGACCTGTAGCAGTAAGGACTACTGCCAAAGAAGTTCGGGCGCAGTCTTTGTGAATACGGGAAATTACCTGGGGAAAGATGAGTGGCTCTGTGATCAGGCCGAACTAAAGCAGGAGCTGATGTCCACTTAGCTCAAGAGGGTGTCACAGGCCGGACCACTGGCTTTGCGGCCACCTTGGGCACTTCCGTTGCAAACCTTACCCAGCTCCGCTTTTTGAATGACCTCGGTTTTGACCTGAGGCTTCGCGTAGGGCTTTTTCGTTTTCTTGGTGTCTTCTTTGTTCACGACTTAATTCTCCTCATCCGCGTTCTCAATTTTATCCAACCAGGTCCAAAAATCAAATCCCAAGGGATAACTCATTTTACCAAGAATAATGCCCGATCGGCTGAGTGCCCGAGTGAGCAACAAAAAGGCCGGTTGGGCCTGAAGGGGACTGTTGTCCAGGGAAATGGTCTCGCTCGCTAAAGGTCCAAGGGCCTCTGTGGGCGTGATTCTGGTGACTCCATAATGACGGGCATCTCTGTAAAGGTGAATGAGCCCAGCCACCTTCACGGGTCGGGTTTCCCAACTCTCCTCATCCCGTGGAATTTCAGGAATGGTGTAGGGAAGAGCCTGAGCATATAAGCCCTCCTGGTCAATGTTTAGGAGAACCTGGTCAGAGGCAATAACCTTGTATCCCTTTTGGCGACGACACCAATCGGCTAACGTGGATTTGCCGACTCCTGAGGGGCCATAGAAGAGCCAAGCCCTGTTGTCCCGCACAATTGCATTGGTGTGCACAATCAGGGTGTGATCCTGGAGAAGAAGGCGCGGCAAAATCATTCCCAAAAGATTGTCCAATGAGTCCGTCGAGCGAGGGTCCAACTCCGGGCCCATCACATAGGCATCAAGAGATTTTTCGTTATACCAAGCGACAAAATCCCTTTCGACAATCTGCTGCCAGCCATGGGAGTTCTGCCCAAAATCTCTGTAAGGCAGATGACTGCGCCACACGGGATGGTCGGGGTGGGAGAAGGAATCGGGAGCCAAATTGTAATAGATGTTAACTTTGGAGCCGACGGGAAATCCTGGTTTTGAAAACCGGGAGTAGTATCTTTCTAAAAAGCGAACACTTTCATAGCTGAGAGCAGATGAGTAGTGGAAGTTGAACTGGATGCGTCCCAAATAAAAGCGAATGGGACCACACCACACAACCGTATCCAGGTCTGTGTGGGGCGATGGGCTCAGCCAGTTGAGTTTTTCGTTAATCACACTTTCCCCCGGGTGATTCGGCGATAACTATGCCATAATCATAGCCGTGAAGCTTTTTCGGGTTCAAGGTAGAGGACGTCATTGAGGGCAGGAAAGCCATGCGGATACTGCAAATCGGCAAATTCTATGATCCAGTAAAGGGCGGAATGGAGACCGCTCTCCGTGAGTTGTCAGAAGGGCTTGCCGATAGAGGTCACAACATCTGGGTAGCTGTCTCTGGGGACAGTTGGCGCCTTGAAGAAGAAAATCCCCATCCTCGCGTCCATCTGATGCGTCTTCCGACTTACGGCAAGATCCGCGGTATTCCCTTAACTGATTGGAGGCCCTTGGAGGATTTGCTATCAGTTGGGCTCGATGTGGCCCATGTTCATTTGCCCAATCCACTCGGCCTAAAGGCTCTAGCTAAACTAAAGGTCCCCAAGGTGGCGACCATCCATGCGACAACGGTCAATCATCCATTTCTTTCTCCTCTCTACGATGCCCATTTGAGACGGTCACTTGAGCAAATGGACCAAATCATTTTCACCTCAACTGAATTGAGAAGGCAGGTCGTGCAGACGTGGGAGAGCCTGACTCATCCGGGAAGGGTGATCCCCTTGGGTCTCAAATGCGACTGGTGGCGGGCACTACCTCGAGTTTCGACTGATCTGAGAGGTGATCTGTTGTTTGTGGGACGGCTAGTCCCCTACAAAGGGCTAGGGGTATTGCTGCGAGCCGTTCATAAATCGGTAGCGAAGCCTAGATTGGTGATCGTGGGTGATGGTCCAGAAAAGGGGCGGCTGATCAAATTAAGCCACGAATTGGGGATTGATCACCAGGTGATCTTTGCAGGCCACATCGAAGAGCAGGAGCTTCATCGCATTTATATGAACAGTCGAGTGGTGGTTCTTCCCTCCCTTAATGGGGCCGAGGCCTTTGGTCTATCCATGGTCGAAGGTCTAGCTTCCGGGAGGCCATTGATCTGTTCCGATTTGCCCACAGGAGTCAGGGGAGTGAACCTCCACGGTGAAACCGGTCTTCGTGTGCCACCCAATGACGTGGGTGCATTAAGTAATGCTATTGACCGAGTATTAGGTGAGCCAATTCTCTACGGACAAATGTCGAGAAATGCCCGCAGACATTACGAGTCCCATTTTACCCGCGAAACCATGGTGGATCGCCACCTGGACCTTTATCAAGAAGTGTGTGGATTAAGAACGGACAAAATCTCCGCCCCACTCCATATCCAGCCTTGAGCTAAAACACCGAATTTCCGAAGTAAATATTGGAAGTAAGAGGTGGAAATGAGCTCAGAGCGAGGCCCACAGTCGGGACCTCAAATCCCGTTTGGCAGCGATAGTGTCGAGATCAATCTCGTTGATCTTGTTAGGTACATCTACAACCACCGGGTCGTGGTGATTATCATCACTCTTGCTTTCCCTGCGCTCGCCGGTCTGTGGTCCTTTTTTGTTCGCCGGCCAGTGTTTAAGAGTCATGCCATCATCAACGTTAACCTTAGCTCCAAATCTCAGACCATCAGCATGGCGCGGTTTTCCTACTGGTTTGAAGAGCAGGAGATGTTGAACAAAATCTATCTCACCGAACAGTTTTTTAATTCGAAGAAGTATCGCGAGGCCCTGCTTGACGAAGTTGAGGGCGTGACCAACAAGTGTCCAGAACCTGATCTTTGCAAGGCCTACAAGGATGCAATTGGCGCCTATTTGAAGGCTGCCGACCTAAAAGAAAGAGATGATCGAGCCTCCTATTTGGTGGGTTTTCTTGAGATATTTAGTGATGCCAACAAATACAGTATGACGGTGACAGGTCAGACGTCTGATCCTTACTTCTCCTTGGCACTGACGGACCTGGCTGCGATTACCTTGGTGGAGCTCAATCATCAGGTCTTGTTAGATCGCACATTCAAAGTCAAAAAGTTTCTCGAGGCGCAAACCGAGGACACCAGACTTGATCTGGAAAAGCTAGAGCTGAAACTCGTCGATTTGCAGCGAGAGAGAAAGATCCTGGCCGCCCCAGAGGTGCAAGCCAAACTCAACAACGTATTTATCGATCAAAGAACAAAGCTCCAGGAACTCCGGCGTGAGCTCGCGGCAGCTGAGTTGTTTTTGAAAGAAATGAACTTCGAAGTGTCCCGGTTCCGGGAGGACATGGCCTCTGAAAAGGGTGCCTCACAGCTTTATTTGAGTCAGGCTCAGCGCCGGTTTGATCTCCTCAAATACCAATTGGCAGTAAAAGGACTGGCCCGCGATCCGGCAAGTGAAGGAGCCAACGTTAGCGCCAACTCCGAGCTAGATGGATACCGCAAGGTTTTGCGTGAATCCAAGGATCAGTTAATTGCTCTGGACCCTTGGAAGCACTTGCAAGAGATGGAGCAACTGATTGCCGAGACCAAGCAAAAGCGATCGCTCCTAGCCAGTGAGATCAAGGCCAGTGAATCTTCATTGGAAAACAGCCAGGGCGACTATGCGGCAATTCCGGAGACATTTAGGCAAGTCTCAGAGCTCAAGCGCAATATCCAACTGACGACGGAGCTCTATGCCTTGCTCAAAACACGACTGGCGGAGACGCAAATTCAAGAGGCGGGTCGCTCCAATGATTTGATTATCATGTCTTTTGCTGAAAGAGCACGTCGCCCAGCAGGCATGGGAATGCTTAGGCGCTTTGTGATGGCTTCAGCCGGCGGGTTCTCGATGAGTGTCCTGTTTTTATTTTTGGTCTACATTTTGATTCCCACGGTTCGTAACAAGAACGATCTAGAGAATATGGGTGTTAAAGTGGTCGGGGAGTATGAACTCTACCGATCCAACAAAGTGGGTCTTTTGACCGACAAGACCAAACCCATTATTTTGGCTGAGCGCTCTAACAGTGCAGACGCCAATGCCGTACGCTATACGAGGTTTCGAATCGAGCAAGACATGGGATTGAAGAAGGACTCCATGGAACACCAGGGCAAGCTAGTGGCTATGTGCAGTGTCAATACCGGCGAGGGAAAGACTTTTGCCGCGGCCAACATGGCCTATGCCTTTGCACTGGCAGACTTCAAGACTCTACTTTTCGATGGCGACTTTGAGAAGTCAGATCTCAAGCACTATTTCTCTGACCTCGATCAGCCCGAGGATTTGCTTATTGTCAATGAAGACGACCGGGTGAATTTCACGAGAAGTTTTGTCAGGCGCAATCTCCATTTGATAGAGACGAATCATTTTACGGCCAACGCCGTGGATTATATGGAGAGTGTTGTTTTCCACAACTTCCTGACAGCCCTCAGGGAGGAATATGACATTATCATAATCGACAGCCCGCCGATGAAGGGCCACATCTCGCCCATTTTGCTTTCGCGGGAGTCAGATGCGGTGATCTTTGTTGCCAACCAAAGGGCGACTATCCGCGATGATATTATTTTTAGTCTGCAAAAGCTTCGGGAAACCTTTAAAGGACCCATTTTTGGGATTCTCAATTTTATTTACGAAGACATTTCCGGCAAACGGAAACACTTGAAATCTCGGACGGCGAAAAAAGCAGCCTAGCGGGAGCAGTCAGATTGAGGCTAAAGCACAATCTTGTAGTAGAGAATGCCAAAGAATTCATGAATGACCTTTTCCCAGCACTCAAGGTTTTTCCAAGCGGGCCGGCAAATCCACTTACAGGAGTAATTGTTGTAGTAATCCACGGGATAGGGTGTAAACGTGAAGCCCATTCCTTCAAATAAGGCCGTGGATCTCTCCATATGATAGGCACTGGTCATCAGGAAAAAACTATCAATGCCGAGGTCGGCGAGAATTCCCTTTAGGGCCTGGGCATTCTCCTTTGTCGATCTTGATTCTTTTTCTGTGATCACATGGCTCGGACTAATTCCAGCCTCTTTGGCATAACGAGTAACCGAGTCCCCTTCGTCTTCAATGAGATCCGAATGCCCCTTAGCCGCCCCCAGCAATACCAAATACTTGGCCCGTCCCTGCTGAACCAATCGGACAGCAGCCAGATTTCGCTCCGCCGAAGAAGACAAATGGAATTGGCCAAACTGCTTATTGTACTGAAATGAAGTCCCACCGAGCACAACCACTGCCTCGTGGGTAACAGATTCAGGAGGTATCGTGGGAATGGACTCCAATTTTCTTAACAGCCAAAAGGGAAGTGGCGTGAGGGTGACCACAAGAATGTAGGCGGCCAAAAATCCACTCACTAGCCAGCGACGTAAGGCAGATCTAAGGAGGGCGATGATGAGCAAAAGAGCGCACCAGTGAAAGACGGGCTCAATAAAAAGGTGCAGAAATTTTCCCAAATAATAGGTCAAGCCACATTACCCAGTTGAAGTCCTCAGGACGCTTTTCGCCAAACAGTCCTTTGCACGTATTCTATGTGGCTGAGAATGATCTTTACAACGGTTTTTGAAACCCTATCAATTTGGTAATCGGCGACAGGATTGACGTAGTGAGCTTGATTTCGAGGATCAAAAGATGTGGCGGCACGAACAGATTGAGAAAGACCCTCTGGATCTATCTGACTGAGAATAAAACCACCTGCCTCCATGCCTTCAGGTCTCTCATAGGCATCGCGGATGTGAACGGCAGGAAAGCCTAAAATGGCGCTTTCTTCCGATAGGGTGCCGCTATCCGATATGACGCAAGCGGCCTCCTGCTGAAGCTTGATGTAGTCGAAAAAGCCAAGAGGCTTTGATTCAATGACCTTTGGGTCCAATTGAATACTCTTTTGAGCGTCAATTCTCTTGCGTGTTCGCGGATGAATAGAAAACAAGACAGGGAATCCGAAGTCTTTCACCAACCGATTCAGGCCCTGACCAAGGAGAACGAGCTTGTCTGGGCGATCCACATTTTCCTCTCTGTGGGCACTGAGAACGAAGAACTCTCTGGGCTTGAAACCCAAGGTTGACAGAACTTGGGAGTCGCGAATGTTCTTTTCAAAGTGATTGAGGATTTCAAACATACAACTTCCGGTCTTTAAAACCGTCTGTGGTGGCAGGCCCTCGCTTAACAGATACTTTCGGCCGTGCTCCGTCAAAGGCATATTGATGTCACTCAAGTGATCTACCATTTTGCGGTTGATCTCCTCGGGAACCCTTTGGTCAAAGCAGCGATTCCCGGCTTCCATATGAAAGAGTGGGATTTTTCGCCTTTTGACGGCGATCGAGGCCAGACAACTATTGGTGTCACCATAGATGAGCACAGCATCGGGCTTTTCGATATCGAGGAGCTGATCCGTCTTCACCAGGACAGAAGCGATGGTTTCTATCGGAGTGTTGCCCGCCGCCTGCAAAAAGTGGTCAGGTTTGCGGATACCAAGTTCCTGAAAAAAAATCTCGTTGAGCTCAAAGTCAAAATTCTGTCCAGTGTGAACAAGTATGTGATTTGTGTGATTGTCTAGTTCTTTGAGAACCAGGCAGAGCTTGATGAGCTCAGGTCTTGTGCCTACAATTGTCATGACCTTTTTCATACCTGCTGTCCCGTCTCAGTTGCCAATCATCCCGACTACTTGATCATTTCATTGAGCTCGTCCGGTGCGGACTCCTCTTCTTTGTAGAGAAGATCGTGTTTCTCCAGAAGCTTCTTTGTACCCTTGAGGTCCAAGACATCCCCATCGCTACAGTACTCGCCAATCAAATCACGGGTAGCGTCTGATCCGCGCTCGGCCACCTCTGGGAGCATGGGCTTGATCACGTAGTAGCCCTTGTTCCGGTAGGTGCGATAGGACTCCTCTTCAGACACTAGGGATTCATGGAGTTTTTCTCCAGGGCGGATTCCCGTGACCTTAATGTCAATTTTCCGTTTATCCACCAGTGCTTTGGCCACGTTTTCCATATTAGCCGCCGGCACAATAGGTATGTAAGTCTCACCGGGATTGGCCCATTTAATGGCTGCCAACACGGTGTCCACTGCATCTTCGAGGCTTAAGAGAAAACGGGTCATCTTCGTGTCAGTGATGGTGACCGGTCCACCTGCACGAATCTGCTCGTGAAACAGTGGAATGACCGAGCCACGGGATGCTAGGACGTTACCATATCGGACGCAGGCAAAACGAGTCTTCTGGCACAGCACATTGGCGCCAATAAAGATTCTCTCTTGGATGGCTTTGGTCATTCCCATCACATTGACGGGTTTGCAGGCCTTGTCTGTACTGACACCAATCACCACCTCGACCGGGAGATCATGTTCACGAATGGCGCGCACGATATTATTGGCTCCGGTGCAGTTGGTTTGCACCGCCTGATCGGGAAAGTATTCGCAAGTCGGAACTTGCTTAAGAGCTGCGGCATTAATGACAATGTCCACGTCTTTAAGAGCCGAGACAACGTCGGCGTAGTTCCTCACGTCGCCGATGCGAAACTCCAGGATGTGTTGGAAGTTCTGATAGATCACCTCATCGGTGAAATGCTTGCGATTGAGGTAGTCCACCCGCATATAATGCTGCTTGGCCTCGTCACGGGAAAGAATGATGACTTTGCGGGGACGGCCCTCGCTGCCAGAAAGCGCTCTCTTGACAAAGGTCTTACCCATGCTGCCTGTTCCGCCGGTGACCAGTACCACCTTATCCTTTAAGACCATCCTTCTCCCACCTTTCGTAGAGGTCGTTCTCCTGGGCAAGTTCCTTGACCATGGAGTTCCACTCTGGTTTTTCGGAATCTTTGAGGATTTTCGCAAGTCTAGAGCCATCCAAACTCTTGTCTGAACAATAGCTGCCATCAGGGACGATTTGAATTCCTAGACCAAATTCCTGATTGATCATCTCCAAAAGCTCGAGTTTCGAAATTCGCGGACTGGCCAATTGATGAATGCCACTTAAATCCTTGTGATACTTAAGGATGTGTTCAACTAAGTAGGCCATGTAGTCGGTCGTAACTCCAGAGTAATAGACTTGGGAAAAGCCCTTAGCAAGACCCCCTCGCTGGGAAAGGATCCACTCCACCAGCTCCGTTTTGTGGAAAAGTTCACGGCCAATGATGGAGGAGCGAATGGTCAGACCCGGAGAGTCTTTGACCTCACCGAGAATTTTTGAAAGTCCATAAAGGTCTCTGGCATCGGTAAGGTCGTCTTCAGAGTAGTTTCCCTTTTTTCCTGAGAATACACAGTCCGTACTAAAGTGGATGAGTCGAGCCCGATTGGATCGACACCAGTTTAAGAGTACGTGGGGCAACAGTGAGTTGAGCCGAATGACCAAGTGAGATTGATCGGCGGCCAGTTTGCGGGTGGTCACTCCGACACCGTTGATCACAACCTGGGGCTGAACTTGTGAGAGCGTCGCCAAAAGATCTGATTCTTGGGCGACGTCTAGGTTTTCAATGTGTTTGTCCGAATCAAAAATCCCAAATTTTGCGTATTGGCTGAAAGGCTGTCGAGTTGCGGTGTAGACATCAAAACTAGATTTTAGCTTCATCGCGATTTTATGACCAAGCATGCCGCCAGCGCCGAGGACGAGAATCTTCATGCGGCCTCCTTACTCTTGTGTGCAACTCCAGCCGAGTTGAGTGTATTCACCAACTTGTCGATGGTTTTGCTCTGGCTAAACTCCTCCCAGTAGTAGCTGTGGCCATTTTCACCAAGAAGCTGGAGTTGAGAAGGACTCATTTTCGCCATGGACAGAATGTTTTCCGCCAACCTTTGGGCGTTGCCAGCAGGGCCAACAAGTCCACAGCGCGCTTTTTCAATAGTGCGTTCGATTTCCCCATCGCCGGCTGCAACTATGGGCTTTCCCGTCGCTAAATAAGATTGAACTTTGGACGGCAACACCCGTGAGAGGTGAGGGTCTGGTGTCAGCGTTACCATTAACACATCGTGATCGTGGTAAAGCTGAGGCATGTCTTCGAGAGGTCTGGGGGGCTGAAGAAAAACGACCTTTTCCAATCCTCTTTGGCGAATTTGTGCCTCGGTCCACTCACGCCTCGACCCCTGGCCAACAAGAATGATCTTAATGCTTCCGTCTTGGGGGAGTTGTTCGGCCGCCTTAAGAATAGTCGGCATATCTTGGGCATGACCGAGGTTGCCAGCAAATAATACGCGAAAGTCGTCTTGGCCTCTTGGGGAGGTTGGGAGCCGCGGCGGAGGATTCTCAAACAGGTGGTCCGCCCAATTGGGAAGATACACAATCTGTTCATCTCTTGCTCCCCAACACTTAAGACTTTCGGAAAATGAGGGTGACTGGGTGAATAGAAGATCAGAGCGTTTATAAATCCATCTAACCACTTTCCCAATCAGGTTAATCATCAATGAGCTTTTCGTTGCCCCAACCGCTGCGACGCTTTCTGGCCACAGATCCTGAATCCAAATGTGGACGGGGCATTTGGTCGCTCGGCCGTAAACGATAGCTGGGATGGCTGCTGTGATGGGGGACGATGCCCAAACAAAAACACAGTCGAATGGCCCATGCTGTTTGAGGCGTTGAACTCCAAACAACAAGCCAAACAGGACAAATGACAGATAATTGAGGGCCAACTGCCAACTCTTTCCTCGTCCTCTAGGGAGTAGTGGAATGCGGAGAACTTGTGCGCCGTGATACTCTTGGGTCCATGGGCCTCGAAGGAGTCCAAACCCCGAAAAAAAAGAACCCTTCGGATAGTTGGGTAGGCCGGTCAATACGGTGACTGTGTGACCACGCCTGACCAACTCTTCCGTCAACTCATTAATGCGGAAGGTCTCAGGGAAAAAGTATTGGCTGACAATGGCTATTTTCATGTTCTCACATCATTTTAAGTGTGCACAATTCCAGGATCTTTTCGGTTTTTTTAAGACTATTCCTGAGTGCAGATCTGGGCTTGGGCAGGACTAAAGTAGGGAGAAAAGAAGTGATCAATTGAGGTTCTGCCACTTTTTCATTTTGTTTGTTCGCTCGCACAACAAAATGTTTTAATTTGAACCAGATATGTCCAATGGCTGTTGTTTAGAAATTCTGATTATCGAGGACGAAGAAGGTCTTTGTGACATGGCCGAATTTGTCGCCTCCGACTTGGGTTGCCGGGTGAAGAAGGCCTATAACCTCAAGGAGGCTAGTGCCATCATTGACCAGGACGACCAGATTCACCTCGGTCTTTTCGACTATCATCTTCCTGACTCCCAGCCAGATTCAGGGTGGAACCTTGAGTTTCTGGAGAAGATTCGCAGCAGAAAGAATTTTGAGTTTTTGTTTGTAACCGGAGATATGGCCCTAACCTTGGAAAAAGCCAAGGAAATGGGAGCGGCGGATATTCTGTTTAAGCCCTTTACCTGTGAAGAGCTTCAGACTCTGGTCGTGGCCTATATTCAAAGAAAGCGACAATCCATTTGCTCAAAGACTGGTGATCCCTGTCCCGCTATTCAAGGCTGACCCTACCTAGGTCGGGACTCTGAACCTAGAACCTCACAAGTCATCCTTCGGTTGGTAATATGAAGTATGCCGGTCACGACAGCGGAACCCAAGGGTGCGCGAAAATTTACCTATGTGTTTTCTCTGCTTTTGCTTGCGCAGGCTCTGGGTGCTTACGCGATCGGGCCAGTGCCCATTCCTTGGTTTGCACAGACTGGTGTAGTGGCCTTGTTCTTTTGGCTGTTTGCCCGTAGACAGGTGAGACTATTTCCAGGTTTTTCGGTGGTGATGGTTTTTCTCATTTGGGCCATTGGTACAACTCTCACCAATATGATGCTTGAAGATTACAGTCTTTATCTGCCACCTAAGGCGACAACGCCTTATCTGGTTTACGTAGGACTTCGTTTCATCAACCTTTTGTCCTTTGCATCGGCGGTTGGTGTGACTTATTGGCTTCTACAGCGCAACCAAGCAAACCTCCTAATTCGTAACCTGACCATCATTGGCGGGATCGTCGCTCTTTATGCTGGATATGTTTACGTCGCCCAGCTTAAGGGTTGGCCAGAGCTCCCCAGAACCCGGGTCGGAACCTCAGGTGAGGAACAGCTCACAGTTTTTACCTATGCCTTTCATCGGGCCATGGGATCATTTCGTGAGCCCAGTCACTTGGCTCAATGGTTGGTTCTACCCATTTTTATGTCCTTAAGTATCAAAGGCTGGCGGGGGCTGGTGGCAAGTCTTTTGATGGGCGCCATGATGCTACTGTCGGGCAGTCTGACCGGTATTTTGAGCACAATGGTTGGTCTGCTGGGAGCCGCGGCCTTTAACGTTCGGCGGCTCATACCGGAAATCAAAAAGATCTCACGGATACTCGTGCCGCTTGCGGTCGCCTCGGTGATTTTCTCTCTTATGGTTTCCAGAAACATCGAGGGCACGACAAATCTTGTGGAAGTGATCTGGACGCGAATTGCCCCGGTGTTGACGGAAAAGGGGGCAGAATCCACCAATCGTGATTATGTCTACAAATACATGGAGGAAAACCCGGCACCCGTGTGGGGTTACGGTCTCGGGCATTCCAATCTGCTTTTCAGTCGCGCTAACCAGCTAGATGCAACGGCCAGCTTTTTGAATCTCTATATCAATGTGGCCTACTCATTGGGTGTGGTGGGGCTTTTAATGCTGGCATTACTTTTAGCTTTCCCCTTCTATCTCTACATTGTGACGAGATCGAGAACCGGAAGACCACGCGTATTCTTTTTGCTGGGAGCTTATTTAGCCTGGCTTCTTATCTATTTTGTTCACAGTGAGGAACTCAATATACACTTTGGCATTATTTACGCCATGGCTGTGTACTTTTTTGGCCTGCGTGATTGGCGAGGTATTATGGAGGAGAAGGAATCCGCTTCCTTTTAGAATAATAATTGGCAAAACCCCGTGTTCTTGTTCTCTGTGATTATTTTCTTCCTGGCTATAGAGCGGGCGGCCCGGTGCGCTCCTTGCAGGCAATGACTCGCTTTCTTAAATTGCACTATCACTTCACAATATGGACTCGAAATCATGACTGGGGAGAGTCCCAGGTCTTCGCTGAAGAAGCGATGGTTGCGACCAGAAAGGACGAGAATCTCGATATTGACTATCTGGATTCTCTACATTCGGGTTTCTTTTCATGGGTGGATCGTCTCAGGGAAGAGAGATTTGATGTTGTCTATTTGAACTCCCTGTTCTCATGGAAGTTTTCAATAAAATATCTAATCATGAGGCGGCTTAATCTAGTGCCAGACTCCCGGGTCATCCTAGCCGTGCGCGGTGAGCTGTCACCAGGTGCTAGAAGAATTCGTGGTTTCAAAAAAAGCTGTTTCCTCTGGTTAGCCTCGATTGTCGGTCTCTATGATGGTGTTGTGTTTCAGGCAAGCAGTGAGCTGGAGAAAAAAGACATATTGAATTTTCTCAGCATTCACCACCTGGAACCTGAGGTCAGGGTGGCCTCCGATCTGATTTGGATAGGGATCGACGAGGAAATCGGGGCTATCAGGAAGGAGCCGGGAGAATTAAAGATGGTATTTCTCTCCCGTATTACGCCAATGAAGAATTTGGAAACAGTTATAGAGGCCTTAGCTCATATCAGTACACCAGTGACATTGGATATCTACGGGCCCCTCAGCGAAAATAAGGATGCCGGGTATTTCGCCTCTTGTATGGAGCAGGCCCATGCCTTGTCGAAACAGCACAGGGTGGAGTACAGAGGGGTGGTCTCCGCCGATAGAGTCATTTCTGTTCTTTCTCAGTACCACGTCTTGTTTTTGCCAACCCGAGGTGAAAATTTTGGACACATCATCCTTGAGGCTCTGCAGGCCGGATGTGTACCTTTGATCTCCGACAAAACTCCTTGGAGTGACATGGATAGAGAAGGTGCCGGAGTCGTTGTTCAGGGGGATCACTACAAGGGCTATGTGACGGCTCTGGAAAGAATGATCCCGAAAAACGAGTCCGAATGGGAAGCCTATCGATCAGCCATGAATCGATACCTGGATAGAAAACTGACCCTGATCAATCAGATCGATCCCTATACGGAATTGCTGGGTACGGCGAACTAGTTTTTGCCAATGCGATGTTGGATTTGGTATCGATATCGGCCCAACCAACCACTTAAAAAGCGTTTAAAACCAAGGGGCGAAAAAAAGGCAGCCGGAGAGTGTTGAATTGAGGCATAGAGGTGGCGATTTCCGTCCAGTTTTCTTCCCGATCTCCAGTGAAGTCGGGCTGAGAGCAGATGTGCGTGGGCAAGGGCCAAATCCTCTTTTGGCTTAAGGCTCTCTCTGAGGCCGGAAGTCTGATGAAAATACTGGGTCATCACCTGCCAAGGTTCTTCCGCCTTAGCAGGTGTCGACGGAGCAAAGCTTTGCGAGCCCTCGTGGACGCGAAAGCCTGCGAGAGTTTGTGGAACTCGCTTCAATTCGCCAAAGCGGGTGAGTCTCAGCCAGAAGTCATAATCAGGTAATTGTCGTAAAGCCGGATTCCAACCTCCAGTTCTTTCATAAGCATCTCGCTTAAAAATCGCCCCCGGACCGGGCTGGCAGATGCCTTTTATCACCAGATCTTCGAGGGAAAACTCAGGAGCGTGGACTTCTTTGATGGCTTGTCCTTTTTCGTTGATCAGCTCGTAATCGGGATAAACCCCAATTATGTCCGATTCGTTTAATAGAGAATGGACAAGAGTTTCAATGGCACCGGGTTTAAGGATGTCGTCGGCACTCAGGTACCCAAATAACTCGCCTGAGGCCATCGACCAGCCTTTGTTGAGGGCTACAGCTTGACCGGCATTAGCTTGACTGAAAACTCGCACCTGCTCAGAGTACCTCTGCAGTATTTCTGAACTACCATCTGATGATCCGTCATTAACAGCAAGGATCTCGACCTTGGTATATGTCTGGGCAAGAAGGCTCTCTAGAGTTTCAACAAGATAGTCCTCGGCGTTATAAACCGGGATGACAATACTCACTGTTGGTCGAGGGGAGTGGTTCATCACCAATTATGGTAGCTCGTTTTGACCATTCGCACATTCATAATATAGTTCCTCGACTTCACTCAGGGGGGGAATCATTCGATAAGGAACTGATGGAATCCGGAATGCACCAGGCATTTTCTATATTAATGGTCTCGACCTTAGCCTCGTTGGCTCTGAACTTTGTCACTATTCATGTGGCCAAGTCCCGAGGTTGGCTATCGGGTGTGGACTTCCGCCGCAAAAAGCGGCGCAGAGTTCCTCTGTTGGGTGGAGTTCCCTCTTACCTCGCTGTGGGAATGGCCGGTTACGTCTTTCATTTGAGTGACCTCAAGATCGTTCTTCTTGCAGGCTTACCCTTGATATTAACTGGAGCTGTGGACGATGTCCGTGAGTTGAAAGCCAAGCAGAAGTTGGCGGGACAGCTTTTGGCTGTCGCCCTTTGGTTTTATGTGATTCCCTCTGAGTCCCTGCTTCTCAGCAAGCTAGGGGTATGGGAACCCTTGGCAATTGGAATCTCGGCCTTTTGGATGCTAGGGATTATTAACGCCCTTAACATGATCGATGGAATGGATAGTGAGGCCGCCGGGTTTTCCATGATCGTCTGTGGTTTTTTTGTTCTGCTGTTTGGCCTATCAGGTCCCGGATTGAGCTCACTTGCTGTGATGGGTGGTTGCATGGGATTCCTGTTTTTCAACTGGCCTCCGGCTCGCATCTATCTTGGAGACAGTGGCTCCACTTTTTTGGGATTTTTTCTGGCCGCAATGGGGGCGACACTGCCTATTCCTCTTGTGACCCCTGCCTGGCATTTCCTTTTGGTGCCATTGTTTCTTTTGGCCTTACCGGAAATGGACGCTCTGTTGTCAATAGCCAGAAGGATTCGCAGTCGCACGTCTCTAATGAAGGGTGATCACGACCATGTCCATCACAAACTTATGAAGCTGGGGTTTAAGGTACCACAAGCCTTAGCAGTTCTTTTTATCGCGACGGCCTATTGCGGGTTAACCGCATTGATTCTCCGTCACCTCGACGAGCCGTTGATGGTCTTGGGGGTCATTGCTCTATCCATGACAGGTTTACTTGTGGTCCTTGGCTCCGTATACCTGATGGAGTACAAACAGGCCCGCCAGGTTTCGTCTTACAGTCAGACTTTGATTGCCCAGAATCTGCCGATCAAGAACAACGTCATCCTGGATGCTGAGAGTTTCCGCTCGGTGGTCTACGATCTGATGCCTTACTACAAGGAACTTCAACAGCGGGGTATTGTTCGCGTTCAGGAGTTCATTCAAGACTTCTCTGAATTCATCAAGTGTCACCACCCCAATGGCCAACTCAAGATGATTGGAGCCTATTCCATCATTGTCGTCGAAAGCCCCAAGTCGAAGTCCATCTCAGTTCGGGACGCAATTATTGCTGATTTCTATCAACTCGTGGCTAGTCACCGGGTACAGAAGAACGATAACGGCGACCCGTGGGGAGTCTCCTTCTATTCAGATGATCAGCGCGGACAGCAGTTTATGAAAAAATTTGGATTTGAAGTAGGTTCGCAGAAAGCCACAGAGAACACTCAGCAACTTGATTCAACAGGGACTGACTCATGAAAGCAACAAGACGTGTTTCGCAAATAGGTCTTTCAATTCTCTTTGTCTTCGCCCAGCTCCCAGGAGCAGTGGCTCAGGTGGTAAACCCCATGGCAGCGCCGCCGACGGTTTCGGCAGTAGCCAGTGAGTTTTTTGTTGGCCGAGAGTTAGGTAAACCTCTCATCTCGGTTCATTTAGTCAGTGGCGTCAATAAGCCGGGTGTTTACCATGTACCGATGGGAACTGACCTGGCTCAGCTGATTGCCTACGCCGGGGGTGCCATGGAGAAGGCTGACCTGGGCGAGGTCTCTGTCAGAAGGCGAGATGACAAGGGCTACTCTGTGATGATGGTAGACATGGAGAAGATTCTTATTGGTACGGCCACCATTCCTCCGGTACAGAGTGAGGATGTGGTCCACATCCCACTTAAGATCTCAGTGGAACGTTCGTTAACCTGGGTCAGCTTGATTTCGGGAATTGTGTCTATTGGACTTTCTGTGGCCATCATTCAGGACGTCAATCGCCGCAACGATTAGTCAGAACCTAAAAGGTCTTTCTTGAGTTCATAGTAGGGCCATTTAGCCATTTTGGGACCTGTCACCTTATAGCCAAATTTTCTAAACAGGTTTTGCAGCTTGTAGTTTTTGACGTGGGTTTGAGCTTGGGAGTACTGGGCCCCCATTTCCTTCATCCACCCTTCTGCTTCCTCTAGCAGCCTCGAAGCCAAACCCATGCGACGGTGCTCAGGGGCAATATAGCGACTGAAAAAGCTTCCGTATGTGAATCCATCACTGTCTTTTTTGATGGAGAAAATTGAATGTCCCATCATTTCCCCATCCATGGCACTCGCGACGATTATCTTGTGATGAGGATCATGGGTGGCGCCCAAAATCATGGATTTCATTTCCTCGAATGTGAAATTAGGAAGGGCATCCCGGGCCATCATAGGGTCATTGTTAAACTCAGGGACGGTCTCCAGCACTGTTTCCATACAGCGGCCAACAATAAGATCCACTTCGTTCGGGTTGTTGCGATCGACCTCACGAATGTGAATCTTCATTTCTCATCCCTACTATTTGAATTTAAGTTTCTTTTTCAGGTCTTTAAGAAGCTTTTTGCCTTCCTTTTCAACCTTCTTCTTTTGACCGTCCTCAGCCGATTTTTTGCTGCCTGCAAGCTGATCTTCAGCTTGCTTCTTGGCTCCGTCAACTTGGCCTTTGGCGCGATCCACGTCCTTGTTGATTTTGCCTTTGATCTTGTCGAACTCCGCGGTGAGTTTAGCTCTTTCGGCACCGATCTTTTCATCGACCATGGCCTTGAGCTTGGCGCGGGCGGCATCAATCTTGGCCTGAATTTGCTTCTTGAATCCTTTGGAGAGTTCCTCTCCTAGATTGGAGCGCAGGCTCATGTTTAGTTTGCTCCATGTTCCTGAAGCTTTGGCATCGACAGTGATTTCAGGAATTCCGGCCATAACATTAGTGAGAATTTCTTTAACCGTTCCCGACTTGGCATCGATGTCGTAATCCATTTCCTTAAATGAATTATTGACCCATACCTTCATCTGCTCTTTCTCCATGATGGCGGTGATTTTGCTATGGCCCTGAGATTTGTTGATCAGAAACTTGACGTCATTTGAATCCGAAATCTTCTGGACACCGACAGGGAAAGAACCCACCGTCGCCCGAATCTCATCTTTGGGGTTTTCGGTGGTATGATCCAAAGTGATGAGGGCATCAAATCCATAGATCTGCTGTTTGGGAAAGTCCCCCTTGACCGTGGCCACCGTCGGTCGGCCCAGTTGCACCGGGTTGGAGGTGACATCGCGAATCTCACCTTCGATCTTGCCGCTGTATTCGCTTTGGCCTGGCTCAGAGCTAATTCTCCCTTTCTTAAGCCAAAACAGAGGATAGCCTTTTGTCACCGGGAACTTGTAGTTTTTGCCGGTACCGCGGGGAGTGGGTACGAGCTTTTCTGATTCCTGAGCGGCTTTTTCTTCAGCCGTCTTCTTAGGAGGCATGTATTCTCGGCCAATGGCCATATACTTGTTGAGGGTGACTAACTTGTCGGCAAACATCTTACCAAACAACTTCTTTGAGAAGTCCCCCATGTCCATGTTTGGAATTTTGAATCGATTCTCCAAGTCTTTAATGTCTTGCTTTACGAGATCGTCCAACTCCTTAAAGGATTGGTCCATCATCTTGAGGTCACTATCAAGATTGCTGCTGGTATCTTTGACCAATTTGATTTTCTGGTCAGCCTCTTCCTTGAGAGCTTTGATTTCCTTTAATGATGCTGCAAATTTCTTCGGATCGCTGGTATCGACCTTAACGGCCTTGAGGCGACGCTCAAAATCCTTCAACTCTTCGCTCTTCGGCAGGGACTTCAACCGTTCGTCCCAGGCCTTCTGCTTTTCTTTAAGTGTGGTTTCAAGCTCTTTCATGCGAATGCTGGCTTTGAGCTCATCTTCAACACTTTGAGCTTGGTCTTTAGGGTCAGCACCTTCAACAATGTGGGCCAAATCTCCTAGAACGTTGCCTTCATAATCCTCTTTGGTCTGATCCAGAACACCGGATTCCAGTTTTGCCAACGCCTGGCTTTTGCCAGCAGATTCAGTTTTGGGAATGATCCGTCCCGGGCGCTTTCTCGGAGAATAGGCCTGGATATTATCAATTGTGGCCTCATCGACTACGAATTTGGCTCTCAAAAGAGCATCCCACAAGAGGCCAAACCGGATTTCACCAATCTGAACGAGATTTCTGTTTGGATCTTCCTTGTCGGTCACTTGTAAGCCCTTAAGGCTAAATGAACCACCTAAAACACTGGTGCGTACACTGCCCACATTGACTTCGGCACCATGGACATAGGTGGCTCCAAACTCAATGAGGTGGCGCAGATTGGAATCAAACAAGAATGAAAAGTAAAGACCTGTCAATGCGCAGACAATGACAACGGGAATGATTGCCTCAAAGCGAATGGGTCCTTTTTTCTTGGGCTTCTTTGTTGTTTCTGATATTTCGTTCGTCATGAAGTTCTCGCTTAATTATTCAGGTTGCAGAAATTTTAGAGTCGTCAGTGAAGGCTCAGTTACCTGTAAAGTTCATCATACTTGTAGTACCACTTGTAAAATGAAGTGGCCTTAACAGCCTTCCAGATTTTGGTTTGTTTAAAGCGTTCGAGAACCGTCTCCCTGTATTTGGCCACCAGGATTCGGGCTAATACAAAAATGACAGGGGCAAGAGTGATCGAGACCACTCCCGATCCCATAACGATTGTATTATTAAAACGGGTAAAAGGAATAATTGGCATATTGTAAAGAGTGGTGAATAGTCCCTGGAGACCGCCGATTTCCAGAATGACCCGCCCAACTTGATCAAAAACCGGGTCCAAAAGGAAGGCCGCAAAGGCAAAAAATCCAGCGCTCACCATGGCCGCTCCCGCCTGAATGCGGAAAAAGAAAATGCAGACGAAGACTAAAATCGTCTGCAGTGATAGGGCCGGGGTCATGCCCAATACAAATCCAGCTGCGATGCCTGCGGCAATTTGGTTGGTGCCATTTTCAGAGTTAAGCAGTTTGATAAATTGAAAGATCTGTTTGAGAAGTAATCCCATGGCCTGTCCTTTCAGGTTGCCGATATCATTATCATGATCATGCTTCCAGAGGCCTATTCTCAGTTTGATATGGGGCTGAGTCAACAGCTCCTGTCGCTCCCTTGGCTCGATTCGAGAATGGTAGTAGCCATGAGCAATCGACACATTCCGCCACACGAAGAACGACCATTATTCTCAGATTGGGAGGGCCAAATCGTTCAGGACATGGGTCGAGGGGCCGAAAAGAGTCTATACCGTATGAACGTCAACTCCAGTTCCGAGGGTGATTTCGATGTACGCCTTTTTTCGTATCTCCTGTTCAATTTCCTTGTGTTTGGCAGTTCTTGCCTGTGATCGAAAGGTGCCTTCCCATACCGCGGCATTTCAGGTTGATCTCCCAAGCCAACAGGTTGGAGCGACCAGCACACAAATTTTGACCCGGGTGATGGTCAATGTGACTGGAGAAGGAATTCAGCATCCTATCGTGGGCATCTTTGAGCACCACTGCCACGAATGCCCGGGAAGTACTGGACTCACAGGGCCTTTTGAGCTCTTTGTTCCCAAGGGCAATGGCCGCTTGGTTCAGGTCTTGGCGATATATGAAAACACCACACTAGAGACCATGAGTTTTAATTATGGGGATCAACTGGTGGACCTCAGTGGAGATAAGGAAATTGAGGTTGAGGTCCTTGCTTTGAGCTCCTCAAGTCGTGAGGGACAGATTTCAGGTCGTTACCTGACAACAGCAACATCAGGGCCAACGGGCAAGGCAGCAGCTTACTATAAGCCTCCCGGCAAACCAAAGATGATTGTCGACTTTTCCGAGATCATTAACGGATGGTTTGACTTTCATATTCTTGATGACGTGCCGCTGACCTACGTGATGGAGCCAAGCGGACAGATTCTATTTGCCGATGTCTCATTGAGTTCGATGCCAGCTCTGGTTTCGGATAGGGTGATGCAAGTCGCTGTGCCCGATCAGACTTACAACGTCCATGCCACCCATAATGGCAGCAATTTTATTGTAGATGAGTCTCGAGACTATCATGGTCCCGATGAGGTATTCCTGGGGTGGTTTGGTCCTGGCGCGACGGCCAGTCACTATGCCTGTTACACGGGCTTTGATTGGGCCAGTATTCTTTATCGCGTGATTGACCATGATAATAGCGGTGGTAACACGGCTGGAGATGCCCTTGAGAGGATTTGTCAGGACTCAAGCTGCACCAACACTATGTACTTTTTTGGTAGCACCGTGGACAACACTCAGCTCAGTCGGATTGCTGGGGGGAAGGACAAATCCGGCTTTTGCTCCAACCCAGCCGACAAGTTTTTGACCAAGCTCCACTTTGAAGAGACCTACTTCGATCAGGAGAGGAATTCGCACAGTGGCTTTATGGGGCCCTTCCGCATCATTCCTCCGCTGACAAGCGAGGATCATCCTGGCTATTTAAGTGGGACATACAGTGTGACGGGCAAGCAGATGACTCTTAACTGGGATCTTTTACCCGGCGTTGTGGATGGTGCTAATGGCATACATGGAGTGGCTGTTTTTTACCGTAGCGGCATGGCCAGTTGGTCAGATCTTGAGATGTACCGCATGAACGAGGGTTACGATTGTCATCGGGCTGCGGCCGAAATGTCCCACGCGGGTACAACGGGCACTAACAGTCTGGTGATCAACAACCTCCATCACAGCCAGGTCAATTCGACTGGCGTGATGGTTTGTCCATATCGGGACGATGGTGGTGGAAGACACTACTTTTCAAGTGCCGCCACCCGCCACTTTGGCGATTACCCCGTCGGTATCCAGCCGCTAGTGGCATTAGAAACCAATATTAAAACGGATGTTACGGCACCCATTGATTTGAATTGGGCCATTACGGGAGGCACACCGCCCTTGAATTATGCCATGGTAAGTGGCGGGGGTACGGTAAACGGGGTAACCGGAGTTTACACACCAACGGGGGCTCCGGGAATAGCGCGAATTACTGACGCCGATGGCGCCACGGTAGATCTCAACATCACTCCTGTGGCTGCAAGCACCTACTTTGATTTTTTCAGTAGTTTTCCTCCAGGCTTTGGGCTGACCCGTGGTGGACCAGCCTACCATTACGATTCCGATGGCATTTTGGTCACCGCATCGGCCAATGTGCCGCGATGGGATTATGACCCAGGCGATTGTCTAAATCCGACTCAGCCACGCTTTTGTGCTCCCAGAGGTTTATTGATTGAAGGAGTGACAACTAACGAGTTTGCCTATAGCACGGCCTTTGATAATGCCGCATGGCTCAACTTTGCTTACGATCCGGATATCACTCCGAATGCAACTGTTGCTCCTGATGGAACGACAACAGCCTACCTTATCGAAGACACCAACAAGAATGCCTCAAACAACGATAAGCTCTTTTATAACAACTTTACCGGACACGCAGCTGGCACGACTTTGGTGTTCTCAGTCTACGTAAAAGCAAATACTTCCACAATTATGGGGATCACCATGCAAGAGGCTGGAGTTTCCAACTCAGACCTCTTTGTGGATTTGGCCAATGTGACGACCAACAACACCAGTAAGCCCCACGGAGTAGAAAAACTCCCCAATGGTTGGTTCCGGGTTTGGATTACCCACACCAAAACAACCACCAATACGATGACGGCTTGGATTATGCCCGCGACTTCGGCCACCAGCTTCAGTCCCACGGCACTGGGTTCCATTTATGTGTGGGGTGCGCAAATGGAAATCAATAAGCGCAAGTATCCGACATCCTATGTGGCCACATCAGGAAGTGCCATGGGGCGTGTAGCGGATAACCTGACCACGCCGGGGCCTGCTTTCTTCTCGAATCCTTTTACCTCAACGATCTTGTTGGAATACTACAATCCGGGTGACCACACCACCAAGATGGGGACCATCTTGAACATCGATCAGTCCAGCGGTGGTGGTGCCGATTATTTACGAGTCAAAGGTGGAGTCTCAGGTGGTGCCAACATGTTGGTGAACCAATCGTCCTCTTCAATTGTCGATCAGACCTTGGCTCCTACCTCAAAAGGTATGGGTGCCGAGAGGTTGGCCATTTCCTTTCAGCCCAATCAGTTCCAGGCGGCTATAAATGGATACGACAAGTACACGGGCACGGCCTACACACCACTCACAGGAATTGCCTACTTTTCTTTGGGCGAAGGGCCGTCGCTCACTGATCAAATGGATGGCAACATCAGAAAGCTCATATACTGGCCTGATGTTCTGTCGATGACAGCCTTGCAGAGTCTCTCCTACTAGCTAGGAGCATCTTCGTGTGGGTGCTCCGCGGCATCTTACATAAGGGATAAGATTTTCTTCGAGATTGCCCAGGTAAATTGAGGTAGAACGACCTTCACAAGAGGTGGATGTGAAGGTTTTGTTTATTCACACAGCGAACATGGGTGACGTGGTTTCGTCCATGGGTGTGATTCGTGCGGCAGCCGACAAATGGGGTTCGGTGGATGTACTGGTGCGTCCCGTTTTTTCCGGGTTATTGGCTGGAGAGGCAGGTATTAGGGAGGTGAGAGAAGGCGATATCCAACATCAGGTTTATGATCTGATTGTAGATTTGGATTCTTCTCGCGCCAGTCGAAAGCTCATCAAAAAAATCAAGGCACAGCGAAAGGTGGGTAGATATGTCAACCTCGTGCGCCGGATCAAGTACTTGAGCTACTACAACACCCAGGTTCACAAGCGCCCCGTGGATCACATTGTCCAAGACTACTTGGTTGTAGGTGAGGCCATTGGATTGGCAGAAATTGGGCGTCCGTCGATGGCCAAGGTCCAGCTCGATAGTCAAATCACTCAGTTGGTGGAAAAGATTCGCTCTCAAGATAAGGGCGTGGCCGTGTTAGCCTCTGAGGCTTCAAATCCCATTCGCTCCTTGCCGATGTCTCTCGTTGAAGGTCTTATTGAAAAACTCAAGTCTTTGGGTGTGGCCGTGGTGTTGGTGGGCTTGGATGAGGTTCGCTGTCGAGCACTGGTGGAGAAATATCCCGGCTGGGTACATTGGCAACCGATGAAAATGCTGG